>JAPLOD010000635.1 GCA_026692735.1 Planctomycetota bacterium | reverse complement strand
CGCTCACGCCGTCCACCGCGATATAATACGTCGTGCTCGCCGCGGCCGTGAACGCCACCTCGCGGTAGGCCGTCCCCGCCCCCGTATCCCTGGTATAGGTGACCGGTCCCGGAACGAACGGGAAACTCGCCGGTCCCGTGTACACGGCCAGCCGTGTCAGGAAGCTGCTCGCGTACGTGTTGATCACCGCTTCGCCGCCCGCTGGCCAGTTGTTCGGCGCCGTCCAGCTCCACCACGCCGAGTTCAGCGCCGCGGTGCCCTCGTGGGCGTTCTCGCTGGGTTCGACCCCGAAGCCGACGTTCGCTCCGGATGCCGTTATCTGTGTGCCCAACAGCGGAATCGCGTTGGCCAGGTTGTCATTGGGGTACTGCATGATGGACAGCGAAACGCTGCCTGTCGCGCCGCTGGCGCCATCCACCGCGATGTAATACCACGTACTCGCCGCTGCGGTGAATGTCAGCGTTCCCGTGGTCGTGAATGCCACCGCCGGCGTTGTCAGGTCGCTGACCAGGTACGGATTGGCGAACGTGGACGTGTACACCGCCAGCCGCGTCAGAATCGCGCTTCCCGCGGTGCTCACGATGGTGTTCCCCGCCAGCGGCGCCTGCCACACCCACCAGGCCGAGTTTAGGGCCGCACTGCCGCAATGCTGCGGCTCGCCGCTTTCGGCGGTGAACCCCACATTCGACCCGCTGGTCGTTACGCCGAATGTCTTCTTCACCGGGTCGAGATTGTTCGGGTCGGTCACCAGCACGATGCGGTTGGCCACCGAATACGCGGCATCCGTCAGCGCGCTGCCGAACACCGCCTTGGTGGTCAGGTGCGTGTCGTCCGCGATCGCGCCGACCACCTGCGCCTGGTGGTCCGACGCCGTGATCAGACTCCCTATCGTCAGGTCCGTGACGAACTTGGTCCCCGTGCCCGTGACACTCGTACTGCCGCCGGCAACCGTGATCGTCCCCGTCCCCAGCACTGCGACGTTGTCGTTGCCGTACGCCCGTGGGGCCTTGCCCACCGCCGGCGTTGTGGTGTTGTAGGCGTTCGAGTTGATCGTCGGCGTTGAGCCGTCAAGCGTGTAGAACATGGACGCGTCGAACGGCGTCGTGGTGAGCACCACGCTCTGTTGCGCGCCGAAGGAACCCCCGTTCGGCGTGATCGTCGGCTTGGTGATGGTCCCGATGATGTACAGCATGCTTGCCGGCACGGTCTGGTCGGGCACGCCCGGCCCCACGATGCGCACTTCCAGCGCCTGGCCGCCGCCCTGTTCGAACATTGTCGCCGTGATGGCGTGCTTGCCGGCCTTCAGCCCGATCGAGCCATACCGCCACTGTCCTCCGTGCAACCCGTCGTTGTTGACGACCATCGTGTTCCCGATGTACAACGCGCTGCCGTCGTCCGAGTTGGTCCCAAACGTGTAGACCCCGTCCCGCGGTATGTCAACGTAGCCCGTGAACTTGAAGGCGAACTGGTCCTCTCGCGGGATTGGGTTGATGTCGAACGAAGTCCGGACGCCCGTTTCATTTGGCGTCAGCGTGCTGAAATCGGGGAGGTTGCTCCAAGAACCAAGGTAATCGGCGAAGTTGATCCCGTTCGCCGTGTTGTCCGGGTTCTCCGGCATGCGATACACCGGCGCCGCGATCACGCCCTCGTTGGTGTCGTACCCCGCCGCCGCCGCCGCCGCCGGCGGCTCCGACACCGTCGCGAACGACAGGTCGCCCGGGTTCGTGATGAACAGGTTGGAGCGTTCCGTCCCTGAGTAGTCGCGGATCAGCAGCAGGCTCGCGCCCGTCGTGTAATCGCAGTTCACCGTGGTCACCCGCAGGTCGCCAAAGGTGGCGGCGCTGCTGTAGGGCGAAAGCTGCATCGTGCTGGAGCCCGTGCCGAATTTGATGGCCAGCACGTTCTCCGTGTGGGTCGTGTTGAGGTTGGCCAGCCACTTGAGCGTGCCGCCGTTCAACGTCAGCGTCGCCCCGTCGCCCAGGCGGTTCAGGTTCTTCGTCGTCCCGCGTTCGTCAATGAACAGCTTGGCCCCGCTCCCGATGGTGATGTTCCCCAGCAGGGCGCCATTGTCCGACAACTGCACCGTGCCCACCCCGATCGTGACCGGCGTGCTCAGCGTGTTGGCCGCGGTCAGGATGAGTGTCCCGCCGTTCGCCCCTGTCTCCACGGGGATGGTGATGCCCACGCTGCCTGTGTTCGAGATCACCCCCGTGATCTTCACTGTCTGCCCCGACGCGGTGCGCGGCGCCACCAGCGAGATGGACGACGCGGCCGTGACGTTGATCGGACCCGAGAACGCGATGGCGACGCCCTTGTTCGCCAGCGTGCCTCCGTTCAGCGTGATCGCATTGGGGATGCCGTCGCCGAAGGATGGCGCCAACGTCCCGCTCGTGACAGTGACAGGGCTTGTCGTCTGCCCCAGCCCTTGGCTATCGTTGACATCCAGCAGGCCGCCCGCCGCCATTGCCACCGTCCAGGCGCCGCCGTAGTCCGAGGCGTAAGTCAGCCTCACCGTGCCTGCGCTCGTTCCGTCACCGCCCACTGTGATGGTTGACGCCCCGCCGCCGCCGGTCAGCGCCGTCGGATACCCACTCAGTACCAGTGTGTCACCCGCGGCCAGTCCCGTCTGCAGTTTCACCTGTGCGTTGCTGGCCACGGTGATGATGCCGGAGGCCCCCGCGACGCCTGTTCCCCGCAGCGCTGAGCCGTCCTTCAGCGTTATGGTGTCCCAGATGGTCACTCCCCCGAGCTCCAGCGTCCCGCCGCTGTTGGCCACAACGTCCGCGTACGTCCCGGACATGCCCAGCGCCTTCGCGCTCGTCACCTTGATCGTGCCGGCATTGATTGTGCGTAGCCCCGTGGATACGGAATCCTTGCTCAGCACGAGCGTCCCCGTGCCCGTCTTCGTCAGTGGCATGTCCTTGTTCAACGTCCCGTCCAACAGCCCGCCAGTAAGCGTCAGCGCCGCGCCGGCATCCACGTAGACCGTGCCGCCGCCGGACCCAAGCGTGAACCTCCGGCCCACGCCGCTGTGGGTTATCGTGTACGCAAAGTCTGTCTTATCAATTCCAAAGGAGTCGACCGTCTCCAGATATGTGTCCGAATACGGGAAATCGTAAGGGATGATAGCAGGATCGGCGACGGTCTGCGTTTCCCCCGACACAGTGATCAGGTCTCCCGGTTGCGTCTCCGAAAGGAACCAAGTGTCCGTGCCGTAAACCGCGTACCCGGTAGAGCCCGAAGTAACAGAGACTGTCCCGTGGCCCGGAACTGGGCCGCCGCCCCCGCCGGTCAGCCCAAACGTCCCCATCGCCGCGAACGTGCCGCCCGACACATACACGCCGCCTGCCGGGTCGCCGAGATCCTCGTTCTGTTTCACGCTCAGCGTCCCGCCCAGCACGCTGCTGCCGCCCTTGTACGCGTTGCTCGCGCTGTCCAGCACCAGCGTCCACGCCCCGACCTTCGCCACGCCCGCCGTTGACCCGGCCGGAATGGTCCCGCTGATGGTCAGCGTGGCGCCCGCGCCAACATTCACCACGCCCTGCTTGCCGCCAAAGTTCACGCCCGCACTGATGGTAGCCTGCCGACCGTCCGCCACGTAGATGGCCCCGTCGGCCACGGCCACTGTGCCGGAACCCGAGATTGTCGCATCGGCATTGTCGAACCTGATGAGGGAGCAGTTGCCGCCCCCTACCGGGACAATGATGTCATTCCGAACGATACAACGGTCAGTGCTCCTGGGAGGTTGATCAGGGTTGATGCTCGTGCCGTATTTATACCAGGCTGTCACCGTGTTCCAATCCCCTCCTGGGCCCGATGTAACAAGCGTGTCCGTTTGTGACAATACCAACGGCACGATGCCCTGGTCCAGTGTCTTGGAGTACTGCGCGGGACCCCCGTTAACTGTTGCCCACGGCAGGATAATGTCACCAATGCCGGTGTTTATCTTCAACTGCGCCGCGGGCGAGCCCAACGGGTCGCCGGTGAAACTCAGGAACGACCCGCTCGGCTGCGTGTGACTCCCGGCAGCCAGTATCGTGGCCGCGCTGCCCGTCCCCGCCACAACGTTCACGAAGCTGCATGTCTGCGCAACCAGGTCCAACCGTCTGACCACCTCGGTGTTGTCGTCGGCGTCACTGCCGGAGCCGCCCGTCATCTTGAATGTCCCGCCTGCCAGCGTAAGCACCCCAACGGTCCCGCTGCCGGTGTTCGGGATTCGGCTCGGCACCCCGTCTAATCCCGTATTGTCAATCTCGCACGTGCCCCCCGCGTTGACCGTGACGCCCCCGGCCACCTTTCCGTTAGCGCCCGTAAGCCTCAGCATGCCGCCGTTCACCGACGTCACTCCCGTGTAGGTGTTGTTCCCGGTGAATACCACCAGCCCTGGCCCTGCCTTGGTCAACCCGTATGAGCCGCCGCCGATTGCGCTGGCAAACGTGGTGGTCCCTGTGTTCGTCACCGTGATCGTCGGTGTGACGCCTAGCGTCACTACGCCCAGCGTGCCTGCGAACGTCAGGTCTTTGGCCCCGCTGATTGTGAAGTCGGCATTGAGATCCACGCCATTCGGCACGGTCCGCACCGCAGGTGTGGCACCGTACGGCTCAGCAACAACGCCGTTGCTCATGATCCTAAACCTGAGATTGCCGAGCGCCTGATCGTTGCCAATCTGCACCGTCCCGCCGAAAACCTCGAAGTTGCCGCCGAATGTATTGGCGTTGGTCAGGCGCATCGTTCCCGGGCCGCCCTTCTTGACCAGCACGCTGGACACGATCCCGTCCTGCATGACGCCCGCGAACGTGGTCACCCCCGCGTTGTCGCACAGGATGCTCGCCGGACTGACATTGAGCGCCACTATGCCGCTGAAGGTCAGATCGTTGCTCCCGCTGGTCGTGAGATCGCCGTTGAAGCTCACCGCGTTCGGCACCGTCCGCGCACTGCCGTACGCCTCCACCACGTGCGTCCCCGCCGCGGCAATCGTGAACGTGCCGCCGCCCAGAGCGCCGTCGTTGCCGATTTGCACCGTGCCGCTGCCCAGCGTGAAGCCGCCGCTGAACGTGTTTGCCCCCTCAAGACGCAACACGCCTGCATCGCCGTTCAGCGCCAGCGTCCGGGGAATGCCGCTTTCCTTGATGATGCCCGTCTTAAAGATCGCGCCCGTGTCGCTGGCCAGCGTGAGTGTCGCCGAGTTCGCCAGTGTCACGTCGTTCGTGAAGGTAAGCGTGTACCCGCTCCCCTCGGGCACCTCCGTGATGGTGAAATCGCCATTTACCGTCGTGGCGCTGCCCAACGTCCACGACCCGCTGCCCGCGGCAATCGTGGTGCCGGGCATGATCGTCAGCGCGCCGGACCCCAGCGCGTAGTTGTCGCCCAGCGACAACGTGCCCTCCAGCAGCGACGTTGCGCCGCTGTAGCTGTTCGCGCTGGAAAGAAGCAGCGTGCCGGGCCCGAACTTCGTCAGCCCCCCGCTGCCGCTCACTGCCCCGCTTAGCGTGAGCGTTTGCGTGCTGTCAAGCACGTTGATCAGCCCTTCCTGCGCCCCGAACGCCACCGCCGTCTCGATGCTCGGACTGACCACCCCGCTGACCGTGATCCCGCCGAGGGTGACGGTGAGCGTGGTCCCCGCGCCGTGGATGTCGCCTTCGAAGCCCTGGTCGTCGAAGGCCACCGCCCCCACCGAGTAGCTCGTCGGTACCCCCGCCTGATTGGCCAGCGCGATGGAGTGCCGCACGATCGCCCCGTCGCCCGCAGAGGGTACGATATTCCCCGTCCACACCGCCGGATCGCCCCAGTTGCCGTCGTTTTTCGTGGCGTAGAGCGCCGACTGCAGCGGGATCAGCCCCTCGTCGGGCAACGCATAGTAGCCCGCGGCCTGCCCGTTGACCGTGGCCCATGGAACCGGGCTGCGGTCGGTAACGTCGTTGATATACAGGTTCGGATAATCGCCGCTCGCGCCCGTGGCTATCTGCCGCGTGAATGACAACAGCCCGCCGGCAGCGCGCGTGTGCGCGGGGAACGTAAGCTGTAGATCGCCCACGCCCGGCGTGACGACGTTCGATGTGAGAATGATCGAACCCCGGCCGGCATTCAGTGTCAGGTTGCTGATGGTCTCGGCATGCGTGATGTTCTGATATGCCGCCCAGTCCAGCGTGCCCCCGTTGAGCGTGACGCCGCCGCCAATGCGCTGGATGCCGCTGGTCGCCCCCTCGGTGATTTTCAGCTTCGCCCCCGCGTTGATAAGCGCGCCGCCGCCGAGCTTGGGGTTCTGCGCAGCCGTGGTTGCATCGCCTTGCACCACCACCAGCCCGTTGATCGCATGCCATGCTCCGTACTGGTCCTCCACCTTCGCAGCACTGTCAACGGAGATGGTGCCGTTGAACGGGTTCGCTCCGCTCGTCGTATTCGACGCCAGGTTGAACCACCCTGCCAGGGTCAACGTGGACGCCGGACTGTTCCCCGTCAGCTTCGACGCCCCGAAGGTCATCGCCAGCGGCGTTGGCCCGCCCAGGTCGTACAGTAGGTTCTGGATGGCGGCGTTGCCGTTGACCACGCTGTCGTCCGGCCCGGCGAAGTTGAACTTGTCTTTGGCGTCGTTCATCTGGTTGGTGATCGTGAGAGTGGCGGCGCCAATGGTCAGTTGATCCATGGTTAGCGTATCGTTATGCGGCGTGCCATCAACTGTCAGCGTCGAACTGGCGCTCACGGTCAGCTTCGCATTGAAAGGCACCGTGTTCCCACCACCCGCCGCGGTGCTATTGAGCTGTAGCGTCCCGCCGTTGAGGTTGACGGTGGCCCGCGACGCTCCCCCCAATCCCAATGCGCTGTTCGTCGTCGTCGCCTTGGCCGTCAGGATCGCGTTGCTGTTGACCGTGATCGTCCCGGAGTAATCGGTCGTGCCGCCTGTATTGGATAGCAGCAGGCCCTTCGTCGAACCCGCCGAACCGTTCAGGGTAATGTTGGCCGTGGTCGCCCCGCTGCTCAACTTGCCGCTCAGCGTAATCTGTTTTCCGGTGAGGCTGACGAACGAGGTGGTCGCAGCCGTAGCGGTCACCGTCCCGTTGAACGAACAGTCCACGCTGCCGGACTTCAGTGTCCCACCGTTGAGCGTGAGCGGCGTGGTCACGATCGTGCTCTGGTTGTTAACCAGCGTGCCCCCGGTGTTGATGCTTGCAGAAACTGTCCCAAGCGGGGCAGCAACCGAGGCGGCCAACTCCAATATCCCGCCGTCAATCGCCGTTCCGCCAGTGTACGTGCCAGTGCCGCCCGCAAGCACCTGGGTCCCGTTCCCGGCTTTCGTCAACTTCAAGTTGGCTGCGCCCGTAATCACGCCGCCATACGTCGCCGTGCCGCTGGCCATATCCACTTTGAAAGTCTTGGGGCCGGCACCGCTGTTCGTGACCGTGTTGCTTGCCCCCGTGCCGCTTGTCGCCAAGCTCGCTACCGTCTGGTTCCGGCCGTTCAGGTCAAACGTCCCGCTGTTCGCCCCGTTGCCGAGAGTCAGTGTCGTGCCTGTCGGCAGACAATCGTCAGCGCCGATCTTCAACGTCCCGCCTTGCACGGTTGTCACGTTGCCAATCGTAGTAGTAGCCGTTGACAACACGAGCGTGCCGACGCCGCTCTTGATGAAACCTGCGTACGTCCCGCCGGTTTTGGCGTCCGTGATGGATGTCAGCGTCATCGTGCCGAAGCTCGTATTGCCCACGTTGAACGTCGCACTGCCCACGTCGCCGTTCAATGTCGTGGTGCCGCTGATGATCAGGCCATTCGTGCCCCCGCCGCTCCCGTTGACCGTCAACGTAGCGTTCCCCGCACCGGCGGCAAACTTCAGCGATGCCAGCGTGTGCGTAGCGTTCGTAGCGTTGTCAACAATCAGCGTCGAATTCGCGCTCGCGCTGACCTCCACGTTGCAGTTGGTGTACGGTGCAGTGTTGCCGGACGTCTGCAGCGTCCCGCCGTTCAGTTCCACCACCGTCGTGGTGAGCGCGAAGATCGTGGTTGTGCTTGAGCTGAGCAGCGTCACCTTCCCGGCCGAAATCCTCAGCTTCCCCGCTATCGGACTGGTAGTGCTCGGTGACATCGTCCACGTGCCGCCCCCCGTCTTAGTGACCGTGATCCCGTTCGCGATAGAGGGGTTGCTGTTGCTGGAGCAAGCCAGCGTCCCGGCCACGTTGACGGTGACGTTGTTGTTGAGCACCATGGTCGAAGACACGGTGAGTTGCGTGCCGTTTATCAGGACCGTGGCATTGTTGTTCACCGTCAGCGAGCAACTGATCGTGTTGCTGAGCGCGGAGTTGGTGATACCTCCGCTGGTGCCATCGCCGACGATAAGGCTGCCGGTAGTGCCCGTCTGCAAAAGAACACTCCCCCCAGTACCAGGGTTGAACGTTACACTCTTCACCGTGCGCGCGGCGTCGAGGTCCACGGTCAGAGCCGCGGTGATCGTATTCGGGAACACAACATCGTCCGAAGAGCCCGGCAACCCGAAGTCCCAGTTCGTGGCGGTGCTCCAACTCTTGAGGCCCGTGCCGCCTTGCCAGGTCACCGTTTGCCCCTGCGCTGGTGCGCACGCCATGGCCGCCGCCAGCAGCGCCAGACATAACGGCACGACCATCGCCCGTGGAACGCACGCCGATGCCCTCGCACCGGCAGCCAACGATAACGCCCGAAATGCAGACACTGGTTGCGTGTTCATCCGCATTGCCTCCTGGCCCGGCCAACAACGCTCATCCGTGGCTTGTAGCACTGCTTGTGGCATGGTTTCTCACGCGCTCTGGAAACCTACTACTTATCTGTGTGATAAAGTACTCGAACTCATACAAATTTACACAAGATTTTCGCGCGATTCCAGCCGCCGTAACTCGTACTTCGTTCCGGCTTTGCGAGTTGCTCGAACGAACCTGACTTGCACATGTGCGCAACGCCTATCTTAGCATTATAGTAGCAACGCTATGGCCTCGGCCGCCCTTCACTCCGGAAACCGGTGCTGTGTAACCTCAGTGATGTACGTCTTCGCCGCCTCCCGCAGCGTGGCTGCCACCGTCGCGTAACGCTTCGTGTGTTTTGGGACAAAGTCTTCGTACAGCCCGAATACGTCGTGGAATACCTGCACCTGCCCATCGCAGTGCGGCCCCGCGCCTATGCCGATGGTTGGGATTCGCACCTGCGCCGTGATCCGTGCGGCGAGGTCCGCCGGCACCAACTCCAGCACTATCGAGAACGCCCCCGCGGCTTCCAGCGCCACCGCGTCCGCCTGCAGCCGTTCCTGCCCCGCGCCGTCTCGGCCCTGTACCCTGTACCCGCCCAACTGATAGACCGACTGCGGCGTCAGGCCAATGTGGCCCATCACGGGTATCCCGGCGCCCACGAACGCCGTGACCACGGGCGCCATGTGCGTGCCGCCTTCGATCTTCACCGCCTGCGCGCCGCCTTCCGCCAGTGCGCGTGCTGCGTTCCTCAGACTGCCGGCCGGGTCGGCGGGGGAGCAGGTGGCGAAGGGCATGTCGAACACGATCAGCGCGTTCTTCGCGCCCCGCGAAACAGCCCGGCAGTGATGGATCATCATGTCCATTGTCACCGGAATGGTGGTTTCATGCCCGAGCACCACCATGCCCAGCGAATCGCCTACCAGAAGGACGGGCACGCCGGCGCTGTCGAGTATCTTCGCGGAAGTGTAGTCGTAGCACGTCAGCACCGGGATGGGCTGCGCGTTGCGTTTCATCTTCTGCACGTCTTGAATCGTCACACGCATTGTTCTTCCCCCTGGTGCGCTGGCTCACACAGTGAAGCTGTTCTACCACGAAGAGCACGAAGAACAGCAGGAATCGCTTGTGCCTGTACCCCTTCGTTTCCTTCGAGGTCTTCGTGGTTCACAAACCCTCAGCCACTGCACTGGTTTGGCAGACTCGCAAACGCGGCGCGCGCAGCGTTCCTGACGCGTTTGACGATCGCCTCATCCATCGCCAGGTTCGTGAAGGCCGCCTCAAACTGGCTTGGCGGCAGGTAGACCCCGCCTTCCAGCATGGCGCGGAAAAAGCGCGCGTACAGCCCCGCGTCGGCGCGCTTCGCCCCCGCGTAGTCCGTCACCGGACCAGGACAGAAGAACAGCGTGAACATGCTGCCCATGCGGTTGACGCAGACGCGCTCACCCCAGCCCGCCGCCTGCGCCGCCTCAAGCAGCGTGCCGGCGACCGACCGCGAGATGCTCTCGAGTCGCTCGTACACGCCGGGCCGGCGCAGTTCCTTGAGCGTGGCCAGGCCGGCGGCAATCGCCAGCGGGTTGCCGGAAAGCGTCCCGGCCTGGTACACGGGCCCCAGCGGCGCCACCCTCTCCATGATCTCCGCCCGGCCGCCATACGCCGCACACGGCAGGCCGCCCCCGAGGATCTTCCCCAGCGTCGTCAGGTCGGGCGTAATGCCGAAGACCTCCTGCGCGCCGCCCCATGCCACGCGGAACCCCGTCATCACTTCGTCGCAGATCAGCAGCGCGCCCGCCTCCTTGGCGCACGTGGCCAGCCCTTGCAGGAATCCCTCTGCCGGAAGCAGCACGCCCGCGTTGCCCACGACCGGCTCAACGATGATGGCCGCCACCTGGCCGGGATTCGCCTGCAGCAACGCCCGCACCGCGGCCAGGTCGTTGAACGGCGCGGTCAGCGTGTGCGCTGCGGCGCTGGCCGGCACGCCCGCCGAATCCGGCAAGCCGAACGTGGCCACGCCGGAGCCGGCTTGCACGAGCATGGCGTCGGACGCGCCATGGTAACAGCCCGCGAACTTGACGATCTTCTCCCGCCCCGTAAAGCCCCGCGCCACGCGTACTGCGTGCATGCAGGCTTCCGTGCCTGACGAGACGAAGCGCAGCCGCTCGATGGACGGGAACGCCTTGCGCACCAGCGCCGCCAGGCGCGATTCGAGTTCCGTGGGCGCGCCGAAGCTTGACCCGTTGCGCGCCTGCTTGCGGATGGCGGTGACCACGGCTGAGTGGCAATGGCCCAGTATCAGCGGGCCCCAGGAGCCGACGAAGTCAACGTAGCGGTTGCCGTCAACGTCCGTCAGGAGCGCGCCCTTGCCGCGCGCCACAAAGAACGGCGCGCCGCCCACGCTCTTCCACGACCGCACGGGCGAGTTCACCCCGCCGGGGAAAAAGCCGCACGCTTCCTGGAAAGCCGCCTCGGAACGTTTCGTGCGGCGCTCCCGCCGTTCTCGCGTATCCGCCATACATGGACCCCAGCCGCCATTCGGAGCCGCGCGCGTAAGCAACCGGCTGCCTCGACCGCTCCCTTACGGTCGCGGCTCTGAACCCTGAACCCGAAGCCCTGAGCCCTGCCTCACTCGTCTAGCGCGTTCTCCGCCAGGCCGCGAGGCAGCGGCGCCGGGCGCGTGAACGGCGCCTGGATCGTCTGGTGCCGCCCGTCGCGCGAGGCGTTCAGGAACGCGTGCATGACTTCCAGGACGTGGCAGGCGTTCTCGCCGTTCGCCCGATGCGGGCGCCCCGAACGGACCGCGTACGCCATGTCCGCGACGCCGATGCCCCACTTGTGGCCATCGGCATGCCCGTGCGTGAGCGGCACGTCATGCCAGTCGCCCTGGTACGACAGGCGCAGCGCCACGGGTCCGCGCAGGCTGTTTGGGTCGGGCACGGCCAGCGTCCCTTCGGTGCCGTAGATTTCGATGCGCGGCAGGTGCGCGTGCCAGACCGCGAAACTCGTCACGATCGTCACGACCGCGCCGCCGGCGAAATCCAGCACGCCCGTGATGTGGTCCGGCGTCTCGACCTTGATCTTTTTGCCCTTCTTCGGTTCGCTGCCGATGACCCGTTCGGGTTTGAGTATCGCGGCGGAGCCGGTCACGCGCTTGACGGGACCGAGCAGTTGGGTGAGCGCCGTGAGGTAGTAAGGCCCCATGTCCAGCATCGGTCCCCCGCCCACTTCGTAGTAGAACTCCGGGCTGGGGTGCCAGCTCTCGTGGCCCGGACACGTCATGAACGCCGTGGCCGCCAGCGGCTTGCCGATGATGCCGTCGTCAATGAGCTTTCGACAGGTCTGCAGCCCGCCCCCCAGGAACGTGCCGGGCGCGCAGCCTACGCGCACCTTCTTTGTCTTGGCGGCAGCCAGGATACGGCGGCCCTGTTCGAGCGTGACGCCCAACGGTTTCTCGTTGAAGACGTGCTTGCCGGCGGCAATGGCGGCCAGCGCGATCTCCTCATGCGCCTTGGGCACCGTCAGGTTCACAACGATCTCGATTGCCGGGTCGGCAAGGAGCTGCTTGACCGTGCAGGCCTTGGGGATGCCGTATTCCTTCGCCGTGGCCTTGGCCCGTTCCATGTCCAGGTCGGACACGGCCGCGACTTCCATGACGGGGAACGACTGCGCGGTGAGAATGTACGCCTTGCTGATGTTGCCGCAGCCGACGATGCCGAGCTTGACGCGCTTTTGTGCCATGAGGGCCTCCTTGGTTTCAGGTTCCGCGCTTCAGGTTAGTGAAAGGCGCGCGCCACGCAACTGGAAACCACCGCCCGCAACTTGAAAGCGGACGGCACCGGCGTGACACTTGACACCATGAACCTGAAACTTGAAACCTGAAACTTGAGACCTGGACGCCCCCCATGTCCGAAATCTCTGCCTTCGTCCCCAACCCCGACGTGCCCGGCATGAACTTCACGCAACGGCACGCTGAGATGATTGAGCGTGCCCTTGGCGTCCGCGTGCGCGTCTGCGGCAGCGACGACGAGTTCGCCGAGTCATTGCGCACTTGCAAGATCGCGCTGTGCTGGCACGTTCTGCCCGAATGGCTGGCGCGCGCCCGCAACCTGCGCTGGGTTTCCACGCCCGCGGCGGGGAGGGAAGGG
>JAPLOD010000634.1 GCA_026692735.1 Planctomycetota bacterium | reverse complement strand
CCCCGAAAAGTGCTGCAGCACCTTTCGGGGCCACCCGCGAGTTACTCCATCTTCTTGAACTTTTCGTAGGCCGCCTTGGCGTCCTCGAGTTCGCCATAGGTCTTGTTCAGCCAGGGCTGCAAGTCGAAGTGCTGGTCCCTCTTCTCGCGCCACGCGCCCTGGCATTCGAAGAAGCGCTCGCCGGCCGCCTTGACGTGCGCCCGCAGGTCCGCCGCTTCCGGATCCTTGACGTCGTCAACCAGCTCCTTCATTTCCGCGGTATCGAGGAAGCCCTGGACGCGGGACCAGTTGTCCCGCAACGTCTCGGCGAACTGCGCGTAGGACGTGCCGTCGCTCAGCATCTTCTCAAGCCGCGAGAGTTCGGCGAGCGCGGTTTCGGCCGGCTTGAGGCATTCGGCGCGCAGGGCGTCGCGCTTCTTGTTGAGCTCCTTGCGGCGCTCCCGCTCGACGCGCGCCTCCTCCTCCTTGCGCTTCTTCTCAGCCAGCGCCGCCTCATCCTTGCGCTTCTTCTCTTCGGCGGCGCGCTCGGCCGCCAGGCGCGCCTCCTCATCCGTCTTGCGCTTTTCCTCGGCCAGCCGCGCGTCTTCCGCCTGTTTGACCGCGGCCTGGCGCCGTTCTTCGTCCGCGCGTTTCTTCTCCTCGTCAGCCTTCTGCTTCTGCTCCTCCGCCAGTTGCTTCTGTTCCTCTTCGGCGCGCCTGGCCTCCCGTTCCTTGTCGAGCTTCCGCCGCTCCTCCTCCGCCAGCTTGGCGGCCAGCTTCTCTTTCTCCAGCTTGGCGCGTTCGGCGGCCTCGCGCACGACCGCGTCGCTGGACTCCCCCGATTCGGCCAGGGCCACGATCTTGTCGAACTGCTCGTACGCCTTCTTCCAGTCCTGAGTTTTCAGGCTGGCCTCGCCCGCGTCCTGCAGCGCAGTTACCGTTTCACGCTGCTGCAGGTCGCGCTGCGAAGGGCCGAAGAAGCTGCGCACGATGGAACGCCCGACGAAGAACACGACCAGCACGCCCAGCCCCATGCACGCGTACTTGCCGTAATGGATGAACTTTTGCAGGAAGCGCGCATCTTCGTCGGCCTGGCGTTTCTGATCCGCCATGGCCGCCTGCGCCGCCAGCGCGCTGGGGGAGAGGACCGTCTCGCCGCGGCTGAGGGGTTCGAGGTCAGCGAGCAGGGCGGCGCAGTCGTGGTACCGCTCGGTGGGATCCTTGCCCATCATCTTCTGGATGACGTGGTAGATGGAGTCGGGGATGTCGGGCCGGATGCGCTGCGGGTTGGGCACCGGCTCAGTGACGTGTTTGATGATGATGGCGGCCGGCGCCTCGGCATCGAAAGGCGGCTGGCCTGTGAGCATGTGGTAGAAGGTCGCGCCCAGCGCGTAGATGTCGGCGCGGCCGTCGAGGGTCTTGCTGCCTTGCGCCTGTTCGGGGGCGACGTAATGGGGCGTGCCGAGGATCTGCCCCTCCAAGGTCATGGCGGCCTGTCCGGCGTCCACGATGTTCTTCGAGAGGCCCATGTCGAAAATCTTGGGCACACCCTTGGTTGTGAGGTAGATATTGCCGGGCTTGACATCGCGGTGTATGAAGCCCTGTGCGTGCGCGTACTGCAGCCCGCGCGCCGCCTCAACGACGATCTCGGCCGCCCTCTGCCAGGGCACGAACCCGTCGCGCTTCAGGAGTTGCTCGAGTGTCTCGCCCTCGCAGTACTCCATCGCATAGAAATGCACCCCGCCTTCAACGCCCGCGTCGGTCTCTCGGGCGGCGAAGGTGCCGACGATGTTGGGGTGCTTGAGTTTGCTGGCGGCCTTGGCTTCACGGTGGAAGCGGGCCAGGAAGGTCGCATTGCTCGCGTGCCTCTTGGTCAGGACCTTCACGGCGACCTTGGTCTTGCTCTTCGAGGCCGTGTCTTCGGCAAGGAAGACCGTCCCCATGCCGCCTTCGCCCAGCTTCTTCAGCAGCTTGTAGACGACGATCTGAACGCCAACCTGGTCCTGAAAGCTGGCTTGCTGCGCCAGTTGGGCGCTCTCGACGCTCGCGCGTGCCTCGGGGGTTATGGCGCCTTGCTTGAGCAGCACATCGGCGAGAGAGAGCGCCTGCCCTTGCTGCGCCAAGGTAGCCTGTTCCTTGCGCGCTGTCTCAATCTGCTCAGCCGTAGCAGCGCGCATCTGCCGCACAATGCGGGCGAAAAGATCATCGGCATCACTGCTAGACATGCGGATCCCGGTTGTGCTCCTGCCCAATCTGAATTGCGGACGGCACTTATCCGCAATTGGACCAAGGTACACTACTGGACACGACGGCGCCGTTACGCCCGGTGCAACCAGCGCCACTTAGATGCGATCACCCGCACATGTGCAAGACGTGTGCCAGCACCTGACACTCGGTCACCGCACGGCGACGCCGCATCCTCAATGCACACCTACCGGATTTATTACGAACAACAAGGCGTGAAGTTCGGTTGGATTCGACAGACGGTTTCAGGTTACAGGTTACAGGTTACAAGTTACAGACGCGCGCTGCCACTCGATGACACCTGTAACCTGTAACTTGCAACCTGTGACCTCGCGGCCTACTTCTCGAACGCCATTACCTCGACCAGGTGGCGGCCCGTGTTGGCGGAGTTGCTCGTCACCGTGACGCGGATGTAACGGACCTGCCGCGGCGCGAACTGGCAGGTGTGCCCCGCCGCTGTGGAGAGTTCGGTGTTGTCGCGACGGTCGGCGGCCATATCCCACGTCTTGCCGTCGTTGGAAGTCTCGACCTTGAAGCCGTAATGCCGCCGGTCGCCGTAGTACAGGACGACGACGACGCGGCCGACCGTGGCCGGCTGTTCGAGGTCAACCTGCCACCACGCCTCCTTATCGTTGCGCACGTCGGTCGCCCAGTAGCGGTCGGTGCTGTTCTTCCGTCCGTCGTTCGCGAACGTCGCGGGATATTCCGGCAGCGCCGCCGAGCAGCTCACCGGTTTGCCGGTCGTCAGGCTGGGCGCTTCGGGAGCGAAGAACCGCGCGTAGTCCGTCCACAGCTTGCGTGACAGCGCGACCGCGTCGCCGGCGGGTACGGCCGCGTGGTTGTCGTCGCGCCGTGCCCACTGCACTTCCCAGTCGCGGACCGAGTTCTCCCACGCGGCGGCGTCGGCCGGTTTTCCCGCCTCCAATGCGGCGTCGAGCTGCTTGTAGAACATCTCCCAGCGCGGCAGGTAGAAGCTCGTGAGCATGCCCGACCACTGCTTGTTGGCGTATTCGTGCAGCCCACTGTCGCGCGGTCCCCAGAGCGTGACGATCGTGCGCGCGTTCCATTCGTAGAGCCGTCGCTCTTCGTCATTGGCGGCCCAGCGCCTGGCGTCGGCCAGCCATTTGCCGAGCAGGAATTCTTCGCGGGTGGCAAGCAGTTGGTCCATGTCGCGCAGCAACTGCAGGAACCGGGCGCCGGCGTCGGCCAACGCCTGCCGGTCCTTGCGCTGGTATGCCGCGGTGGCTTCCTGGCGGAACTGAAGAGCCAGGTTGGCCAGGACCTGGCGCGTCAGGTGGACCAGGTCAAAGCGATACGTCTCGGTGCCGCCAAGCTGCTCGGCGCAGCTCAACAGCTTCTGCCACGCGACCGAGAGATGCAGACTGTCGTACGGAGTCGGCCCGGCGCCCGCGCAGCCGCGGCTGCCTTCGAGGCAGGGACGTGTGCAGACGACTGAGCCGGTGTTGCCGGACGCGCGGTAGGCGGTCTTGAGCAGGAGATCCCAGGCTTCCTGAGCGGCGGCGGGGCGGCTGCCGTAGCGGCCGTGGACGAAATCAGGCAGCCACTCCGTGAGTTCCGGCACTTCGGTCCGCCAGGTCATCTCGCCGATGAAATCGTTGACGATGGCATTGTAGCCGAGGGCTTCGTTGACCAACCCGATGCCCGTGACCTGGCCGCGCTTGGGGCCGGCGAGCGCCTCGCGCAGATTGCCGGCCAGTTGCGGCAGGCCGCCGTGCAGACTGACCACGCCGCCGTAATCCTGGATGACAGCCCAGATCCAGGGCTTGCCGTAGAACGACTCCGTCCTGCTCCACGCGGGCATGTTTTCGCAGGCGAGGTCGAGCAGGATCATGCGGTCGTCGGGGACTGCGCCCAGCAGGGCGCGGCCCTGCGGATGCTTCCAGAACTGGGGCGCGTTGACGAACACCCAGCCCTGCATCACCCAGACGGCCTCGGGATCGGCGGCGCGCATGGCTTCGTAGACGCCCTTGCCCATCGCGGCGAGGAACTGCGGGTCGTTGCTGGGCGGCGGCATCTCGATGAACGTGTCGGAGGCGTAGAGGTGGTCCGTGCCGAACTGCCGCGTCTGTTCCTCGATGAAGAGCTTGCCGATGCGCACGAAGAGCGGGTCCTGCGGATCAACGAAGTACGTCGGCGGGAAGTTGCACCAGGACGGCAGCCGCTGGAGTTTCGCGGCGGGGATGACTTCCTTCAACGCTGCGGGCACGTGACCGGTGAACCCCTGCAGCACGGGCGTCATGCCCAGTTCGCGCTGGCGGGCGACGATCTTCTTCTGCAGCGCGAGATGGCTTTCGATCCAGCTCTTGGGCAGCGGACCGCCCCAGCCGTCAATGCAACCCATCCAGCCGAACGGGAGGTAGCCCGGCCCGACGAAGAACTCGCCGAGCTGTTTGTCGTTCAGCCCCAGATCGCCGTACACCTTCTGCCAGATGGCTTCTTGTCCGGTGACCGACAGCGGCATGTTGATGCCGTGCAGCGCCATCCAGTCAATGAGGCGTTCCCATTGCGCCCAGTCCCACCACGCAAGGCTATAGCTGAACGCGCAGAAGTTGAGGTAGTAACGGTACCGAAACGGACTGCTGCGCCGCACCTTCTCGTTGACCACGGGCAGCGGATCGGGGAGTCTCAGTTGATTGCCCCACAGCGAGACGTGGCAGCGGCAGTAATACTTCAGGTACCAGTTCCAGCCGGATGCGATGCTGACGCCGCTGGAGCCGCGGATGACGACCTTGCCGTCGCGGCTTTCGATTTCGAAGACGTCCCGGCCGTTTTCCTGGGGAATAGACTCGAGGACGAAGAGCGCGGCTTTTTCGGGCACGAGGCGCTGGATCAGGCCGCGCGCCGCGTCGTGCGGGGCTGTGCCCGCCGAGCATGCAGACGCCAGCAAGCCGCTCACCAATAACCACCCAGTCTGCGCAATCCCGCGTGCCATAGGGAAACCTCCCTGCCACGCTGCCGGCCGACGCCGTACCCCAGATCCGAAATCCGAAGTCCCAAGCCGTGAGCCCTACTTCCTCCGGTCCTCGACAGATTCCTTGCTGCGGGTGCGTTGGAGCTTCACGGTTGGCGCGCGGCGTTCGAGGACGGAAAGGGAGATGTCAATCAACTCGCGCGCTTCACCGCCGTTCAGTGTGCCGACGCAGACCATGTCCTGCGGCCGAAGCGTGGCCCACACGAACGCCATGCCGACCAGCGGGGGCAGCCGGCCCGCGGCCATCGGCTTGATGACGATGACGGGCTTCCTGCGCCCCCAGATCATGCGGTGAACCCAATCCACTTCGATCTGCATCAGGAAGCCGGCCGCGTTGTAAATCTGGATGTACGTCGCCACGTCCAGGTCGTTCTCGTCCGCGTACACGGGCACTTCCGGCATGTGCGTGGACAGCCCCGGGATCATCCCGCGCTCGCGGATCATCTTGCAGTACTTATCCATGTCGCGGATGACGCGGCAACGGCGGTCGCACAGCGCGTCGGTGCTGGCCTGGTGCGGCAGGCAGAACGTGGCGCCGATCTGGGCCTGCTCGTCCAGGATGCGGGCCGTGTTGTCCAGCGCGGCTTGTCCTGGACGAAGGTCCAGCGTCGGCACGGCGAACGTGACACACTTGCGGCCCGTAGCCTGCTCGGCATCCTTGATCGCCGGCAGCAGCAGCGACTTCGGCTCGGGCCGCACGCCGTAGACGGTATCCACGCCGGCCTTCATGAAGACGGTGACCGTCTCAGCGAGGCGCTTGCGCGTCTGGTAGCCGACAATGAGTTCGTCTCTCGATTTGCTGGTGTGGGAGAAACCGTAGAACCAGTTGATCCCGATCAGCATCCGGGAGACGGAAACGTTTTCGATGGTGGTGCGTGGGAAACCGGGCATGGAGTCAATCCTTTCAACACTGAGCACAGCGCCGCGGCATTACGGACAACCGTCGTGAACGACGGTCCTGGCCCCCGTGTCTGCCGCCCACCCCCGGGCTGAAGCCGGGGGTTAGTGGTGAGTGAGCTCCGCGGTGCGGTACTGTGTGCTCGCCCGCCCCGAAGATACCATTGGCACGGCGGACGACAACAGGTAAAGTCGGTGCCGAGCGCTTTCGGTGCGGCCCGGCGGCGTTGAGATCGCGCGAAAGCGCGACACCGATAGCAGAGCTATCGGTGCCACCCGCGGTACTGCGGCGTGATACCGCAAGGCCGCGCGGCGGGCGGCGAGACGCCGCCCGTACAGCCGGCGAGACGCCGGCGGTACAACGGCATGGGCGGGACGCCCATGCTACAGCCGGCGAGACGCCGGCGGTACAGGTTGCCTTTGGGAGGACCGCTTCCATGCGCAGCATTCTCATAGCGGGCGTTCTCACTGCGGCGGCGTTCGCGGCGGGCGGCGCCGCAGCCGGCGAACCGCCGGCGTGGCGGACGCTTCGCGTGCCCGGTTTCTGGGAAGACCAGGACAAGACACTGGCCAAGTACGACGGCTTCGCCTGGTATCGCTGTTTCGTCAAAGTCCCGGATTCGTTCAAGGGGCAGGCCGCGAAGCTGGAACTGGGCGGCATTGACGACTGCGACGAGGCGTTCGTCAACGGTAAGAAGGTCGGCGCGACGGGTTCGATGCCGCCCAACTACGTGGGCTTGTCGGGGCCGCAGCGGAAGTACCCT
>JAPLOD010000633.1:1174-11369 GCA_026692735.1 Planctomycetota bacterium | reverse complement strand
TCGGACCCGTCTGGACCGGCTCCGGTACGATGGTCAGGTCGTCCACCCGCACCACCGCCAACCCAAAAGCAACACCGGTGCCTGTATCGGAGACATCCGCGGTGAAGTCCTGCGTCAGGTTGACGATTGCGCCGTTGGCGGGGTTCAGAGTGATCGTTGGCGCTGTCGTGTCCGCCACGACTATGACCTTGGCCGTCGCCTGCTTCCCCCCCGCGCTCGCAGTCACGTCGTACGGCCCGCCGACAGTCGTCGCCGTGAACAGCCCGCTCTGGTCAATGATGCCTCCGCCGCTTACGGCCCAGACGAAGGCCGGAGGCGCGGTGAAGGCGTTGCCGAACTGGTCTGTAGCGGTCGCCGCGAACTGCCTCGCGCTGCCGTTCTCCATGACGATGTCGGCCGGCAGCACGGCAATGGAAGCGACCGTTTGCGCCACGACCACCTGCACGCTGCTGGCTGTCGTCCGGTACTGCGGGTCCACGATGGTGACCTGCAGGTTGTACGTGCCCGCCTTGGCAAATGTTGCCGTGGTGTACTTCGCCGCGTTGGTCCCGTTGACGCTGAAGGTAACGGCCGCCGGGGGCGTGCCGACCACGGCCCACGTGTAAATGAGGCTTGGCTCCCCATAGTAGTCAGCCCCCCGAACGCTCAATATCGTCGTCGCTCCAGGCGTCGGGTTCGGGGTGGCTTGAGCCGGCACGGCAACCGTGGGCGCGCTGATAAAGGCCTCGTTGGAGTACGACGAGTCCCCGGAATCGTTCCTGGCGCGCACGCGGTAGTGGTATTCGGTGTTCGACCAGGCGCTGGTGTCGGTGTACGTGGTGACACTCGCGCCAACGAAGCCGATCTCAGCATACGTTCCGCCGCCGCCCGTCATCCTCTCAATCCTGAATGACATCTCATTGGTCGAGGTATCCGTCCACGAGAGGTTGACCTGCGAAGGCCCGGCAGCCGTGGCTGTCAGGCCCGATGGCGGCGTTGGGCGCTGGTCGGAGCCGACCCTGCGAATGCGGTTGTTATCCCTGTCGGCAACGTACAGCGTGCCGTCGCTCGAATTCACCGCCACGCCGTTCGGGTAGTTCAGCGCGGCCAGCGGCGCTGGTCCGCCATCGCCGTAGTAACTGGAGTTCCCGTCGCCGGCGACGGTGCTGATGGTGTTGCTCCAGGCATCCACTTTCCGGATGCGGTGGTTGCCGGTGTCAACGATGTAAAGGCTGCCGGCCCAGTCCAGAGCCACAGCGATCGGGCCGTTCAAGGATGCCAGCGTCGCGGTCGCGCCATCCCCCGAGAAGCCCGCAGTGCCATTGCCCGCTACGGTGGTGATTGTCTGGGACATGCCGTTCACTTTGCGGATGCGATGGTTGCCGTTGTCGGCGATATACAGGTTTCCCGATCCATCCAGGAGCACGCCACTGGGGCGGTTAAGAGTTGCCGAAGTTGCAGGTCCGCCGTCGCCGGAGTAGCCCGCTGTGCCGTTGCCGGCCACGGTGGTGATTATCCGCGTCATAGAGTCAACCCGGCGGATGCGATTGTTGCTGGTGTCAGCGATGAACAGGTTGCTCCCCCAGTCAGCAGCCAGGCCGGTCACATACCCGAGCGACGTTGATGTCGCCACCACGTTGTCCCCGGAGTAGCCCCAGTTGCCGTTGCCCGCGACAGTGCTGATCGTGCCCATGGAGTCCACTTTGCGGACGCGCATGTTCATGAAGTCGGCGATGAAGAGATTGCCCGATCCGCTAAGCGCCACCGCGCTTGGGTAACCGATAGCTGCCGACGTTGCCGGTCCGCCATCGCCGTAGAACTCCCACGAGCCGTTGCCGGCGTAGGTGCTGATCGCCCCGCTCATGGCATCCCGCTTCCGGACGCGACTGTTGTACTTGTCAGCGATGTAAAGGTTGCCGGACCCGTCAACAGCTACGCCCTCCGGAGAACTGAGCGACGCCGCTATGGCGGGAATGCCGTCGCCGTTATAGCCGTAGTTCCCGTTGCCCGCCACGGTCGTGATGATGAGCGTGGGAGCATAGGACACCATGATGGTGAAGGTCTGCGGCGCCGACGTGTCCACGCCGCCATTGGCAGTCCCGCCGTTGTCGTGCGCCCATACCGTGACCGTGGCGACGCCCGCAGCGCCTGTCGCCGGCGCGTAGCGCAACGTCCCGTCGTAACCAACGGCAGGTTGTTGCGAGAACAAGGTGCTGTTGTCGTTCATCGTTTCAAACCACACCTGCTGCGCGGCTTCGTCCGGCGGGCCGGGGGAGATGTTCGTCGCCCACCAGTACAGCGTCTGAAGGCCCGCGCCGGACTGCGTGGACTGGTTCGGCCCGACCGTGAACGACGGTGCGTCGTTCACGGGATTCACCGTGATGGTCACCATCGCGGTGTTGCTGTCCGCGTTCGTGCCGTCGTTGGCCGTGAAGGCGAAGCTGTCCACCCCGTTGAAGTCCGGGGCCGGCGTGTAGACCAGATAAGCGCCGGTCCCCAGCAGACTGCCGGAGGCTGGTGCCCTGACAATGCGATACGTCAGGTCGCTGACGGCCAGATCAGAAGCCTCAAGCATAACGCCGACCGCCTGATCCTCGTTCGTCGTAACGCTGCCATCGCGTGCCATCGGCGGCAGCGTGTCCCGCACCGTGACCGTGAACTGCGCGGTTTCCGGATTGCTTGCGCCGTCCCTGGCTATGATCGTCACCACGGTCTCGCCCAGGGGGAAGAGCGTCCCCGTCCTCTGGCTATAGGTGATGATCGGCTGCGCCGTGACCACATCACTGGCCGTCGCAGCCGGGTAGCTGACGACGGCGCCGTGGTAACTGCCCGCCTCCACCACCATGTCTGCCGGGACGAACGTGAACGCCGGCGCCGTCGTGTCGCGCACGGTCACAGTGAAGCTCGCCGTGCCCATGTTGCCTGCCGCGTCAGTGGCTGTGACAACGACAATCGTCACGCCGAGGTGGAAGAGCGTGCCCGAATCCTGGCTGTACGTGATTTCGGGATTGGCCGTCACGTCGTCTGTCGCCGTCGCGGGCGGATAGGTCGCGATTGCGCCACCTGGGCCTGTCGCTTCGGCGACGACGTTGTCCGGCGGTGTGACCACGGGCGGAACGATGTCGGCCACGGTCACCGCGAAGTCCTGCGCCGCGCTCCACGGCCCGCTGCCGAAGCAATTGAGCCCGCGAACCCAGGCGCGGAATGTGTGATTTGCGGCCAGAGGCGTTGCCGGCGTGAAGGTCGTGCCGCTGAGCGATTGCTCGCGAATCACCTGCGATGTGCCGGCCGTAAGGTCGTCCAGCCAGAGATCGGAAAGCGTCGCGCCGGCCACGGTTTCCCAAGAGAACTGAGGCTGGATCGAGTTGCCCGTTCCGGTCGGCGCCGTGATCGTCGGGGCGCCTGTTGGCGGAGCTGTCGGCGCGCTGCCTGTGGCGAACACCTGAGCATTGCTCCAAGGAGAAAGACCGAAAACATTTCCGGCGCGAACCCAGGCTTTGTATGAGCTGTTCTCCGCAAGCGGCGTCGTGACTGCGTACGACGTGTCGGCAACATGTTGATTCCTGACGACCTGCGACTGGCCGCTGGTAAGGTTGTCAATCCATACGTCAAAAAACAGGGCGTCCGTCACGTCGTTCCACTGCACTGTCGGCGTCGTTGAGTTTCCGCTGCCGGACGGAGCGGTCATGACCGGCGCGTCTGTTGGCGCGGCAAGCGGCGCGTTTGGAATCGCGAAATCCTGCGCGGCGCTCCATGCGCTGAGACCGAACGCGTTCCCATTTCTTACCCATGCGCGGAACGAGTGATGATCCGGCAGCGGCGTTGTGGGCACGAAGGAAGTTCCCACGATGTGAGTCTCATGGAGCACCTGGGATGTGCCCGTTGTCAGATCGTCAACCCAGAGTTCCGCAAAGGTCGAATCGCCGCTGCCGTCGGCACTCCAGGCGAACTCCGGGGCCGTCGTGTTGTAGCGCCCTGTCGGCGCGGTCAGCGTCGGCACGAACGTCGTCGGCCCAACGGGCGCGTTGCCCGTTGCGAAAACCTGCGCCGCCGACCACGGGCCTGCGCCGTAGGCATTCTTCGCGCAAACCCATGCCTTAAAGGACGTGTTGTCCGGCAGCGGCGTCGCGGGCGTGAACGTTGTGCCCGCGATCTGCGTCTCGCGGACAACCTGCGATTGGCCCGTTGTCATGCTGTCAATCCACAGATCGTACGCCGTCGCGCCGGTGACCGCCGTCCAAGAGACCTGAACGCTTGTACTGTTGCCTTTTCCAGACGGCGCGGTGAACGACGGCGCATCCGCAGGCGGGGCAACTGGCCCGCCGTCCGTGGCAAAGTCCACGGCGGCGCTCCAGGCAGAAAAGCCAAAGCAGTTCCCGGCCCTCATCCAGGCGCGGAAGGAATCGCCCAACGGCAGCGCAGTCGTGGGCACAAACGACGTTCCGGTCAGATGCGTTTGGCGCAGCACTTGGGACGTTCCGGAGCTGAGGTCGTCAACCCACAGGTCAACCCAGCATGAGGCCGGGTCCGTCGCCACCCAGGAAAACGTCGGCGTCGTTGTCTGGCCCGAGCCGATGGGCGCCGTGATCGTCGGCACGCCCGTTGGCGGTCCAACGGGAGCGTTGCCGGTTGCGAAGATTTGAGCTGCGCTCCAGGGGCCCCAGCCTGCGGCGTCGCCCGGTCGAACCCATGCGCGGTACGACTTGTTGTCGGCCAACGCGGTCGTCAGCGTGAACGACGTGCCCGCGATGTCCGACTGGCGGAACACCTGGGAGACGTTGTCCGTAATCGAGTCAATCCATAAATCATAGACAGAGGCATTGTCCACCGCCGACCAGCCACAGACTGGCTGGACGACATTGCCGCTCCCGCTTGGCGCCGTGATCGTCGGCGCCGATGCAGGCGGGGCTGTTGGTTCCTCACCAAGGGCGGCAAGTGCGGCCAAGGCCAGCAGCACTACCCCACAGGACCAAGACACGATCGGGAAGCTGACGCGATGGAACATGGGATTATCCCCCCGCGAAGCGATACAGCATACGCCTACGATAGCTTCCAGTCAGAGGTACACGCCGTTCCCGAGACTGGCCACACTTAGTTTTCGATGTTGTTGCAGAAGCCCCTGTATACGTACACCCGCTAACGGCGAGATCAAGGAGTATCTGGTAAGAGAATCAGGAAACCCACGTGCCAAGCTGGCAGCTTACAGGAGAATCGTATACTTGTAGGGACATGCTGGCACCTCGGCACTGTTTCGCGACGGCGGGGCACAGGCCATCGTCCGGGGACGCTCGCGGTTCTGACATCCTCCTCGATGACACCGTGAGCCAGTGGCGCATCCGCAATCCGCTGGAAGCATTCGTCAACGGCGGTCACGAACCGTCGGTCAAGGCCCGGGCGCTGTGTTTCATACCAGTCGAATGCCTGGGCAATATCCGACGTTGCCTCAGCGTGCAGTTCAGAGAGTTCGCTCATGCCTTGGCGCGCTTCATAAGCTCCCGCTTGACCTTCGACCACGGCACGGTGTCATGCGGATGGCGCTTGTGGTCTGCCAATCGTTTGCGAACCACTTGCCTGTGCCAACCGGGGATGGCGCCGTGGTCCTGTGCCGGCGTAAGGCTGTCCCAAAGCTCGCCAATCAAGCGCAATTTCTCTTCGGGGCTGAGCCGAAGGAGTGCCTGTTTCGCAGTCACCGTCATAGTAACGCCCTCAGACCACGCAGAATATACCACGCCGCGGGACGAGTGACGAGTGACCAATGACCGCCGTCAACTCTTCACGATCTTCCACACCATCTGTTCCAGCACCTCTTGCGGCGACATCCCGCTCAGGCGCAGGTCCAGATACGCCTGGTAGAGCGCTTCCATGCAGCGGCGCAGCGAAACGGTGGTGTGTCTCCTCCACGTGCGCTTGAAGGCTTCCTGGCGGAAACCGAAGAGCTTCAGCTCGCCATAGATCTCGTACTCGCGTTTGCCCGTGTCCAGCATGGCCTGCGCGTCCTGGAGCTGCGAGAGCTTCCACGTCAGGGCGCCCAGGATCAGCATCACCAGCGCGCTCTCGCTCGTGACGATCCTCCCCGGCTTGCCCGAATCCGCGATGCCGCGGCTGAAGATGCCGCCCAGCACTTCCAGCGCGCGCTTGGGGTCGCGGTCGAGCACCGCGTCGGCGAAGTTGAACGCCGTGAAGGTGCTGGTGGAGGAGCAGATCTCCTCGATGTGCTGCTCGCCGATCGCCACCGCCGCTTCGCGGGGCGTCCCCGCCGGCCGGAAGGCGAGTTCCAGCTTGGCGAGTTCCTCTTCCAGAACGCCGAGGTTCTTGGCGCTGCGGTTCAACAGCGCCAGCAGCGCGCCGTGCGAGAGGTTCAGCCCGCGCGCGCGTGCGCGGCGGTCCACTTCCGCCTCCAGTTCCGGACTGTCGCCGAAGCGCCCGGCCAGCGCGTCGCATTCGACGACGGCGTGCTGCGCGGCGATGGAACACGACCACGTTCATGGTCTCGCCTCCCGCGCCGGCGGCCGCTTTGACCGCGGCGATAGCTTCCTCACGGAGCGCCGCCTCGGGGCCGACGATCAGCAGCGCGCGGGGCAGCGTCTGCCGCGTCCAGCGGGCGGTTGTTTGCGGTGCGGAAGCTGTGGCCATAGTGCGCCCTTTTACAGTATGCCGTTTTGCGCGCGAGAGCATTTCGCCTGTCCGCCGCACGATGTGTGCCGTCCCTCTTTCTCCCGGAGAACCCTCCTGGGCGGTGTATCCAAGGGCAAAGAGGCGAGGACACCATCATGAAAGAGCGGATCGTTGTGCTGGCCCTGGCGGTGTTGGCCTGCGGAGCTCTGGCCGCCGACCTCCCGCCGCCCGTCACCGCCAAGTCGCCCATCCGCCTGTGGGTTGACCAGATCGGCTACCGCTGCGCGGGCAGGAAGCTGGTCATTGTCGCCGGCGATCAGCCGCTGCCGCAGGCTCCGGCCATTGATCTCCGCGACGCCAAGGACGGCAAGGTCGTGTGGGGTCTGAAGGACAAGCCGGAGGCGCTCAAGCCGTACAACAAGGGCGCGAAGGACAACGAATCGGGCGATTGCATCGCGCATCTCGATCTGAGCGACTTCAAGACGCCGGGCCGTTACTACCTTACCGTGGACAACGGCGGGAAGCTGGAGCGTTCCTGCCAGTTCAACGTCGCCGACGGCGTGTACCGCGATACCGGCCTCGCCTCGTGGAAGGCCATGTACTACCAGCGCGCCGACTGCGAGAAGCCCGAGAAATACGCCGGCGTGTGGAACCACGGCGAGAACCATGTGGGCCCCAACCAGGCGAAGGAAGCGCGCATCTACAAGTGGAACGGCAACGCGCACTGGGACCCCGTCGGGACTGTTGTAGCCGACGAGACGAAGTACGACGTCCGCGGCGGCTGGTGGGACGCCGGCGACTTCAACAAGTACATGGGCAACACCGTCGTCTGCCACAATGGACTGCTCCTGGCCTGGCAGCTCTTTGGCGACGCGGCCAAGGACGGCGAGCTGAACATCCCGGAATCGGGCAACAAGATCCCGGACATCCTCGACGAAATCCGCTACGGCACCGAGTTTCTCATCCGCATGGCCGACAAGGACGGCGCGGCCTTCGGCAAGTGCCATGAACTGGGCACGAGCCCGCCCGAGGCCGACAAGACGCCCGTGCAGCTCACACAGACCAGCAGCGCCTCCACCATGACGCGCTGCGCGGCGCTGGCCTACGCCGCCCTGGTGTGGAAGGAATCGAAGCTGGACGACGCCTTCGCGAAGACATGCCAGGATGAGGCACTGAAAGCATGGAAGCTCCTCGAAACCAAACCGCACCCCTGGTATGGCGGCGGCGAAGAGCCGAAGATGAAAGGCAAGAACACCTTCCGCGACTGGTTCCACGTGGACTATGGCCAGATGCGCGCCACTGCCGCCGCCTGCCTCTTCAGCCTCACGGGCAACGCCGACTACGACAAGATCGTCAAGGAAGCAGCGGCGAAGTGGAAGCAGTTCCCCCCGGGCGACGACCATGAGCTGTACCCCGCGATGTGGGTGTACGCGCACACCAAGGGCGCGGACGCCGAAACCGTAGACAAGATACGGAAGCTTTTCACCGGCGCCGCGGACACGGCGGTGAAATGGAGCGGCGAGAACCGCGGCTACGCGGCCGGCGTGCGCGGCTATTGGTGGGGCAGCAACAGGCTGGTGGGAACCACCGCGGTCACGTGCCTGCTGGCCGCGGAGTTGACGGCCGACGCGGACGCGAAGCGTAAGTACCTCGACGCCGCCGAGGAGTACATCCACTACCTCTTCGGCCGCAATCCCATCGGCATGAACTTCTTCTCCAACATGAAGCAGTTTGGCGCGGAACATTCCGTGATGGTGATGTTCCATTCGTGGGTCGGCAAGGACAACGACAAGTTCAGCGCCAAGTACATCGGCGAAGGCGAAGGCAAGCTCGGCCCGTTCCCCGGCCTCGTCGTCGGCGGTGTGAACGGCGGCATGAAGCGCTACGAGTACGGTCTGCACTGGACGAAGAACCCGTGGGAGTTCAACGAGCCGGACATCACCTACCAATCGCCGTGCATTACGCTGCTCGGGTACTTCGCCTTGAAAGCGAAATGACGGCTGCGGAGCGGCGCGGCCCCTCTCATCGTTGAACGTCCTTGCTCTATTTGATATGCGCGTCAGGCGATGCTAAAGTCTCGGGGGGCTGCCCTGCCAGCCGCGTGGAAGAAGCTGTGGAGCTGTGTATGTCTCCGCCTGAAGGCCTGGCCGCGTTGAGGGTTGATCGCACGCAGCGGCGCGCCGCGTGGCCGGCATGGCTGTGGCTGGTCATCATCGCCGTTCCCGCGGCCATCTTCGCCGCGCCTCACCTGCTGAGGCACTTCCGGGCCGTGGAGGTTGTTGTCGCGCCCGCTGTCAGGATCACTGCCTCGGGCCAAACGGTTTCCGCGGAGCAGGGCAGCCCGGAACTCACCGCCGCCGGCTACGTGGTCGCCGACCGCCAGTCGGTCCTGGCAGCCAAGTACAACGGCCGCCTTTCCAAGATGAACGTCGCCGAAGCGCAGCACGTCAAGAAGGACGAGATCGTCGCGGAGATTGACCACCGCGAACTGGATGCGCAGATCGCCTCCGCGCAGGCCGACCAGGCGGAAGCGGCCGCGGAGGCCGGACGCCTGCGCACGGCGGTGGCGCAAGCCGATGCCTCGGTTGCCGCCGCCAAGGCGCCCTTGCAGACCTTGGACGCGGAACTCGAGCAGCTCAGGATCCTGCTGGCTGACGCGAAGCGCCGGCTGGAACGCGACCGCAAGCTGGCGGAAGGCAACGCCATCGGTTTCTCCGAAGTGGATGACCGCCTTACCGAAGTGCGTGTCGGCGAAGCCAAGATCGTCTGGACCCAGCAGCGCAGGCGCGAGGCCGAGCAGCAGGTTGCAGTCGCCGAAGCCCAAACCGCCATGGCGCGTGCGGCCGTCGCCGTCGCGGAAGCGCATGAGAGAGCGGCGGCGTCGCGGGTCAAGGTCCTCGAAAGCCAGCTCGAAGAGTGCTTCATCCGCGCGCCGTTCGACGGCGTGGTCACGGAGAAAGCGGCGGAAGTGGGCGAGATCGTCGCGCCCATCAGCATCGGCGGCTCGATGGCGCGCGGCTCCATTGCGACGCTCGCCGACTGGAGTTCCCTGCAGGCCGAGGTTGACGTGGCGGAAACGCAGCTCGAACGCGTCAAGCCCGGCCAGCGGGCGGCCATCACCGTGGACGCGTTTCCGGGAAAGGTCTTCCCTGGCAAGGTGCGCCGCATGCTGCCCCGCGCCAACCGCAGCAAGGCCACGGTGCAGGTGCGAGTGGATTTTATCAAGCGCGATGACACGGTGCTGCCCGAGATGGGCGTGCGCGTGAAGTTCCTGCCCGACGACGCCCCTCCCGGCGCGGAGACCGGCGCGGTGCAAGACAGGATACTGGCGCCCAAGGCCGCGGTGCGGGGCGCGGCGGGCGCGGCGTTTGTCTGGGTTGTCGCTGACGGCGTCGCCGCCAAACGGTCCGTGGTGGCCGGGTCCGCTGACGGCGACAACGTTGAGATCAAGAGCGGCCTGGGCGTCGGCGAGAAGGTGGTCATCCGCGGCGCGGAGACCTTCAGCGAAGACAAGCAGAAGGTGCGCGTGGCGCCGTGAATGCGTTGCTGATGTGCGGCGTCTGACCGGCCGCAAGGTGTTCATCTTGCAGATATCGCAGAC
>JAPLOD010000633.1:0-1142 GCA_026692735.1 Planctomycetota bacterium | reverse complement strand
GGAAATCGAGACTCGGGGATATGCCTTCGATCATCGAACTCCGCAACGCGACCAAGACTTACCACAAGGGCGAAGCCATCATCCACCCGCTGGACGACATCACGCTGGCCATTGATGGCGGCGACTTCGTCGCGCTGATGGGACCGTCCGGCTCCGGCAAGACGACGCTCCTCAACCTCGTGGGCGGCCTGGACACGCCCACCTCCGGCGAAGTCATTGTCTGCGGCCAGAACCTCGCCGAGATGAGCTCCCGCGCACTGGCCGGCTGGCGCTCGGACCACGTCGCCTACATCTTCCAGGCGTACAACCTCCTCCCGGTCCTGACCGCGTACCAGAACGTCGAACTCCCGCTCACGCTGTTGCCGCTCAGCCGCCGCGAACGCCGCGAGCACGTCGAGAAGGCGCTGCAGATCGTGGGCCTCTCCGACCGCGTGCACCACCGCCCCGATGAGTTGTCCGGCGGCCAGGAACAGCGCGTCGCCATCGCGCGCGCCCTGGCCTGCGATCCGCAACTGCTGCTGGCCGACGAACCCACCGGCGACCTCGACGCGCATTCGGCGCAGGAGATCATGGACCTGCTGGTCTGCCTGAACAAGGACTACGGCAAGACGATCATTGTGGTCACGCACGACCCCAAGGTGGCGCGCGTGGCGCGTCGGCAGTTGCATCTGGAGAAGGGCGTGTTGACGAAGGACCTCGCGAACGGGGGAGACGGGAACCACAGATGAACACAGATGAACGCAGATTAGGGGCCTCTTGAATGGACAATCCGTGTGTATCTGTGTTCATCTGTGGTTTCATGGAAGGTCTATGCGCCTGCTGATCCACAACCTGTTCCGCAAGCCCCTCCGCACCTTCCTCACCATCTTCGGCGTGGCGGTGGCGCTCGGGCTGTTCTGTTTCCTGGAAGCGGTGCTGTTCGCCTTCAACGCGGGCGTGAACATGGCTGACGCCTCGCGGCTGGTCGTGCAGCACAAGGAAGCCATCACGTTCCTGCTGCCCATCTCGTGCCGTCCGCTGATTGGGCAGGTCGAAGGCGTCAAACGGGTGATGGCGGAAACCTGGTTCGGCGGCCCCTATGACGAACCCGACGCCACGGGCCGGAAGCGCGAAGAGTTCTTCATGCAGGTTGCCACGGAACT
>JAPLOD010000632.1 GCA_026692735.1 Planctomycetota bacterium | reverse complement strand
GCGCGCACCAGGTGGCCCAGCTTATCGAGGTTGCTCTCGTCCTCGAGCAGCGAGGGCGTGAACTTCATGTTCAGCAGCGCGCCCCCGGTCTTGACCTGATCCATCTTCGCGGCCGATTTCATCACGGCCGTGGGCCCGTTGCGGTCCGCTCCCTGCACCGGCGAGATCCCCTCCGACAGCGGCAGCCCGGCCTTGCGCCCGTCGGGCATGGCGCCGGTGACGGAGCCGAAATACACGTGGCTGGTGGTCGGAAGCATCTCGACACGATAGCGGCCGCCCTTCGTGTTCGGCCTGCCGTCAACCTCTTCGAAGAGGACGTTGAAGGCTCGCACCATGAGACTGTCGGCGTAGTCGTCGTCGTTGCCGTACTTGTGGGTCCGGTTGACCAGCCGCTGGCGCAGGTTCTCGTCGCCCGCGAAATTGGCGTCCAGCGCCTTCAGCAGGCCGTCGAGGCCAATGACCTTCTCGTCGAAGACGGCCTGTCTGACCGCGGAGAGACAGTCGGTCAGGCTGCCGATGCCGACGAACTGGATGTAGGAGTTGTTGTACCGGGCGCCGCCGTCGTTGTAGTCCTTGCCCTTCTTGATGCAGTCGTCGGTGATGACGGACAGGAACGGCGCGGGCATCATGGTCGCGTACATGCGCTCGATGACCTGGTTGCCTCGCATCTTGATGTCAATGAAGTGGTGGAGCTGCTTGCGGAAGGCACTGAAGAGATCCTCGAAGGTCGCGCAATCCTCCAGGCTGCGCCACGTCCGCAGGCCGAGCTGTTTGCCCGTGCGCGTGTCCAGGCCGTTGTGCAGCGTCAGTTCGAGCACTTTCACGAGGTTGAAGTAGCCCGTCAGGATGTACGCTTCCTTGCCGAAGGCGCCGGTCTCCACGCAGCCGCTGCACCCGCCGGCTCGCGCGTCCTCCAGGTTCTTGCCTTGCCGGATCTGCTCCGCAATCACCGCGTCGGTGTTGAAGATCGAGGGGAAGCCGTAGCCCTTGCGGATCACGCGCAGAGCGCGCTTGAGCAGCGCGTCGGGCGTCTTGCGCGACAACTGCAGGTTGCTGCTGGGCTGCAGCAGATGCATCTCGTCCACGATGTCCAGCAGCAGGTGGGAGACTTCGTTCGAGCCGTCGGCGCCGTCGCGGAGCAGGCCGCCGATGTTGATGTTGGCGAAATCGGTGGTTGAACTTGATGAAGAACGCCTCGAGCAGTTCGCGCGCGCGGTCGGGCGTGAGTGTGCCGTCGGCGAGGCCCTGCCTGTAGAACGGCAGGAGGTGCTGGTCGAGGTGTCCGGGGCTGAACGAGTCCCAGCCGTTCAGCTCCGTGATCACTGCGAGGTGGCAGAACCAGTAGTACTGCAGGGCCTCGTGGAAGTCGCGCGGCGCATGGGCCGGCACGTGACTGCACACCTCCGCGATCTTCGCCAGTTCGGCCTTGCGTTTGGGATCGGGCTCGCGGGCCGCGAGCTCGGCCGCCAGTCTCGCGTGGCGTGCGGCGAACAGGATGAGGACCTCGCAAGCGATGTCCATCGCCTTGAGCTGCTCCAGTTTTGCGTATGCCTCCGGGTCGCTGATAAAGTCCAGGGCGGCCAGCGCGGCGGCGATGTCCTTCTTGAAGTCCAGCATGCCTTTGCGGTAGATCTTATCGTCCAGGACCGTGTGGCCGGGGGCGCGCTGCTCCATGAACTCGGTGAAGATGCCCGCGTCGTAGGCCGCCTTCCATTCGTCGGACATGACCTGGAAAATCCTGTCCCTCATGTTGCGGCCGTGCCAGTAGGGGATGATCTTCTCCCGGTACACGCGCATGCAGTCGTCGGACACCGCGTAGTTCGTCTTGGGGCGGGAGTTGAGGATCCGAAGATCCTCGAGGCTGTGGCACGTCAGCTCCGGGCACGTCGGAGTAGCCTTGGGCCGCGGGCCGCGCTCGCCCACGATGAGCTCGCCGTCGCCGAGGTAGATCGTCTTCTTCTCGCAGAGGTGGTAGAACGCCCGCGCCCGCATGACAGGCACCGAGTGCCGGCCTGCCTGAGCCAGGTAGAAATCGGTCAGCAGGACCGCTCGTTCCTCGGAGATGGAAGGCCGAGCGTCAAGGCTCGCCTGCCTCAGCTTCGCCGTACGTTCCGTCATGTCCCCAGCTACCTCACCCGCGATTGTGGTGGAAGCATTCCGCCCCTCCGCACGGTCGTGAGCAAATGTTACGCCTTGCGGGCGAAAATGCGAGTCAACCGCGCCTCGTCGTCATGCCCATGGAAGAGAGACAGATGGGAATCTGGCCTCTTCACGCATGCATGCTTCAACGTCGTCCAACTCCAGTGGCGCCGCACGGGTCAGGTTCTCAATCCCGTTGTCAGTGACGACGACGGTGTCCTCGACGCGGATGTAGAGCTTCTCCTCGGGCACCCACATCTGCGGGTCAACGGCGAACACCGCGCCCGGCCGCAACGGTCCGGCCTGGTAGTTGCCGACGTCGTGCACCGCCATGCCCACGGCGTGCGAGAGGTGCCCTTTGAACTTGAGCGTCCGCTCCGCCGCCTGTTGGTAGACGGCTTTCGAGAAAGCGGTCCTGGAGAGGACCTTCGCCATTTCGGCCGCGGCTTCCTCATGAATCCGGTCGGCCGTGACGCCGGGACGGATGCGCGCGAGCACCGTCCTGTGGTATTCCACCATGAAGCCGTACAATTCCCGTTGCCACGGAGCGTACCGGCCGTTGATGGGAAACATCCGGCCGATGTCGCTGGTGTAATAACGGTAGTCGGGCGCGGTATCCATCAGGACCAGGTCGCCGTCCTGCATCACACTGTCGTTGCGGAAGTAGTGCCCGAACCACGCGTTCCTGCCGGACGCGATGATGTCCCGGTAGCCTTCGCCGCGCGCGCCGTGGAGCAGGTACACGTAGCGGGCCATGGCGCCAAGCTGGTACTCAGGCATGCCCGGCTTCGTCGCGCGCATGGCCTCGGTGACGGCCAGCGCCGAAAGCTGCCCGGCCCGGCGGAGCAACTCGATCTCCCGAGCGCTCTTGACTGCGCGCAGACCATCGAGAATGGGCGATAGATCGCGAATTTCAGACACCCGAACGCGCGTTTTCAGCACGTTGATCAGGTTCTGCTCGCGCGTGGGCCGCCCATCCCACGGGTCGGCGGCCACGCTCTGGTCCGCCCGCGCCAGCTCACCGCGGCTTGCCATCCAGCCTTCCGCGGGGCTGTGCGGCGTGTACAGCACGGATGCTTTCTCGAGATGCTGCGCGAGCGCCTCGAGCGGCTGCACGGCGGACAGGCCCGTGTGCCGTGTGATCAGTTCGGCGTCATCGGCGGCAAGCGTCGCGCCCTCGCCCGACTTGCCCTCCGGCCGCCGCGGCAGGAAGAGCGTCGCGGTGCGCTCGCCGCCATTCAGCAGCAGATACGCCTGGGGCACGGCGATGCCGCAGCAGTAGTAGAACTCGTTCGACTGCCGGAACAAAGCGAAGCCGCGCATGGGCGGCGCGCCCTGAAGCAGGGCGTGCGCGCCCGGCCCGATCGCATCGGTGATCCGCGCCCGGCGCGCGGCGAATTCGTCGGGCGGGAAATCGGCCTGGAAGAAAGCACTATCTGATGTTCCGGTCGGCATTGCGGCTGGCATGTGGTCTCCTATCGCTTCCGTCATCTTCGCACCCTCCGGCACCATACCAAAGGGAGGCCGCTGCAAAAAGTCCATGCTCGAACAAGGCTGCGACGGAGGTGGTGACGCCGCGGCTGTGCAACCACAAAGGAGCCCGGCGCTCCCGCCGGGCATTGTGTGCGTTGCTGTTCTGACTTTCCTTCGGGTTCCGGATTTCGAGCTTCGGATCTGCGCGCTGCTCTCAGACGTCATCGTCCTCGTCGTCCGGGTCTTTGACGCCGTCAATGTTGTTCAACTGGGCGAGCATCTCGGGGTCGGGTTTCTCGCCGGCTGGTTCTTCCGCGGCTTCCGCTACGGCTGTGGCTGCGGGAGCGGCGCTGGCGGACGGAGCGGCGCCGGAAGCGGGCGTGACGGGGTTGTCCTTGCTGCCCTTCGGCCCCCAGGCCGAGGGACTGTTGCTGCTGGCGCGGATGCGCTTGTACTCGTCCCACTGGTCCTGCGTGATCAGCAACTCGCGGCCCTTTGCGCCGCGGTCCGGGCCGACGATGCCGCGCGCTTCCATCTGGTCGCAGAGCTTGGCGGCGCGCGTGTAGCCCACCTCCATGCGCCGCTGCAGCAGCGACGTCGAGGCGCGGCCGCAGGCCAGGAACACCTCCACGGCCTCGTCGAACTTGTCGTCCATCTCGATGGCCTGCCGGTTGTTCTCGCCGTTCGCCTCGCCTGCAGCGGCCTGCGCGGTCTGAGCGGCGACGCGCTCGATCTCGTCGGAGTACACCGGCTCGGCCTGGCCTTTGCAGAAGTTCACCACGTTGCGGATTTCCTCGTCGGCGATGTAGACGCCCTTGGCGCGGAGCATGGTCGAGATGCCCGGGCCGATGTAGAGCATGTCGCCCTTGCCGGCGAGTTTCTCGCCGCCGTTCGCTTCGAGGATGATGCGGCTGTCAATCTTGCTCTTCACCTGGAAGCAGATGCGGCACGGGAAGTTCGCTTTGATGATCCCGGTGACGACGTCGGCGCTGGGGCGCTGCGTGGCCAGGATGACGTGGATGCCGGCGGCGCGGGCCTTCTGCGCCAGCCGCTGCACGGCCTGCTCGATCTCCTTGCCCGCGGAAAGCATCAGGTCGGCGAACTCGTCCACGACGATGACGATGTACGGCATGGGGTCCACGAAATCGTCCGGCGGCACGTCCTGCGGCAGCCGGGCCAGCCGTTCCTCGCTCGTCATGCGGTTGAAGGTGTCAATGCTGCGCACGCCCAGGCGGCTCATCCGCTCGTACCGATCCTCCATCTTCTGGACGGCCCATGTCAGAACGCCCGCGGCGAGCTTCATGTCGGTGACGACGGGCGCGAGCAGGTGCGGGATGCCCTTGAAGTCCGTCATCTCGACCTGCTTGGGGTCAACCAGGATGAGCTTCACCTCGTGCGGCCGGCGCAGGATCATCATGCTGAGGATGATCGAGTTCACGCAGACCGATTTGCCGGAGCCTGTCGTGCCCGCGATCAGCAGGTGCGGCATCTTGGCCAGGTCGGCAATCAGCGGGTTGCCCACCGCGTCGCGGCCCAGGATCAGCGGCAGGGCCCACGTCTTGGCGCGGAACTGCGGGGATTCGAGGATCGGGCGCATGCGCACCGTGTGCTCCTCGACGTTGGGGATCTCGATGCCGATGGTGTTCTTGCCGGGGATAGGATAGACCACACGCACGCCGTTGTCGGCCTTCATGGCGATGGCCAGGTTGTCCTGCAGGCTGACGACGCGGGAGACTTTCACGCCCGGGTCCAGTTCCAGCTCGTACATCGTGACCGTCGGGCCCTTGTGGTGGCCGACCAGCTTGGCGCCGATCTTGAAGTCCCACAGCGTCTGGATCACGGTCGCCCCGCGTTCTTTCAGCGTCTCGCTGGTGACGTCGGGCGTGACATCGTGCTCAATCAGGAGCTCGTGCTTCGGCAGGTCGTACTTCACCGGGAGCTGAGGCTTGGGCTTGGCCGGCGGCGCGCCTTCCGCCGCGGCGCCGGCGGCTCCCACGGCCGGCACGGCGTTGGTCGCTGCTTCGGCCATGGCCGCCGCGAATTTTTCCTGCTGCCTGGCGCGTTTCTCTTCCTGCGCGGCGCGCTCCTTCTCCAGTTTCTCGAGCGCCTTGGCTTCGCGCTGGAACTGCTCGCGCGCCTGCTTCTCCCGCTCCAGTCGCGCCGCCTCCGCGGCTTCGGCCTGCCGGTTGGCTTCCTGCCGGCGGCGTTCGGTCTCCTCGGCTTCGCTGGCGGCGTCGGCCTCGGCTTTCGCAGCCCTCTTTTCCTCCTTGTCCTTGGGCTTCTCGCCGTCAAGGTCCAGCCGGCGGCGCCGTGCCGCGCCGCTTGCCGGCGCTTCCTCTTCTTCCTCGTCATCCTCCAGGCGCTTCAGCCTGTTGGCCGGCTCCACGGGCCGCTCCCGCGGCTCGCCGAACGGCGCGCGCATTCTGCGCGTCTCCGCGGCTCCAATGACCGCCACGCGGCCGTGTGCGCCTTCCAGCGGGTCCGCCGCCAGCCGTCCGCTCACGCCCGCCGCCTGTGCCGCGCCGGCCAGCGCCGGCTGCGCCGGGATGAACGCCTGCTGCGCAGGCGCGCGGCCCAGCACCCAGTCCACGGTCCAGTGCGCGCCGTGGACCACGCCGCGGCCGATCAAGGCGAGGACGATCTCCGTCAGCGTCGGGGCCAGCAGGAGGCAACACAGCAATCCGCACGTCGCCAGGACGAGGAACACGCCCACGCGGCCGAAGTAGCTGATGAGCGGCGGCGCCAGCAACGTGCCGCCGAGCAGGCCGCCCGGCCCGGCGGGGTAGTCTTCGGAGAACAGCGCCGGCCGTTCCATCGCGGCCAGCCACGTGCAGACGAGCGCCGTGAGCAGGATTCCGCCGAACGCTCGCGTGGCGAAGCCCGCCATGGAGCGCACGGCGCACATCCACGAGCCGCAGACCAGCACGACGATTGTCAGGACCCACGCGCCGACTCCGTACAGGCAGAAGGCGTGATGCGCGAGTTGGGCGCCGAGCAGGCCGGCCTTGTTCTGCAAGTCGTGCGACTGCGTGGCGTGGTAGTCCAGCACGTCATAGGGGGAATGGGTGTAGAGACTGACCCCCGCGAACAACGCCAAGCAGACCAGCCCCAGGCCGGTCACGATAGCGCGTGATTCCCGGGCGTTATCGCTGGTCATGGTCTTCCTCCCGACAACCGTGACGTGCAGAGACGAGCCGACAGCCCCTTTGCGTTGCCCGAACGCGCAAAGGCCACGGCTTCTGAGATATCCTCGTTATCGGCAATTATCGGGAACGACGTTAGCGATAAGGGCCAGCGGCGGGGATTGCGGATTGACGATTGGGGATTGCGGATTGAACGGAGCGCACGGTTGACGTGGAAGCCGCCGTCCCGGCATGCGGGCGCAGGGAGGGGCTTCTTGCGACTGCGGCGCCCACCCCGTTGGGCTTGTCTTTACCCACAACTCATATCCCGCCGATACCCTGACAGGGGGACCGGGCGGAGGCGGGAACATGGATCCCTTGAGCGCGGGTGGGGCAGCTTGGTTACGAGCGGAGTTTACGGACGCAGAGCTTGGTGACAAG
>JAPLOD010000631.1 GCA_026692735.1 Planctomycetota bacterium | reverse complement strand
AAGGCTGGGAGGCGTGAGCTTGAGCGGCGTGCGTCTGGCGGCGTGTGTCGCGGCGGCGGTGACCTCGCTGCATGCCACCGACTATGTCACCCCCGCCGCATCCAGAGGCGGGCCGCCAGTGACCGAAGCCTGGGCCGCGATGCCCGAGGCCTTCCGGCAGGGGCTCAAGCTGCCGGACTGGCCCGTGCCGGCTGACCTGCAGCGCTGGGAGCAGACCGACCGCGCGGCCACGCGGCAGACGATTGTCTCGCTGTTCGGAGAACTGCCGCCGCGGCCCGATCCGGCGAAGGTCGTCGTGAAATCGAAGGAGGACAAGGGCGAGTACATCCTGGAGCGGTTCGAGTTCCACAACGGCGCGGACTCGCTGGTGCCGGGCCTCCTGATGATCCCCAAGGGCGTGAAGCTGCCGGCGCCCGCGATCGTTGGCCTGCATCACTACAGCAGCAACAAGGAAACCGTCACCATCACGGCGGACGACTGGGACCACATCGGCGTGCCGCTGGTGAAGCGCGGGTTCGCGGTCGCGGCGATAGACGGGTATTTCACTGGCGAGCGGCTCGGCGGCGGGCCCGCGGGCAAGGCGGCCGCGAAATTCCAGCAGGAGTACGATCTCTTCAAGCTGGATCTGTGGCTGGGGCGCAACCTGTGGGGCATGATGATCCGCGACGAGCAGTGTCTGCTGGATTACCTGGAGACGCGGCCGGAGGTGGACCGCACGCGCATCGGCGCCACGGGGATGAGCATGGGCTGCGTGCGTGCGGGCTGGCTGGCCGCGGTGGATGAGCGCGTCAAGGCGACCGTGGGCATCGCCTGCTTCGGGCGCTACACCGAGCTCATCGCTCACGGGAACCTCCGGTACCACAGCATCTATTACTTCGTGCCCGGCATGCTGAAACACTTCGACACCGAGGCGCTGCACGCGCTCATCGCGCCGCGCCCGCATCTCGAATTGACGGGCGACCAGGACCCCACGGCGCCGCTGGACGGCATCCTGATCCTGGAGAAGAAGCTGGCCCAGGTCTACACGCTCTACGGCAAGCCGGAGAATTTCCGCAACGTGGTCTACAAGAACACGGGGCACGAATACCTGCCCGAGATGAAAGCCGAGATGATCGCCTGGTTCGAGAAGCACCTGGGACCGGGTCAGAGAAAAGAGTGACCGTTCGGCAAGCCGCCAATTTTCACGGGACACGCCGCCTTGTGGGGCGTACTATCTGGACATGGACGTCGCGTGCCCCAAGTGCGCCTCGCAGGTGCCGCTTTCCCCGGCGGACATGGCATCGCCGGAGAAACTTCGCGCCGTGCTGTGCAACGCCTGCGGCTTCCAGTTCGACGCGCGGCCCACGGTCGTCCAGCACCCGGACAAGAAGAGCGACGGCAAGGCCGGCCCACAGCCGCCGCCCCACGCGCCCCCTCACGCCAGGAAAGGGAACGAGAAGGCCGCGCCGCCCGCGGCACAGCCGCAGCCGGACCGTTCCGCCTCCGATACGCTCGAACCCATGACGCCGGAAGACGCGGCGGCCGAGATGCGGAAACCGAAGCCGAAAGCCGTCGAGGGCCGCTCCGTCCGGCACATGCCGAAGAGGATTGACACCTACAACGTGCTGGACGAGATCAACCGCGGCGGGATGGGCGTCGTCTACAAGGCGGTGGACCCGAAGCTGCGGCGGCTGGTCGCCATCAAAGTGCTGCTGGCCGGCGAGGGCGCGAAGGACGAAGACCTGAAACGCTTCCAGCGCGAAGCGCAGGCCACCGCGCGCCTGCAGCATCCGAACATCGTGCAGATCTACGCGGTCGGCGAACACGAGGGCAAACCGTACCTGGTGATGGATTTCGTCGCGGGCCGCACCGCCAAGCAGCTCAAAGAAGAAGGCAAGATGACGCCCCGCCTGGCGCTCTCGATCATCGAGGGCGTGGCCGAGGGGCTGCATCACGCGCACCTGCACGGCGTGATCCACCGCGACGTGAAGCCGGCCAACATCATGGTGGACAAGAGCGAGCGCGCGCAACTGATGGATTTCGGGCTGGCGCGGCGCGTGGACGAGGACCTGGAGGTGACGCAGTCCGGGACGACGATGGGCACGCCGTCCTACATGGCGCCCGAGCAGGCCGAAGGGCGGCTGGCGGAAGTGGACGCGCAGAGCGACGTCTATTCCACGGGCGCCTGCCTGTACGAGCTGCTCACCGGCCGCCCGCCGTTCGAAGCGCCGACGGTCATGGCCACGCTGAAGCAGGTGCTCGAGGAAACTCCCATCCCGCCGCGGCGCCTGAACCCCAAGATCCACCGCGACGTGGAGACGATCTGCCTGAA
>JAPLOD010000630.1 GCA_026692735.1 Planctomycetota bacterium | reverse complement strand
ATCTCGGCCAGCGGGAACTCCTTGTTGACGTCCGCGAAGCCCTTGATCAGCTCCTCGTTCAGGTCGCGCCTGTCAATGACCAGTTGCCGTTCGATGTCCTCGTCGGTGACGGTGACGTTCAGCTTGCGGGCCGCCTGTTCGATCAGCGTGCGGCGCACCAGGCGGTCGAGCGCCTCCGGGCCGGCCGAGCCCACGAGTTCGCGGACCAGATCGTTGCGGCGGATGGGCACGCCGTTGACCTCGGCGACGATCGGCGGGACGTCCTCGAGTCCGGGCAGAGGGGCCTCGCCTGGCAGGGCGCACGCGGCAAGGAGAGATGCCACGAACAGAAGTGCAGACTGGTGAAACGTCACTCTATGCTGCTCGGGGCAGGAACCGCGGCCAGCAAGCGGAGGGCGGCTAGCGTTCATGCCGTCACGGTAATTGGAAGGCGGCGCGGGCGCAAGCTCTGGCTCGACACTCCGGGCCGGTCGCCGCGGCTGGGGCTTCTTGCGACGGGTCAGGTATTCGCAGAGAAAGCCGGTGACGAGGATCAAAGCAAGTGCGACGGCGATATCCAGCAGGGCCGAGGCCACGAATACGTACTTGTAGCCGGACGGCCCGGTGACCGAAAGACTTCTGGGTAGCTCCCCGAAATCGAACGCAATACTGTCTTGCGGGTCAACGCCGTCGTCTTCGACCGCCGTGAATGGAAACCCGTAGCAGTCAGGGCTGCGACAGTGGCAGCCGCCTTCCTGGTGAGGGAGTTCGTAGCATCGCGTATTCGCCCACAGCAACCCGCCCGCCACGAACATCAGCACGACGGCGGTGGACAGGTGGAACTGGAACCACGAACGGTTCATTGGCGCGCCAGTCATAGTCGTGCCTGCCGCAGGCCGGGACGGGGCGGGACGCCCGGACTACAGGCTATGGCTTTCTGCTCTGCAACTCCGCGTTCACGCGCGCCACATCGAACGCCTCGGGGTCGAGTTCCTCACCCAGCCATTCGAGCCGTTCCGCATATTCCTCGTGCTTGGGGTCCTTCATTATCTTGAGCAGCTCGGCGTAACCCCACACGCCGCCGCAGTCTTCCGGCGGACAGGCTCGCGCGCCGTCCAGACAGACGGGGTAGCGCGTGTTCGTTTCAGGCGCCAGGACCTTCTCCACCAGGACTTCGTGCTCCCAACTGTCGCCGAAATCGTACTCGTAGATGAGCTTGGACTTGGCGTGCGGGAGCAGATCGCGCAGCACGACCCCCTTCTCGTCTTCCATGTCATCCATGCCGAGATCGGGATCAACCGGCCCATAGTACACCTGCTCCTTGATGAACTGATGAAGGTGGCCTCCGTCCCAGCCCATTGCGATCAGCAAGACCACATGCAGTTCGCTCAACGGGATATCGCTGGGCACCTGGAGCCTGCGCCAGATGGGCGGCTTGGCCCCCCGCAGCGTCACCTTCAACTGATAGAGCTGCGCCTCGGCTTCCGGTTTTCGGGCTGCCATGGTCGGGATCTCCACGTGGACGATGGCGTTCTGGCCGCGTTTTACTGACCGCCGCCGGCCGCTTGCTCTGCCTCTGCTGCCACCGTTGCCGCGACCGGCTCGGCGGTCTCGTCAGCCTGGGCGCCGGGGATCGAGACCTCTTCCATCTGCTCTGCGGCCGGGGGAGGTGCCTCGCTAACCTCCGACTGAGCCGCTTCGGCCTGGGCGAGAGCGGCTGTGCGGGCCGCCGCCGCGGCGCGGGCGATCTCGTCCATGGGCAGGTGCTTCTCGACGTCCTCGAACCTGATGGCGATGCGCTTGCTCACGCCCGGCTCAGGCATGGTGATGCCATACAGCACGTCGGCGTAGCTCATCGTGCTCTTGTTATGCGTGATCACCAGGAACTGCGACTGGTCGAGGAAGTCGCGCACCATCAGGTTGAAACGATCCACGTTGGATTCGTCCAGCGGCGCGTCCACTTCGTCCAGGATGCAGAAGGGCGCGGGGCGCGAGCGGAACACCGCGAAGAGCAGCGCGATCATGGTCATCGTCTTCTCGCCGCCGGACAACAGGGACACGCTGCGGGGCTCCTTGCCCGGAGGACGCGCGATGATCTCGATGCCGGCCTCCAGCACGTCTTCGCCTTCCTCCAGCAGCAGGTCGGCCTTGCCGCCGCCGAACAGCTTGCGGAACGTCTCGTTGAAGTGCAGCTTGACCGCCTCGAACGTCTCCTGGAACAGGCTGCGGCAGCGGCGGTTGACGCGGGCGATGACATCGCGGAGGCTGGCGCGCGCGGAGTCGAGGTCTTCGAACTGGACCTTGAGGAAGCTGTGGCGCTTCTCGAGCTCCTGCTGCTCCTCGAGCGCGTACATGTTCACGGGGCCGAGCCGCGCGAGGCGCTCCTCAAGCTGCCGCACCAGCGCCTGGGCAACGGCCAGCGGAGTGTCTGGCGTGGCGGGGGCCGGGCCCTGAGCGACGGCGGGCTGGTCCTGCGTCTCGGGCGCGGGCTGCTCCGCGGGCGGCGTCTGCGGCTGTTCGGCGCGATGTGTCTTGGGGACGGGCGGGGCGGGGAGGGGCGGGGGGCCGCCGCGGGCCTCGAGCTCGGCCAGCACATCCACGTGGAACTCGCTGCGCGCCTGCTCAACTTTGCTCTCCAGGCGCACGCGCAGGTTGACCTCGCGGTCGCGCACCGCGCTCAGTTCCTGGCGCGCGTTTTCGAGCTCATTGGCGATCTCGCGTTCCCTGCCGCGGGCCTGTTCGAAGGCCAGGCGCGCCGCTTCTTTTTCGTCCTGCAGCGTCTGGGCCTGAATGGCGTAGAGTTCGGAGAGGTCGGCGAGTTCTGCGCGCTGCCGTTCCTTATCGGCCAGGGCCTGGGTGGCCAGCGCGCGCCGTTCGTCCAGCGCCGCCCCCCGGCCCTTTTCCCGGTCGGCCTCATCGCGCTTCTCGGCGAACTGCGCCGAGAGGGACTGGGCTTCGCGTTCGTGCGCGGTGGCGCGTTCGCGCCAGGTGGCGCAGTCGCGTTCGAGTTCGGCCAGGTGCTGCCGGCTGTCGGCGAGGGCGGCTTCGTGCGCGGCCAGAGCGCTCTCCAGCTTGCGGACGGCGGCCAGGGCCTCGTTCTCGGCGCGCTTGCAGGCTTCGAGATCGGCGCGCATCTCCTGGACGCGCGTGGCGTGGGCGGCGCGCTCGGCCTCGAGCTGGTGGATCTCGCGGGCGGCCAGGGCCTTCTCCTCGGCGCTGCGCGATTCCTCGCGCTCAATGGCCGCGAGCATGCTTTTCAGTTCAGTATGGGAATGCGCCAGAGCGGACAGGTCCGCGCCCAGCCGCTCATCATCGCGGGCCAGGCCTTGAGCGCGCTTTTCGAGGAAGCCCATGCGTTCGGCAAGCGCCTCGATCTTCTGGCGCAGCTCGTCCATCTGCACAACCAGGCGCGCGATCTCGTTCTTGCGGCCGATGAGGCCCAGGCGCTGAGGCTTATAGCGCCCGCCGCTGAAGCAGCCGTTGCTTTCGAAGAACGCGCCGCTCAGGCTGACACGCTGCCAGCCGCTGGAGCCTTTGTCGGCATGGAACGACTCGAGCGCATTGCGGTCGGTATCGAAGACCAGGACGTTGCCGAGCAGGGCCTGCGCGACAGGGCGGTATTCATCGCTGCACGACACGAGGTCCGCCGCGCAGCCCAGGCAGCCTTCCAGCGGTTCCTTCAGGAGCGCGGGGCTCGCGGGTGGCCGCGCGAACAACGCCGCTTCGGCGCGGTCCAACGGGATGAAGCAGGCGCGCCCCATTTCCTGTTCGGCCAGCCGCGCGGCCAGCGCCTGCGCCGTGCGGGCAGACTGCACCACCACGGTCTCGATGTGGCCGCCCAGCGCGGCCTCGATGGCCTGTTCCAGGCGCGGGTCAACGCTCAGGCAGTCCGCGACCAGTCCGTGGACTTCCGGAGCCAGGTCCATCTCGAAGCGCAGGCTGGTCAGCACCGCGCGCGCGCCGGGCGAGAGGCCCTCGCCGCTTTCGCGCAGGCCTTCCAGCGCGGTCAGCCTGGAGCGGCGGTTCTCGAGTTCGCGCTGCAAGTCCTGCGTGGTGCGCGTCAGCCGGTCAATGTCCTCTTCAGTGCGCGTCTGCAGGATGCGAATGCCGCTCTGTTCGGTCTCCAGCACTTCGCGGCGGCGCTGGACCAGCGCATCGCGGCGCCGGATTTCCTCCATCTCGACCTGGGCAAAGCGCAACTGGTCTGCGGCCTTGCTCATGGTTGCCTGGGCTTTGCGCACACGGTATTCCAGGCCGTTCAGCTCCGCTTCGGCGCGCGCCAGCGTGTCCTGCAACTGCGTGCGGCGGCCGAGCGTATCCACGGCGGCCCGCCGCGACATCTCGAGGTTCCTGACGAGGGTTTCGCGCTGCTCCTGCTGCTGCGAGACGCCCTGCGCCAGCGCGGCGGCTTTCTCGGAGCGTTCTTTGAGCGTATCGCGCGCCTGCGAGCCGGCCAGCTCGACCCGTTCGCGCTCGCTGGCGGTGGCGGCAGCGCGCTCCTCAGCGGCGTGGGAGGCGGCGCGTGCGCGGTCGGCATCGGCCTGCAGATTCTCGATGCTGCGCCCTTCGGCCTCGATCTCGGCTTCAAGGCGCTGGAGCCTGGCGCGCGCGTCGGCAAGTTGCTGCTGCGCCTGGCTGACCTTGGTATCGAGCTCGCCCATGCGGCCCTGTTCGGCGGCGGTGGCGGCCTGGGCCTTTTCCAGGTCGGCGGTGAGCGCGCCGACGCGTTCGGTGGCGAGGTTGAGGCTGGCGGTGAGTTCGCGCAGCGCGGTGTTGCTTGTGTACGTTTCGTTGAGCAGGATAGCGAGCTTGGCCTGGCGCAGTCTGTCGGTGATATCCTTGGCTCTGCGGGCCCTCTCGGCCTGCCGGGTGACGCTCCTCAGGTTGCGCTCGACTTCGCCCAGCAGGTCGTTGAGCCGCGCGAGGTTCTGCTCGACGCGTTCCAGCTTGCGCAGCGCGATCTTCTTGCGTTCCTTGTACTTGTGGATTCCCGCCGCTTCTTCGAAGAGGATGCGCCGGTCCTTGCTGTTGGCTTCCAGAAGGGCGACAACGCGGCCCTGTTCGATGATCGAGTAGGACGATGTCCCGACGCCCGTGTCCCAGAACAGCTCGCGGACGTCGCGCAGGCGGCAGAGCGCCTTGTTGATCAGGTACTCGCTCTCACCGGAACGGTACAGGCGCCGCGTGACGGAGACTTCCGGGGCGCCGAGGGGCAGCTTGCCTGAAGCGTTGTCGAAGGTGAGAGTGACTTCAGCGAAGTTGAGCGGGCGGCGCTGGCTGGTACCGTTGAAGATGACATCCGCCATCTCGTCGCCGCGCAGGCTCTTGGCGGACTGTTCGCCTAACACCCACTTTACCGCGTCAACGACGTTCGACTTGCCGCAGCCGTTGGGCCCGACGAAGGCAGTCACGCCCCGTTCAAAATCGAAGACCAGTTTGTCAGCGAAAGACTTGAATCCAAACGCTTCCAGGCGTTTGAGATGCATGATCTGTACAGCTCCGGGTTTGGGCTCCCCCCCACCCCTGAGCAAAGCACCCCGTCAACTACCCACAAAAAAGGCGAAACGGAGCAGCTTAACCAAAAGCTAAGGAAAAGCCATCATCGTAGTATGTATCGCAACAGGCAAGCGCTAAGCTTGAGTAAAATTTGACCCTTTTATGCCCGAAAATATAACAGCGGTGGTGCCACTGGCCGCAGCCAGTGCGACGCCGGATCTCTTCCGCGAGGCTTCCTCGGGGCGGTTCGTGCCGTTCACAATCCAAGGGCAAAGAGCAGCGCCGCTCTGAGCGCCGCCATCTTCTCAGGCCGCAACGTGGCGATCAGCGGTCCGAGGCGGCTGCGCGAGACGGTCTGGATATGGTCCAGGTTCACCGCACAATCCGTGGGCAGCCCGTCGGCACGAGTCAGCAACACCTCCGTGGGAATGTCACGGATCGTGGTGGTCACGGGAGCAACCGTCACTTCGTGGAGGAACTCCAGGGCTGAATCACGGGTGAGGATAACCACCGGCCGCCTCTTGTCCGGATGAGGGAACTTGTACCAACACACCTCGCCGCGTCTCATGGCTCGCCCCATGCCTGCTCTGTCTCCCAGACCTGAAACTCCGCGGGCGCAACGGGCTTGCGCCGATAGCCTTCGCGATGCTTGCGCTCCAGCGCGCGCTCCTTGAGCTGTGCCAGGGCGGCGCGCAGCGCCTGGCGGGTGAAAGCCGAACGCGTCGTACGCAGTCCGGCGGCGGCCTTGTCCACTTCGGTCACCAGTGTCTCATCCAGTGTCAATTGGACCGTGCGCATGGCGGCTCTCCTGAATAGCTATCCCAATAGCTATTATGGCACGCATTGCCGGCGGAATCAACTGCGTACGCCAGCAGCGCAATCCGGCACCAGGGGTCAAGGGGCCTTCGTCCCCGGCTGCATATCCTGGAACTGCTCAAAGAGCGGGAAGCCCTCAAGATGCGACCGTACCATGCGCACGAGGGTCTTGAGCCCGCGCGCGCCGCCGCCAGGCACCAGGCGCAAGCGCGGCACGCCGGCCTGCGAGAACACGTTGAGGAGCTCGCGCCAGCCGGCCGCCTCGGGTTCCTCGCCCAGTGGCACCTCGATGATCGCCGCAGCCGGCTCGTCGAACGCCACGCCCACTGCCTTGGCGAAATCCACGCGCTCGGCCAGGTCGTCAGTGCCGGGGGAGAGCTTGACCGCGGGCCCGCCGTCGTAGACGCGGGACGCATCCAGCGTCACGCCGTCGCGCAGGAGGAACTCGCGGTCGCGGCGCCACAACTGGCGTGTGGCTTCAGGCGGGGCGCAGCCGACCAGGGACAGCTCCATGCCGGTTTCGTCGCGCAAGGTGGTCACGGCGCCGTGCACGATCGAGACCAGCGTCACCGCCAGCGTGCGCAGGCTGCGGGTCACCTGGCGGCATTCGAAGCTTTCGCCCTGGAGCCAGGCCGCGGCATTCCACAGCCCGGCGATGGCCACGGGCAACTGGCGGCCGCGGACAGGCGAGAGGTTGAAGAACTCCTCGCGTTCGCGGTGCGCCTGGCATGCCACGCCTACCACCTGCGCGAGGCGGACCGTGGCGCGGGCCTGATCGCGCAGGGCTTCGCGCACCATCAGGCCGGCCAGGTTGAGTGTCACAGGGGCGGCCCTGGAGGCCCTGGATCTCCGGTTGTCGGGTTTCGGTGGTGCGCCGGCCGGCGCCAGCAGCACGTCAATCCCGGCGCCCGAAGACGCCGGTGGCACCAGCGAGGCGGGCAGCGCGGACAGGTAGCGCGCCGCTTCAGCGATCCGTTCCGGGAAATCCGCCCGGACCCACAGCGTCTGCTGGGCCAGTTTGCACCAGTCGCGGAAGGCGCTGGCCATGGGGGGCGAGGCCGGGTCGAGCGCATCGGCCTGGCACGTGCCTCTGCTGTCGCCCCTCGCGGGGGCCGGGCCGGACGGGAAATCCACCGGGCGGCTGGGGAACGGATCCAGCGAAAGCAGATTATCGCGAGCGGCGCGCACGACGTCGGGCGAATGCACGGCCTGGAGCCAGAAGGCTTCGAGCGCCGGACCTTCGGCGGGCAGAGGCGTTTCCTCGGCGGCGACGGGGTCGAAGCGCGGGACGTGCGCGGGCATGGCATAGGCCACGCGCCGCGCGCCGTAGGCTTTGGTATCCAGCGCGCGCTGCGACAGGACCAGCATGGCCAATGCGTGCACCAGCGCCGGCGAGATGCGTTCCTGACCCAACGCCACGATGCGCCGCTCCGTCTCGCGCGCCACTTCCCCCGCCGGATCGCGCGCCACGCCGGCCGCGCGCAGGGATTCCAGCAGGCGGCGCCGGTCCCAGGGCGCGCCGGCGCTGACGCTGGGAGGCGTCCCGGGCTCAACGACGC
>JAPLOD010000629.1 GCA_026692735.1 Planctomycetota bacterium | reverse complement strand
CGCACCCATCAGGCCATGATTCACCGCATGGCGCTCGACCTGCTCCGCGACAGGCAATGCGCCGAGCGTTGGCCCACCCTGGCCGCCCTGCACTACGCGAGGGCGGGGTAGAATGTGCCCAATTTCGATGCTACAGTCTCTCAACATCACCCCGATCTTGAACTCTTCGTACCCCGATTCGAAGCCGCGCGCAAAGCTCGGATCTCGGCGTTTTCGCTTCTCGACGTATTTCCTCAGATTGCTCATGCGGGTCCTGTCCTCCACCTCAGGGCTTCACCGCCGCGCGCACCGCCTGGAGATACTTGCCGTCCGGGTCGCCCTTGGTCGGCGCGATGTAGCTGCCTTCCCCGTATTCGTTCCAGGCGCAGATCACGGCAAGGCGCTCGGCCGTGGTCTGGTCGGGATGCTGGTCCATCCAGTCAACCGCGGCTTTCACGTGGGCCGCGAACGCTTCCGGCGTGCGATCGGTATAGAACCAGCAGCACTTGTCCATGCCGAGGCCGGTCGCGCTTTCCCACGGCCGCCTGTCCCATCCCGCCATGATGCAGGGAATGTATGGCTGCTCGCGGTTCCCTTTCCAGGCGCGCTGATGATCCTGGACCAACTCCTGGTACTTGTGCTCCTGGAGCCCCTTCTCCCATCCTGCCACAATGTTGTAGTGCGTCGTATGCGTGTAGCCCGTCTCGCGGGACGCGCCGCCGCACCCCGCCATGGCCACGCCCGGCAAGCCCGCTTTCTGAGCGGCTTCCTGCAGGCGCGCGAAGCCCGCCTTGTCGCCGCCGCCCGAACTGAAGACGATGACGACCGGCTTGCCGCCCGCGGTCACATGCTGCTTGTGCGTGAAGTACGGCATCCAGTACGCGGCTGCCTTGGCCCACGCCGCCTCGCCGCGGATATCGAAGGGCGCGTGGTTCGCGACCAGCAGGCAGAACTTCATGCGGCTGTTGTTACGGGCTTTCAGGAAGAGCTCCAGGCCCGTGTGCAGCGAGTTCTCCTTCACCTCCTTCTCGTTCGCGCTGAAGTACCAGTCGAAAGCGAAGAACGCGAGGCCGTTGTCGGCCGCCACGTCAATCTGGCGTTCCATGCTCTCCAGCGAATCGTCGCGCCAGCCCCAGACAGGCTCGCGGTCGGGAAACTCCTTCAGCATCCTCTCTGTCAGGTGCGTCGGCGCATTCCTGGCCCACTCCGCCTTTTCGGCCAGCTTGTGCTTTCCGGCCCAGCCGTCAAAGTAGTACGCGCCGATCTGGGCGCGGAGCTTGCCCGCCGCACCTTCGCCGCCGGGCTCTGCCGCGGCGGCCGCGCTGGAGAGCAGCTCTCCCACGCCGACGCCAAGGACCACTGCGGCCGCCAGGAGCAGAAGAAGTTTCTCAGACAACATGGCGTCACCTCCCCTGCCGCGCGCGTCCTGGAGCTACCGAGGGCCTTCGAGCGCCGCGCTGATAACGCTAAACGAAATCGGCTCCAACGTCACGTTCCGATTCCCGTCCGGCGGGAGATCACATTGCCGCTTGCCTTGCTTCCTCCTTTGGCCGGGGGACGGAAGGAAGGGAGCGTCCCTGCAACCACGCTCAGGTCTGAGCCCGTAACCGGTAGCCGACGCCGGCTTCGGTGATGAGGTGCTTGGGCTGAGCGGGGTCGGCCTCGATCTTGTGGCGCAACTGGTGAACGAAGACGCGCAGATAGTGGCTGTCGTCGGCGTAGTTGGGGCCCCAGACCTCCTTCAGGACCTGCCGGTGGGTGAGTACCTTGCCGGCGTGCTTTGCCAGCAGGGCCAGTAGCTTGAACTCGATGGGCGTGAGATGCACTTCCTGGCCGCCAACGAACACGAGCCGGCGCGCCAGGTCAACTTTGAGGTCCCCGGACTCGAAGACGGCGCTTTCGTCTTCCGTGCGATTGGCGTGCCGTAACGCCACGCGGATTCGCGCCATGAGTTCGGCTACACCGAACGGCTTGGTCAGATAGTCGTCCGCCCCGGCATCGAGCGCCGCGACCTTGTCCTGTTCCTGCCCGCGTGCGGAGATGATGATGACCGGCACGGACGTCCACTGGCGCAGCCGCCGGATGACCTCCAGGCCGTCCATGTCGGGCAAGCCCAGGTCCAGCAGGATCAGGTCGGGCGGATACGACGCCGCCTCGGTCAGGGCCTGCTCTCCCGTTTCCGCTTCAAGCAGCGTGTAGCCCTCGCTCCCCAGCGTTGCGCGCAGGAAGCGGCGGATTTGCGCCTCATCTTCAATGGCTAATACAGTGGGGGCATTGGGTGGCATGATGTCTCATTCCCGATCGGGCGCAGGCTCTTCCGGCGGACCCTTGGGCATGGGACTCTCCCCGGCCAACGGCAACGTGAACCTGAAGACGGCCCCGCCGCCGGGCCTGTTGGCGGCGGAGATCCGGCCGCCGTGCGCCTCGATGATCGCCCGGCAGATTGCCAGGCCGAGCCCCACACCGCCGGGGGTGCCACGCCATCCTTGGCGTGCGCCCGTGGCCTTGCCGCGGTAGAACTTCTCGAACACCTTCTTCTCGTCTCCAGGGGCCAGGCCGGGGCCGCAATCGGCAATCTCCACCGAGACCTCTTTGTCGTTGGCGGAGGCGACAATGTCAACAGGCGAGCCCGGCGGCGTATACTTGGCGGCATTCTCCAGGATGTTGACAAAGACCTGCTCCACCAGAATGACATCGAGCGGGACCTCCGGCAGGTCGGCCGGGATACGCGTCGTAATGCGGCGCTGCCCCAGCACTTTCTCCAGGCGCGTCAACGCGCCGCCCACGACCTCCTCAAGCGGGCACCATTCCTTGCGGACCCTCGTGGCGCCGGAGTCAAGCTTTGTCATCTCCAGAAGATTGCCGACCAGCCGCGCCATCCGCTCGGCCTCGTCCTGGATGCTCTCCGTCAGCTCACGGCGCGCGGCGGGCTCAAGCCTGTCCCCCTTCTCCAAGAGACTGCTGGCCGCGCCACAGATGCCTGCCAACGGCGTGCGCAGGTCATGCGAGACGGAACTCAGCAACGCGTTCCGGGATCGCTCCGCCTCGGCTGCGAGGTGCGCTCCTTGTGCTTCGTCGCTCAGACGGTCACACTCGATGGCGAGGGCGGTTTGCGAGGCAAACGCTTCCAGCAAGTGCATCTGCTCCGCGCCGAGCAGCCGCCCCTGGTGGACCGGATGGACGCCCAACACGCCGACCGGACCGCGAGTGGCGCTCAGCGGCACGTAGAGGGCCGCTGCCGCCGGGACCGTGTCCGTCCCCGAGCCGGCCGCGTGGCCTGTGTCGAAGACCCACTGCGCGACGCCGCGCTCGCGAGCATCGAAGGGGAAGACGCTTTCGTTCCCGACTGCGATGACCAGGCGGCCGTCGGCATCGGGCATCAGGCCGACCACATCGCTCTCAAAGACCTCCGCCACATGACGCGCCGCGACCTCGAGGAGCTTCCGGGTCCCCCGCGTGCTCGAGAGCTGGCGGGCCATGGCATACAGGGCCGCGGTCCGCCGTTCGCGCAGGCTGGCGGCCTGCGCCTGGCTCTGGATGCGGACGGTCAGCGAGCTGAAGACAAGCGCCACGCACAGCATGACTGCAAAGGTGACGACATACTGCGTATCGGACACCGCAAAGGAGAACGACGGCGGCACGAAGAAGAAATCGAATGCGGCGACGCTGGCGAATGAGCAGAAGATCGCCGGACCTCGCCCCCACCGCGCAGCGACCAGAACCACCCCCAGCAGGTAGACCATGACGAGGTTCGGCGGCGCGAAGAGGGCGTTCATGACCCCCGCCAGGAGCGTGCAGACGGTAACTGTCAGCGCGGCCCATCCGTAACCCGCCCAATGGGCAGGGGCGCTCTGGGGATAGGCGCTGGCCGGCTCCTCCGACTCCGGATCGCCCTTGATGACGTACACGTCAATGTCGCCGCTGCGCCGGATCAGGTCGTCAACGAAGGAACCAAGCAGGCGCTCACGCCAGCGCGGGCTGGCCGGCTTGCCTGTGATGATCTTGCTGACGTTCCGCTTGCGGGCGTAGGTGAGCAGCTCCTCGACCACGTCGTTGCCGCTCAGTGTCACCGTCTCGGCGCCGAGCTGCTCGGCAAGATGCAGGTTCCGCTTGACCTGCTGGCGGTCGTTGTCCGGTAGCGCGGCGCTCTTCGGCGTCTCGACGTACGCGGCGGTCCATTCGGCGCGCAACCCCGCCGCCATGCGCCGGGCAGCCCGCACCACACGCGCGGAGAAGGGACTGGGGCTGATGCACACCAGGATGCGTTCGGCGGTCGGCCAGGTTGTGGAAATGGCCCTTTCCTGCCTGTAGGACTGCACCTGCCTGTTGACGCGGTCAGCCGTACATCTCAGCGCCAGCTCCCGCAGCGCGATCAGGTTGCCCTTGCGGAAGAAGTGCGCGGCCGCGCGCTCCGCCTGGTCGCCGAGGTAGACTTTCCCCTCCTTCAGGCGCTGCAGGAGATCGTCCGGCAGAAGGTCAACCACCTCGACCTCGTCGGCTTCGTCCATCACCGAGTCGGGGATCGTCTCACGGACGACCACGCCGGTGATCTGCGCGACGACATCGTTGAGGCTTTCCACGTGCTGCACGTTGACCGTGGCGTACACGTCAACGCCGGCGTCCAGCAGGTCCCTGACATCCTGCCAGCGCTTGGCGTTCTTGCATCCCGGCGCATTGGTGTGAGCCAGCTCGTCCACAAGCAGAAGCGCGGGGCGGCGGGCAATCGCGGCCTCGAGGTCGAACTCGCGGAGCTTGGTGTTCCGGTATTCCACGAAGCGCGGCGGCAGGATCTCAAGCCCTTCCAGCAGCGCCTCCGTCTCCTGCCGCCTGTGCGTCTCCACGATCCCGGCCATGACATCAACGCCCTCGCGTGTGCGGACGCGCGCGGCCTCCAGCATCGCATAGGTCTTGCCCACGCCTGCGGCGGCGCCGAGAAAGATCTTCAGCCGCCCCCGCTTCTGGCGCTGCTCTTCGGCCTTGACGCGCTGGAGAAGCTGCTCGGGATCGGGGCGCGCCGGCTCCATCAGCGGACTCCCTGCGCGTCCAGCGCCAGGTTCAGCTTGAGGACGTTCACCCGCGGTTCGCCGAGCATGCCGAGCTGCCGGCCCTGCGTGCATTGGGCCACCAGCTTCCGTACCGTCGCCTCGTCCATGCCCCGTGCTTTGGCCACGCGGTGAACCTGGTAGTCGGCGGCCGCGGGGCTTATCTCAGGGTCAAGCCCGCTGGCGGACGCCGTCACCAGATCAACAGGGACAGGCGCCTTGTTGTCCGGATCGGCATGCGCTAACGCCGCAACTCTGGCCTTCACCGCGTCCCGCAGCGCGGGATTGGTCGGGCCGAGATTGGAGCCCGACGAGGACGCGGCATTGTACGGGAAGGGCGTCGTGGCGGACGGCCGTCCCCAGAAGTACGCCGGGGCGTTGAACGGCTGGCCGATCAGCTCCGAGCCCATGGGGCGCCCGTCCCGGACGATAAGGCTCCCGTTGGCCTGATGAGCAAAGGCGAGCTGCGCCATGCCCGTGACGATGAGCGGGTACAGCAGTCCCGTCAACACGGAAAGGGCCAGCAGCGTGACGATGGCCGGACGAACCTGACTGCGCATTACGGCAAACATGGCACACTCCTTACACGAGGTGCAGGCCGGCCAGCAATACGTCAATCAGCTTAATGCCGAGGAACGGCACCACCAGTCCCCCGACGCCATAAATCAGCAGATTGTCGCGAAGCAGTCTGGCCGCGCCGACCGGGCGAAAAGCGACGCCCCGCAACGCCAGCGGGATGAGACCGATGATGATGAGCGCGTTGAAGATGACCGCCGAGAGAATGGCGCTCTGCGGCGTCGCCAGCCCCATCACGTTCAGGACGCCCAACTCTGGATACGTGGCGGAAAAGGCGGCCGGGATGATCGCGAAGTACTTGGCCACGTCGTTGGCGATGCTGAACGTCGTCAGGGCGCCGCGCGTCATCAGCAACTGCTTGCCGATCTTCACGATCTCGATGAGCTTCGTGGGATTGGAGTCCAGGTCCACGATGTTCCCCGCCTCTTTTGCCGCCTGCGTGCCGGTGTTCATGGCGACCGCCACGTCGGCCTGCGCCAGGGCAGGGGCGTCGTTGGTGCCGTCGCCGGTCATCGCGACCAGCCGTCCGCCCGCCTGGGCTTCGCGGATCAGTTTCAGCTTCGTCTCGGGCGTCGCCTCCGCCAGGAAGTCGTCAACGCCGGCCTCCGCCGCGATGGCCGCGGCCGTCAGGGGATTGTCGCCGGTGATCATCACCGTCTTAATCCCCATGCGGCGCAACTCCGCGAAGCGCTCCTTGATGCCGCCTTTGACGATGTCCTTCAGGCGGATGACGCCGAGCACGTCCGCGTTTTCGGCCACGACCAGCGGAGTGCCTCCCTGCCTGGAGATGTCGCGGACAACATGGTGCACGGCTTCCGGGAATTCCCCGCCCGACTGCCTGACATGCGTTTCGATTGCGCCGGAGGCCCCCTTGCGGATCAGTTTCCCGTTCAGGTTGACGCCGCTCATGCGCGTCTGAGCGCTGAACGGGACGAACGTGGCGCCCAACTCGTGGATGTCCCGCCCGCGCAGCCCGTAGTTCTCTTTCGCCAGCACCACGATGCTGCGTCCTTCAGGCGTCTCATCGGCCAGCGACGCCAACTGCGCGGCCTCCGCGAGGCGTTCCAGGCTGACGCCGCCCACGGGGATGAACTCCGTGGCCTGGCGGTTGCCGAGCGTGATCGTCCCCGTCTTGTCGAGCAGCAGCACGTCCACGTCCCCCGCAGCCTCCACGGCGCGGCCCGACATGGCGATGCTGTTGGCCTGAATGAGCCTGTCCATGCCGGCGATGCCTATGGCCGAGAGCAGCCCGCCGATGGTCGTCGGCGCAAGGCAGACAAAGAGCGCGACCAGCACAGCGATCGTCACCGCCTTTCCCGCCCCCGCCGCGGCGGCGCTGTACACCGAGAACGGC
>JAPLOD010000628.1 GCA_026692735.1 Planctomycetota bacterium | reverse complement strand
AGCGAGATGTGGCCCGAAGCCATCGTAGTGGTCTCGAAGCACAACCCTCTCACCATCTCGGACGCGCAGACGGCTGTGGTGGCCACCCTCGCCACCAATGGGGGTCTCGGGCTCTGCCTCAACCAGCCCGTGGTGTCGGCCGAAGCGTGCCGAATGGATGAAGGCGCCGTTGAGCCCCTGCTAGTGCGCAACGGCGTGGTGGCGCTGGACGTGGGGCCAAAGAAGATAGCGACGGTCAAGGTAAGGCTGGCGGGCGCAACGCCTGCGGAAGCGAGGACGCGGCCTTGAGGATACCGGGCATCGGCCTCATCCGGCCCGAGCACCAGGGCGATCTGCTGGAACTGCAGGTTGGCGGCGACGGCCTCTGGCAGGCGGGGCGCGATGGCGTCCAGCGGATCTTCACGCCACGGGACCGGAAAGTGGAGTTCATTGTCTTCGCGGACAAGACCCTGGCGCACGTGAAATCCGCGATGGGCCAGCCGGCGATCTACCCGCTCCTGGAAGCGGACTTCGACGCGCCCGCGGAAGCGGTGCTGATGGACCTGGACGGCACGAGCGTGCGCAGCGAACGGTTCTGGACGTGGATCATCGAGCAGACGACGGCGCGCCTGCTTTCGAATGCGAACTTCCGTCTGCAGCCCGAGGACGAGCCGCACGTGTCGGGGCATTCGGTATCGGAGCATCTGCAGTACTGCATCCGCAAGTACTGCCCGGGCGCGAGCATTGTCACGGCGCGGAAGCACTATTTCGAGATCACGCACCACGAGATGAATGAGATTCTGCACGGACGGGGAAGGGCTGACGCGTTCCAGCCCGCGCCGGGACTCAAGGAGTTCCTTCTGGAGCTAAAAGGACGCGGCATCCGAATCGGCCTGGTCACGTCGGGCCTCTATGAGAAAGCCTGGCCGGAGATCGTCTCCGCGTTCCGGACACTTTCGCTGGGCGACCCGCTGGAGTTCTACGACGCCATCATCAGCGCGGGGCTGGCCCTGCGAAAGGGCCAGGCCGGGACGCTCGGAGAGCTTGAGCCGAAGCCGCATCCGTGGTTGTACGCGGAAACGGCGCGCGTGGGGCTCGGCCTGGACCCATCGCGGCGGTCTCGGGTGATCGGGCTGGAGGATTCCGGCGCGGGCGTGGTGGCAATCCGGCTGGCGGGTTTCGCCGCGCTGGGAATCGGCGGCGGGAACATCGAAGGGAGCGGGACGAGACCGCTCCTGCATGCCGAGTGCGCGACGTTGCTGGATGCGTTGCCCGTCATTCTGGGAACGTGACGCACTTTCCCGCCGCAGTCACGATGCCTGTGGCCTTCACGGCGACTCCAGCAATTCGACTTTCACGTCGTCCAAGCGGATGGTGACGGTGATTTTCTGTTCCAGCGCGCCCTTTTCGATGGCCATGTGGCCGCCGGCAGTCTCGGGCGTGGTCTCAGCGAACCCCTGCAGAAGCTGCCACGCGCCGACTTTGGCCAGATCATAGGTGTTGGTCGTGCAGTTGGTGATCCACTTCCCCGCGGCGTCGGCGAGGCCGATCTTCAGGTACGGCGCCTTGGCTGGTTCAGCGCTGTCCACCTTCATCCAGCACGAGAACCGGTAGCGGCTCGCGGGCAGGAGCGGCTGCGGCAGGTTGTAGCTGGCGTAGTTCCACGCATTGCCGGCTTGCGTGCCCGTCGCGAGCAGGCAGCCCTTGCCTGCGTGCGCGCCTTCGTCCTGGCGGAGAGTGATGCCCTGCGCCGCCTGCCAGCCGCCCACGCCGTTCTCGAAGCCTTCCTCATAGGCGACGCTTTGCCGCGGCTCGCCTTTCTGCACAGCGATCTCGCCGAGGTCGTAGCGGCCCTCGGTGTCCCGGCCGGCGATGCCGAGGGCGACCCGCACGTCGGGCTGCTCAGGCCTGAGCATCGCGACTTTCAGCCGATATGCGCCGGCAGGCGTGTTCGCGGGAACCGACATGATGCCGCGGAGCGCGGCTTCCTCCCCCGGCCACCACTGCGTCGTGGGGCGCTTGGGGTACATGAGACCTTCCGCAGCGGCGACGCCTTTGTCGTTGACCAGAGACCAGCGTAACGCGTACGAGTCGTAGCATGGCGCCACGCCGGCGTTGCGCCACGTGTGGTCGAGCAGCAGGCGGCCCGGCGTGACGCCATCCACGCGCACGACTTCGTTGCACTTCACGCGCGCGAGGACGAAACGGAAGCCGAGACGCCTGGCCAGGTCCGTCACGGAGTCTCTCACCTCGGCGGGCGCTTTGAGCAGTTCGCGATAGCCCATGAGGTTGATGTGGAAGTAGCTGATCGGGTCTTCGAGGCCCTTCTTGAACGTCTCCGGAATGCCCCAGCCCTTCTGCTTCATCTCGCTGTAGCCGCTGTGCAACTCGTAGTTGCAGATCACGCCGCGGCGCGAGTACGGATGGTAGAACCGTTTGCCCACGTTGGCGCTGGGGCCGGAGGGATTGAGGCCGTCCTGCCGGAAGTGCAGGCCGCGGATGGCGGCGTAGTCGTTGATGGCGTCGTAATCGCCGACGTTGAGGAAGACGCGCGTGCGGGGGAAGGCGCGCGCGAAGGCGTCAATGATGCGCCGGTATGCCCCGATGTATCTCGTCTCCGTGTAGCCGGTCTGCTGGAGCAACTCGGGCGTCCAGCGGGCGAGATGCATCTCGCCCCATTCGCCGATGCACCCAATGTCAATGAACTCGAGGCCCGGCCGCCCGTCGAGGTACTTGCCCAGGTCGGCGATGAAGCGTTCCTGGATCGCGAGGTACTTCTCATCCCAGAAGACGGGGTCAACCTGTTCGGGAACGTAGAGGCCCTTGAGCGTGACGCTGGGCACGCCCGTCTCGAACACCCATTTCGGCGTGACGTACTTTTGGCGCGAGTGCATGTTCTCGGACATGAAGCGGAACGAGACGCGCTTCTTCCACTTCTTCACCCACAGGTCGAAGATGGGGTTGAAGTACTCATCGAACTTGTAGACGCCTTCCGCGTCAGGCTGGAGCTTGGACCAGTCGTCGCGGAAGTAGCCGATGGTGACGGCAGGAGCGAACCAGGCATCGGCAGGCATGTCGGCGGCGTTGAGCGTGCCGAAGAGATAGACGCCCATGCCGGGGTTCATGAGGATGTCGTCGCTGGCTTGCGGCGTGATCTCGCGCAGCGGCACCGCTGCGGCGCGGCCGAGCGTTGGCAGTAGGCAGACCACAGCCACGGCCGGGATTATCATGCGGAAGTGCCGCCTCATCGCCCGTGCCCTCCAAACCTGAGACTCGATATACGAAGGAATGGCCAATTGTACAGAAGCGCGAAGCAGTGAGTAGCGCAAAGCAACCGGAGCGCGAGGGGCACGGGCGGGACGCCCGTGGTACCACGAACGTCCCCGTTCGTGGCGCGGCAGGCATCGTCATGGCGTTTCCCTTGCGAACGCCCACACCCCGTTGGACAATTTGCCAAATTGTCCTACAAGTAATGGCGGCCCTCGACCGTTTGTCCGAGTCATAGGACTCTGTGAGGATGCTTCCGGACAAGGCGCGCACGGCAATGATGCCGTGGCACCCGGCAATGATGCCGTGGCACCCGCACGAGACCTCTTTCTCCTGACCAAGGATCGCCCCATGAACCTCGGCAAGACCATCCGCCTTAACCGCCTCTTCGCCCACCCCTCGCGCCGGCTGTGCTCGGTCGCCGTGGACCACTGGTTCGGCTACCGCCCTCGGGGCGCGGCGATTGACCTCGCCGACCTGCCGGGCACTCTGGCCAAGGTCATGCCCGGCGGCCCCAGCGCCGTGACCATGACCAAGGGCGCCGCCATGAGCTGCTGGGCTCCCTATGCCGGCAGCGTGCCGCTCATCGTCCAGGCGGTCTGCTTCACGCCCGACGACCGCGTGATCGAGCAGACCACGACGCCCGAGGAGTGCGTCCGGCTGGGCGGCGACGCCATCGCCATTGCCATCGGCGTGCGCGGACCCCACGAGGGCAGATTCCTGCGCATCCTCTCCGACGGCGTCACCGCCGCCGCCAGATACGATCTGCCGGTCGTGGCCCACATCTACCCCCGCGATTACAGCGGACAGGAGCCCGCCATCTGCTTCAAACCCGACGAAATCCACTGGGCGGTGCGCTGCGGCATCGAGTGTGGCGCGGACATCATCAAGGTCGGGTACACCGGCGACGTCGCCTCCTTCCGCCAGATCGTGTCCACGTCTCCCGTGCCGGTGGTCGCTGCCGGCGGGCCGAAAACGCCGGACCTTCTGAGCGCCCTCACCGCGATGCACGGCGCGGTCCAGGCCGGCGCGCGCGGCTCCACCATCGGCCGCAACGTCTGGGGCACGCCCCGCCCGGCCGAGGCCCTGCGCGCCTTCAAGGCGGCAATCCTGGAGGGCATGGCCCCCGCCGCCGCTTTGGCCAGCGTTGGCCTGAAGAACGACGGAGCCTGAGTCGGACGCCTCGGAGAGACCGTCATGGCCCGCACCTGGGATGTTGTCGGCATCGGCTGTGTTAGCGTTGACGATCTGGTGTTCGTCCCGGCCTGGCCTGCCGCCGACACCAAGCTCCAGGTGCCGCGCATCGAGCGACACTTCGGTGGCCTGACCGCCACAGCGCTCGTGGCGGCGGCTCGCCTGGGCGCACGCTGCGCGTTCGCCGGCCGCCTGGGTACCGACGCTCTGTCGGATGCTGTGGCAGCGAATCTCCTCGCCCACGGCATAGACGTCGCCCACGCGCCCCGCTCTGCGGACTACGGCGTGGTGCACGCTTGTATCGTCGTTGGCAACCAGCCGCCGACGCGGAACATTTTCTTCCACGTGCCTGGCAAGACGGGCGCCCACGAGGACCTGCCCTCCGCCGAGGTCATCGCCGGCGCCAAAGTCCTGTTCATTGACTGGCATGGCATGGCCGGCAACCTGCGAGCCGTCCGCCTCGCCCGGCAACACGGCACCGCCGTGGTCGCCGACATCGAGGGCGAGGACCAGCCGCTGATGCGCGAAGTCCTGGCGCTGGTTGACCACGTGGTGATGAGCCACGACTTTGCCGCACAGATCACCGGGAAGACCGCTCCCGCAGCCGCGGCGCAAGCACTGTGGGCTCCCGGCCGGGCGGCAGTGGTCGTCACGGCGGGCGCCGAGGGCTGCTGGTGGCTCGACGGCGCCGGTTCCACGCCACGCCATCAGCCGGCCTTCCGCGTCGAGGTGGTTGACACCACGGGCTGCGGCGACGTCTTCCATGGCGCCTACGCCGCCGCTCTAGCCGAGGGCCT
>JAPLOD010000627.1 GCA_026692735.1 Planctomycetota bacterium | reverse complement strand
GGCTCAACGACGCGGATATGCCAGAGCAGGCTTGCGGCGGCGCGCGCGTGCTCCGCGTAGGCGTCGGCGACGTCCTCGTGCTTGGTTTCACGCAGCAGCCGGGTGACGAGGGCGCGGATATCGGCGCTGGCGGGAACGGGGCGGCCTTCGGTAACCAGGACCGCGCCGACGCCGCGCGCGATCTCGTGGGCCAGCAGCCGGCTTTTCTCAGGGGAGAGGAGCGCGGCGGCAGCGCGGGCGATGGAGGCCGCGAGCCTGGCGCTGTCGTAGGCCACTACTCGGCCGTCATACTTGCGGACCGCTTCCGGGCAGTTCATAGGTCAGGTATCATCACCTCGGGCGTCTGCTCTCGCCGGCATCCGGGTCGGGGCGCGCGCCGCCGCCCGCCGTCAGCTCGCGCCGCAGAGCGGCGGCGGAACCCCCACGGCCTTTCATGAACTCCTCCAGCACCTCCATGAACTCGCTGACGTCCTTGAACTCCTTGTAGACCGAGGCGAAGCGCACGTAGGCGACCTGGTTGACCTTGCGCAGCTCCCGCATCACCAGCTCGCCCAGGTAGCTCGAAGGCACTTCGCGGTCGTGTTTCTCGAACGCGTCGGTTTCGACGGCCGAGACGATGTTGTCAATCTGCTCGACCGAAACGTTGAGGTTCCAGCAGGCCTTCTCAATGCCGCGGCGCAGCTTCTCGGGTTCGTAGGGGACGCGGCGCTTGTCCTTCTTGATCACGCGCAACGGCGTCTCCTCGACGCGTTCATACGTGGTGAAGCGGCGTTTGCAGGCCAGGCATTCGCGGCGGCGGCGGATGGTCACGCCGTCCTCGCCCGAGCGGCTGTCCACGACGCGGTCATTGTCTACGCGGCAGAACGGGCAACGCATGGGCGCCTCACCGGGTTACGCTTAGTCGAGGGCAGAGTACCGTAGATGCGGCGACCGTCAACTGGAAGGCGGAGCGCCGGCACAGGTGTGAGGTTGGGCGGCTGCGCCCCGGTCGCCAAGCGCGGACCCGAAATCCCCAAATCTCGGATTTCCCCGCGCCAGCCCTGTGCGTACACTGTTTCCATGAAAGAACAATACCTCATAGACCTGGACCTCCGCCGCGTCCCGTCGCTCTCGCCGGACGTGGTGATCATCGGCTCGGGCATCGCCGCCATCTCCGCGGCTCTCGTTGCCGCGGAAGACGCGTCCGTGCTGGTGGTGACAAAGAGCGAGCTCAAGGAGTCGAACACGTATTACGCGCAGGGCGGCGTGGCCGTGTCGCTCGACCCCGCCGATAACCCCGAAGGCCACCTGCAGGATACCCTCGTGGCCGGCGCGGGCCTGTGCGATGAGAAGGCGGTGCGCAAGCTGGTGACCGAAGGCCCCGCCCGCGTCAAGGAGTTGATCGCGTGGGGCACGCCCTTCGACCGCGAGAACGGCGAGATCGCGTTCACGCTTGAAGGCGGCCACTCCCATCACCGCGTCATGCACGCCGAAGGCGACGCCACGGGCCGGGCCATTGAGGTCTCGTTGCTGCAAAAGGTGCGCGGCCATCCGAACGTGTCGTTCCTGGAGAACCATTTTGCGGTGGACCTGCTGCACAAGGACGGCGTCTGCTACGGTGTCATCGCGCTGGACGTCAAGAGCGGCAAGTTCATAAAGATCGAAGCCAAGGCCACGGTCCTGGCCACGGGCGGCCTGGGGCAGATCTACCGCGAGACCACCAACCCCGAGGTCGCCACGGGGGACGGCATGGCCATCGCCTTCCGCGCCGGCGCCGTCCTGGAGGATATGGAGTTCGTCCAGTTTCATCCGACCACGCTGTACCTGGCCGGGGCCAAGCGCGAGCTCATCACGGAGGCGGTGCGCGGCGAGGGCGCGCACCTGGTCAACGCCAAGGGCGAACGGTTCATGGTGGGACGCCACGAGCGGGCGGAGCTGGCGCCGCGCGACATCGTGGCGCGCGCCATCCACAAGGAGATGGCTGCCACCGGCGCAACCAACGTCTTCCTGGACATGAGGCACCTGGACCCGGCGTTGGTCCGCGGCCGTTTCCCAAATCTGGTGCAGATGCTGGCCCGCTACCGCCTCGATCCGACCAAGGACCGCATTCCCGTGCGGCCCGCCTGCCACTACATGATGGGCGGCGTCAAGAGCGACCTCGAAGCCAACACAGCCGTCCAGCGCCTGCTGGCCGCCGGCGAAGTGGCGAGCGTGGGCGTGCACGGAGCCAACCGGCTGGCCTCCAACTCGCTGCTCGACGGCCTGGTCTACGGGCACGAAGCGGGTGCGCAGGCCTTGCGGCTGGCCGCCGGTTCGCAGCCGACGTTCCCGGAGAAACGCGTCCGGCCGGTGCTGCCCCGAGACGATCTGCCGCTCGACGTGGCCGACGTGCGCAACTCGCTGCGCAGCCTGGTGAGCCGCTCGGCGGGGCTGGTGCGCGACGGCGAGACCATGACCAGCGCTCTGCAGATGCTCGACTTCTGGCAGCGATACGTGTACGCGGAGGAGTTCACCTCCGTGGCAGGTCTGGAGCTGCAGAACATGCTGGCCTGCGCGCAGTTGATCCTGCGCAGCGCGCTCAAACGCGAGGAATCGCGCGGAGCGCATTGCCGCAGCGATTTCCCCGCCACCGACGACGCCAAGTGGAGAACGCACAGCTTCATTCGCCGGGAGGAGTTCGAGTAACGGGCCGCTGCGACTGCCTGGTGGCGGTCGTCAGTGCAATGCGCCTATGGTGTGGTAGACTGCTGCTATGGTGGACGCAAGAAAGCCCGCGGAAGACGAGCGCCTCCCTCGGCGTTTTGACGCGTTCCTTCTGGATCGGGTGATCTGGCGCGGCCTGCATTCCACCGTCTACCAGGGCCGCGACATGCGCGACCAAGCGGCAGTGGCGCTGAAGGTGCTGTATCCCGAGCCGGACTGCGACCTCGAGGCCCAGCGCCGCAACGGGGCGCACGAAGCCAGCCGCTTGCGAGAGGTAGCGCACCCGAACATCATCGAGCTGCGCAAGCACGGCGAGTGTGAGGGCACTCCGTACCTCAGCTTCCCGTATATCAACGGGCAGGGGTTGGACCAGGCGTTCCAAGACCGTGCCGCTCCTCCGCAAACCATCCTCGCGGCGATGATCAAGGTTTGCCGGGCGCTGCACCATGCCCACGCCTGCGGCATCATCCATCGGGACTTGAAGCCCCGCAATATCCTGCTTGGCACCAACGGCGAACCGTATGTGCTGGATTGGGGCTTGAGCTGGCGCAAGGGCGATGCCAAGAGAGGCGTGCAGAGCATCGTGGGTACACCGGCGTACATGAGCCCGGAGCAGGCGCGCGGCGAAGAGGCGCGGCTCACCCCGGCGTCCGATGTCTACAGCCTCGGCGCCATCTTGTACCATCTGCTCACCGGCAAGCCGCCCTTCGAGGCTGACACATCGTGGAAAACGCTGCAGATGGCGATGAGCATGCCGCCGCGCCCGCCCAGCGGCCTGCGCTCTACGCTGGACCCGCGCCTTGAACGCATCGTCCTGGCCTGCCTGGAGAAGGAGCCCGAAAAGCGCTACGCCGGCGCCAAGGCGCTCGCCGCCGATCTGGAGCGCGTGTTGAACGAGGGCGAACCTAAAGGGCCCACCCGTGTGTTCGGGCGTAGCCTGTAAATAGAGGTCACCAGCCGAGCGCCGCTATCTGCGCCAACGTCGGATAATAACGGTCATCCGCGCATTTGTCCGCCCACCGGCTCTGGAACTCCGCCAGTTCGTGCTGCGGCGTGCCGTTCTTTGAGCCCGCTTCGTGGTGGTAGAGCTGCGCGTACGGCGTGTAGACCACGCGCTTGCCGCTGGCGACGACCTTGAGGCAATAGTCAATGTCGCCGTAGCCACGCGGGAACGCCGTGGTGAACCCGCCCAGCGCGCGGAACACCTCAGCCCTGGTCAACAGGCACGCACCGGAGACGGCGCTGTAGTTGCGGTGGACCACGTTGCTGTTGAAATAGCCCGGCGTCTCACGGGGCGCGCCATAGCAGAGATGCTTCGGGTTGGCGCCGGGCACGGCGATGCCGACGTGCTGCAGCCGGCCGTCGGGGAAGAGCAGCTTGGCGCCCACCGCGCCCACATTCTCGTCCTGCGAGCACTCCAGCATGCACTGCAACCAATCGGGCGTGATAACTTCAGTGTCGTCGTGCAGGAAGAGCAGGTATGAGCCGC
>JAPLOD010000626.1 GCA_026692735.1 Planctomycetota bacterium | reverse complement strand
CGCCGAGCTTTTCGTTCAGGCGCGTGCTCTGGGTAGCCAGATCGAAGATGCTGTCGCTGACATCGGCCGCGACGACGAGCATCTGTCTGGGAGCGTGGGCAGGCACCTGGAAGCCGCTGGCCCCCAGGACCAAGGCCAGGGCGGCAGCACCGTAGAGCCCGAGCGTGACGGCTTTGCGGCGGCGGAACGCGGGCACTTCCGACCTGAACCGCCGCCACAGCAGGCACAGCCATGCACAGGCGCAGGGCGCCAGCAGGAGCAGGTACGGCTCACTGAAGAAGGTGCTCAAGGCGCAATTCCCAACACCGGCGGTACAGAAAATGGCCAACGGTCTTGCCAAGACCGCCACACCCTGTACTTTTACAGTATAGATGCAAAAGATTCTCCAGAAGAAGTTTTTCCTGATATGGTCAGGAGAGGTAACGTCTAAGATAAGGCGGGGCGTGCGGGCGGCAGGCACCGCAGAACACGGACATATGGGGTGCTGTTAAGGTGTTAGAGGACTGATACCGCGGGGTCGAGAGAACATGGCGGAACAGAAGAAGGGGCCGGACCCGGAAGACTTGGCGAGGATGCGCCGCCAGGCTCGCGACGCTGTCGAATCGCGCAGGCGCAGAGGCAGGATCCTCCGGATGTTTGCAGGCGCGGCGGTATTCGGCCTGCTGGTGGGCCTGGGCGTCGTGTACAAGGACCAACTGCTTGCGCTGCTGGAGAGGAAACCTGAGCGCGTGGTTGTCGCGCCGCCGCCGAAGCCGCCGGCAGTGATCCCTCCGCGCGAGAAGGAGGTCACGCCGTCGCCACCGCCGGTAGCGGTGCCGCTGCCGCCGACAGACGCCCGGAAGCGGGCAGTCGAGCCGCCCCCGCAAGCGGTTTCGACCGTGGACGATGCGCAGGCGAAGGGACTGATCGCCCAGGGCAAGGCTCTGATAGAGAACCTGGAGTTCGCCAAGGCCGCAGCGCTGTTCAAAGACGCTGCCACCAAGAAGATCGGCCCGGCGGTGAAGGCCGAAGCGACGGAGTGGGCGCAGAAGGCGGAAGCTTTCGACGCAGCGACCAGGCATGTCACGGTCTCCAAGTTCGCCCTGGCGGACGTTTCGTACATCATTGAAACCACGGACGGCCGCGAGATCCAGTGCCTCAAGAAACGCGAAGACGACAACGTGATCGAGTTGATCAACATCCCGCGGCAGAACCCGGCAACCACCGGGGAAAGCAGTTGGCCGCTGCCGAAGAGCGATATCCAGAAGATTACCGAAGTGCCAAAGAAGCAGCGCCAGGAGGAGTTCCTGCAGTTGCTGGGGCAATTGGAAAGCAATGCGGTGATCCAGCAGAGCACCGACTACTACGATCTGGTCTACATCAGCAAGCGGTTGGGCCTGGGGCGCGAGTGTCTGGCGTACCTCAACCGCGCGTACAACGGCGGTCCGGGACATGAGCCTGACCACTACCTCGGAGACAGCTTCCGCAAGGAGCGAATCCGCCGCACCATTGACCAGTGCTCGCTGATGCTGGCCAGCGGACGCCCAAAGCACCTGGTGGTGGCGGAGCTGACCAAACTGACGAAGATGTTCTCCGATTACCCGGCGGCGCAGGAAGAAGTGGAGGCGTTCAAGATCCACGTCCTGAGGAAGGTGCCGGACGACTTCAAGTCCACGCTGAGAGAAGTGCGGAAAACGGAAGTCGCCGCGGCCAAGGTTGACAAGAAGGCCGAGACGAAAGCCGAAGTGAAAGCGCAGCGGACCGCCAAGGAAGTGGCGGAAGCAGACCAGCAGATCGAGTTCGTCGTGGAGAATGAGGGCGTTCGCGGCCGCGGTGCCGCAGCGCCGTTAGTCGAGCAGGCGAATGCGAAGTACGACGAAGGCATGAAGATGTACCGCGGCTTCAGGCTGGGAACCAATGGAAACAACAACCAGATACTCAAGTCAGCCATGGTCTCCCTGGAGGCCGCCGTCAATCTCTACGATGAGGCCCTCAGGAAGGATCCCGGAAATAAGTCCGTGCTGGACAGGCAGACGGAAGCCAACATGATCGTCTACGCATGCAAGAAGTACCGCACGCTGGAGCGATGAAGCCTTCGGCGCTCGGAGTTCGTGCAACATTTGTTAATCAAAGGGCTTGCAATTTATTGACAGGAAGGGCGAGAAGGGCTGATTGGTGGCATAGGTGATGCTGTAAGTACCGGGCTTACCATGTTTTAACCGCATGGTAACGGTACTACTTGTCAATTCGCGAAACAAACCCCTTTACTTTTGGCAATATTCCCATAAAATCATCGTTGGGCAGCATATACAGGAGAAGGTGGGGTCTCTTGGGCGTGCTGCAGGTTCTTCGTGCGGCGGGAGGCAGTTCGCACTAAGCGTTCCGAAGGTTGAGGTTGTAATGGCGGTGACGGTCGCGCACAAGCTGATTGGCAGCGGCCGGGTAAGGAGGTCTCGGTGATCTCAGGAATGATCAACTACTACGAGGTGCTGGAGGTCCAGCCGGAAGCAACGCCGGATGAGATCAAGCGTTCGTTCAGACGCTTGGCGAAGAAGTACCATCCGGATCACAACTCCTCGCGCACAAAGTGGGCCGAAGCCAAAATGCGCGTTATCCTCAAGGCCTACGACACGCTGATGAACGAAGCGGAACGCGCCGAATACGACCGCAAGCTGCGCCCCTTCCTCAAGGCGTACCAGGATCCGTATCGCGAAAACCTGGCCAAGCGCGCGGACGATCCCGCGGCTCAGTCCCGGCTGATTCTCTACAACCTGCTGAATGACGACCCCCGCGCCGCCATCGAAATCTACGAGCGGATGCGCGGCAAGGACGAGAACTTCGAGGTCTGGCAGTACCTTGATCAGAAAGACTACCTCGACTGCCAGTTCCTGATGGGAGAGGAATACGAGCGCCAGGGCAACTGGAAGGCCGCGCTGCGGTTCTACGAGAATGTGTACAACGCGGAGCGCAGTTCGCCGATGCGCTTCTTCCTCGAAGAGGTCAAGGACCGCATCCGCGACATCTACTGCAAGAAAGTGGCCCGGCGCTGCAAGCCAATTGAGTCGGTCAAGGTGTACGAGAAGGTCATGGCCATGGGCGTCAGCAAGAAAACGGAGGCGTACCTCCACAAGAAGATCGCCGAAAGCTACTTCAAGGGGAGCGCCGAGAAAAAGGCGCGCTTCCACCTGCGCCGCGCCTTCGAGCTTGAGCCCAAGCTGAAGGGCGCGCAGAAAATCTGCGAGAAACTCTCCATCGGCCGCCGCGGATAGGCGCCTGACAACACCGGATCCCCAAGCCCGCGCGCAAGCGCGGGCTTCTTTGTCTCCCCTGTAAAGGGCAACGCCGCTACTTCGCAGGCAGGGCTGACGAACTGGCTTCGGTCAGGACCACTTCCGCCGGGCCGATGGGAATCTCAGCTTCCATCTTCAAAGGAATGCCCGTCGCAACGTCCAGCCACGCGCGGATTCTGCTCTTGCGCTCGAACAGCCCCTTGAAGCGGAGCTCAGGCTCAACCTCAATGCAGTCCCGGCCCTTGAGATAGCCGACGTCCAACGCGGGATGGCGCTTCATCACCGTGAACCTCGTGTTCCAGACGCGGCAGTCGGCACACACCGGCAGGCCGAACGTGTGGCCGGCCTGCATGTCCTTGAGCGGAAGGGTGCGCAGGTAGTAGAGCGCGGAAAGCGGATCCAGAACCTTGCCCGTCAGCGGGATCTTGTGCGTGCGCCACTGGCTGCGGTCGTCGCTGCGGGGGCGCTCGTACGCGGCCTCCATGCTGCCGATATCGTACGTGAAGGCAATCCGCTCCTCAGTCCTCACGCCCCCCTCTTCCTTGTAGATGCGGTAAAAGCGGCTGAACCCGCCTTTCACGTCAATCTTCGATTTGGCCCAGTCGTGGACGTCATAGAAGAGCGAGACTGCACGATTGGAGCGGGTCGAGAGCAGCACGATCCACACTTGTGGCCCCTTGTCGCCGTCCAGCGCCTCCGTCTTGCTCACCTCCAGCAACGCCTTCCCCGCTGGGATGCCGTTGACACGGATGTCGTAGAAGAGCTTCTCGCTGACCCGCAGGTCCAGGGCGGCCGGCGCCAGCTCGGGCGGGACTTCGGCGCCGCGCGGCGCCTTGGCGGCCGTGCCATTGTCGCCCTGCGCCTGGACGCGAATCGCCTCGGGCGCGGTCTCCGCCAGCGCCGCTGAGCCGAGCAGGATTCCGCAGGCAGCAGCCAGCACCACGGCCCAGCCGGTCAAGTCGAACCTCTGTCTCAAAGCAGTCCGATTCATCTGTGGATAAGACGCGCGGACACTCAAAGCCATCATCCGCACTTGCCCGTTTGTTGCCGTAGCTCGACCCGCCGGGCCGAGGCTCGATCCGCAAGATCGGCTACACGATGCGCAAGACACCGCCGTCCCAATAGGCTACCGGACCCGCGCTTTGGGTCAAGCTTTCACCTCGTCGGCCGTCGTTGTGGGGGCGGCTGAGGACAGCGGCACGGCCACTGAGCGTGTGGCGCGCAACAGCGCCGCCAGCGGCCGAAGCGACACGTTTGCGCCGTCTATGCTCAGCCCGCAGGGAACCGAAAGCGGCATGAAACTGCCCGTGTTGAACACGGTCATGCCGTTGAGCTGCCAGCAGCCGGAGCGGTGCGTGTGGGCCACGGCCACATTGCTCACAGGCTTGGGGAACGTCGCCGCCAGGCGAGCGGCCAGGCGCGGGGCCCGCCACCAGTATTGCAGGATATGCACCGGCTTCTGCGGGGGGTAGAGTACGCTGGCCAGGTACGCCAGGGCGGTTCTGGGTTCGCGCGCAAACGGATACTCCTGCGCATGCCGGGCTTGAACTCTCCGGAACTCCGCGCTCCGTTCAAGGAACGTCGTGGGCCGGCCGCCGATCGCCGCCCAGTGCGCTCGCAGTCGGGCGGCCAGAATCTTCTCGTCCGCGCGGGTCGGATGCGTGCAGTCCGCCACGCAGTCGCCATGGAAGACCAGCGTTGCCGACTCTTCGAGGTATATCCATTCGACCGTGGAGATGGCGGGGTCATGGTTGCCCATGATCAACTCCGGCGGTCCGCTGCAGCCGCTGCACGCGTCTCGAATATCTTTGAGCTGCGCCGAAACGTGGGGCTGGCACCCCAGCGCCTCAAAGCGGTCCAGCGTGTCGCCGTTCAGGATGACGCGGTCATAGTCCCGCGTCAGGCGGCGGATATCGTCGAGCATCGCGCCTGACCGCGAGGCCGGAATGCCGAGATGAAAATCTGAAAGCACCAGGATCTTCATGGCAGAGGCATGGCAGGCTGGCCGCTGGGACTACGATCCACCCGTGGCCGCCGGCCTGGGGCAGACCTGCGCGCGGCCGACACAATGCGCCCGCGCCCGCTGCCCATTATCAGCGGCGGCGCATGAAACACAAAGGCAGGCCTGCGTCAGACCGTCACGAAGATTTCTTCGAACCTGAGCCCCAGACCACCGCTTTCGGCAATGAGGCGCACAGGCGTGGCTTCTATGCCGATGCCCTTGTAGTCGTCGCCGCGCAGCGTCAGGACCACTCTGAAGCCGCGCGCCGGCAGGCAGTCCTTCTCCAGCTTCAGCCCGGTGATGAGCGCGCCGGAAGGTGAGACGTTGCGCACCGTGGCCGAGCCCGTGTCAAAGAGCGTCCCATCGTGAAGCAATAGCCGCACGTCGCACGGTATCTCGACGCTGGTGCGCCGGGTCTCGCGGTAATGGGCGCACAGATGGTCAAAGAACTCGACCGACTTCTCGGCCGCGCGGAACACCACTCTGTCGCCGCTCTTGCGCTGCGGCCGGCCGGGTGCGCCCTGAGCGCCGAGATAAAACATGACCGGAATTAAAATTACCCACCAGAAATAAAAAGTTAAAAATAAAAGACCGCCGGAAACTCCTAAAAAGGTATAATTTTTCCAGTCCCATTCCTTCCAACAAAAT
>JAPLOD010000625.1 GCA_026692735.1 Planctomycetota bacterium | reverse complement strand
CACTTGGCGCCCTTGGCGTCTTGGCGGTTTCGGTTCACTCGCAAATCGGCAATCGAAAATCGGAAATCTCAGCCGTCCTCGGTTTTCCCTGTCGCCTCGGTGAGACGAGCCAGAGTATAGGAGATTCGAGGTCCCAGCCTGCCTAAATATTACCCCGTAGTACCCAATCCGCAACGAAATATTGTCCAATTTCAAGCCGTAATGCCCCGCAGCGGCCCGCCCCAACGGGCCGGCTGCCCAGCACAGGAACCACCTCCGCAGGACGATCAACGATAACAGCCTGCGCCGTGTCGTTTGTGCCACTGGCTGTGGTCAGTGCCAGCCACAGCTTAGCTCTACACGCCGCTTGGCGGTGCTGGCGGCGGCGTGCACAACTCTTCAATGGCAACATCCACGAGCTTGACAAACAGTGTACCTGCTTGAGCCTTCAAGAAGTCGAGATTCGTGAACTGCTTTTCTGCCGGAACGAACAGCGCGCCGCCTTCTTCCCACGGGTACTCACAGTTATCCGGACGCCGCCCGCCATCATCCACGGCAGGCGCCAGGAAATTGATCTCCCGCGCCAAATGCCCGACTCGCTGCAACAGCCACGCCTTGTTCTTTAGTTCCCTGTCGAATGCCTGCGAGAAGCGCATGCGGAAGATTACTGGGAGCACCGTGCCGATATAGCCGTGAGAATGCTGAAGATCGTCCGGTTGCGAACCACTGGCGTACAGATGGGCTTTGCACAACTTCTCGCAAGCCATCTGTAGAAAATGAAGCTGCTGACACGGTGGCAGACTGGCCTCTTTCAACAACACATTTCGGGCGCACATGTCTGCACGTGCCTGCTTTGCATACGCTATAGACAAGTCTTGGGCAGTAGCCATCGTGGAAGCCCTATTGAGGCCGCTCGTACTCTTCCGACAACTGCCATCCGTTGGGGAGCAGAGCCGGATTGCCCCGGATCTTTTGATACTCTTCCGGCGTCACCTCGATGATGACCACAGGCGGATACCAGGCGGCGCCCTCAACGCGGGCAGCGAATTCAATGGGCCGGATTCCCACGCCAACACTGTTGGTGTTCACTTCCAAGAGCTTCAGTGGCTCGTTGGGCAGTTCCTCGTTCGAGGACAGTAGACGGACGATCCTCGTGATTCCAGGTTCCAGGTCAAAGTGCGCCCGGGCAAGTTCGGCCGCGTATTGGGCATTCCCGACGATAACCATTGTCGCTCTCCTGTTCGACCTTCTGAAGTATATCCCGATCTCCAGGAGGCCAGCTCATTCCCCCATCAACCTCGCCGCACCGGCAACCCGTTCCTGCAGCTCCGCCTCGATTCCCCTCACTTCCCCCCGTCCCCGCGCTGTTTGTGCAGCTCCGCCAGCTCCTTCAGCATCCGCGTCGCGGCTTTCACGAGCCGCTCGCCCGACCCCTTCGCGCAGCGCGCGCTCACCACTTCGTAGTTGCCGTGCGCCCACGCGCGCTCCGTGGGAATGTAGCCGATGCTGCCGTTCGCCAGTTCGGCGACGATCGTGTGCCGGAACGGCGACGATTCCTTGATCTCCAGCCCAATCTCCACGAACACCTCGCCCGGCAAACTGACCCACGCCACGTCGTCGCCCAGCGCGATCGCCTGGACTTCGACGGAGAAAGGCTTGCCCGCGCGCGCCGCCACGTCCATGACTTTGAACGCATCCACCTGCTCCATGAATTTCGGTTTCGGCCCATCGCTCTTCACCTTCGCGATCACGGCCTGCGCCTTCTCCAGGTCGCCGGGGGCAAGCTCCGGCAGATCGAGTTGCACCATGGCGCTGTGGCAGCGCAAGTCTCTGGATTGCAGGGCCGTCAGTTTCGGCATCAGGCGCAGCACGTCGCCGGCGAGGATCGTGCCCATGCGCGCGGCGTTGGCATGGCCGCCCTGCGGTTCCGCCCAGTTCACGTCAATGTGGTTCACGTCGCCGCAGGTGCCATTCGTGTACAGCGTGACCAGGCCGGGGCCTTTGACCTCGCCCAGCAGCTTCGAAACCGTGTACGGCACATCGGCGGAAATCTCGGCGCCGCCCACGTTGTCGAGATGGACCGTGTAGTTCACATAGATCGCGACGGGCACGCGCTTGCGCAACCAAAGCGCCATCATCTGGCGGGCGTTCCCGCCGGAGAGGAAGTGAGTCCGAGCCGTGACCGTGAGGGAGCGGCGGCTGAGGCGTGAGAGTGGC
>JAPLOD010000624.1 GCA_026692735.1 Planctomycetota bacterium | reverse complement strand
GCCTGCGGCGCGAGCGTGCCGCGCGTGGCCTTGGCGTAGCGCTGGCCGACTTCCGCCAGCTCCGTCCAGTCGTTGTCCCAGATGCGGTCTTCCTTCTCCCAGGCGATCTGGCGGCGGGCCGCGGGAGCGGGGAAGTCGCGGGCCACCAGTCCCCACAGCTCGGCGTCGGCGCCGTGGCCCTTGGCCGCCTTCTTGGAATTGCTGACGATGAAGCGCACGCTGCCCTGGCCCTTGGCGCGCGACGCATCCACGCCGACCCAGGCTTCCAGGTACTCGTACTTTTCGTCCAGCACGTACGAGATCACGCTGATGGCGTGGGTGCCGACGCCGCGGGCGAATTTCCGGTCGGCGATCTGCATCGGTCCGCCGACGGTGCTCTTGTTGTCGCGGCGGAACGTGCCTCAGCCCTGTTGCGCCGACGAGGGTTCAATGGTGTCCAGCCAGGTGCTCGCGCCGTCCTTGGCGATAAGTTTGGCTTCGGCCCAGTTGGCCACATCGTGGTTGTAGTCGCCGTCGTCGTCAACGATCAGGTAGAGTTCCTTCCAGCCGGCGACCTTGACTTTTATGTTCTGAGCCGCGTCACCGCCGAGCATCACGCCGGTGGCGAACGTGGGAGTCCCGCCGTTCTTCTCCGCCTCCTTCTGGCTGGCCATCAACGCCGTACGCGAGGCCAGCATCGTCTCCTGCCAGGTATCCTTGCGGATGTAATGAGCCGGGTCCGCGGCGTGGAGGGATGCGGCCAGAAGCACGATCGCCAGCAGAACAGCCGCACATCGCACATCGGGAATCAAGAATCGGAAATCCGCCATGGCCCCCTCCGTTCCTTCAGTTCCCCGAAGGAATACACCTCATTGTGGAATGCAAAATCCAAATGAACAATGCAAAATGAAAAGGGACGCCCCAATTTGCATTTTGAATTTTGCATTTTGAATTTCGTCTCAGTGTTTCCCCAGCCGTTTCACTTCCTTGCCCGCCAGGATTTCATGCGCTTCGGCAAGAGCGGCGGGGATTTGCGCGGCCACGGGGGAATTCTTCAGCACCGGCGTGAGGTCCAGCCCGTCCAGCTTGTCGGCTCTGTTGCCGGGGAACCAGTGGTCGGCGTTGCCCAGCAAGTTGTAGCGCATCTTGCCGAACTCAACCATGTCCAGCGCCTTCGCGAAGTTCCCCAGCCGCAGGATCTCGAAGATGTTCACGCCGCCCGGCGTGGCGTCCCATTCCGGCAGGCCGACATGCCAGTTCTCGAGCCAGTGTTTCCCAAGGACTCTCTCCATCTCCTTGCGCAGGCGCTCCTCGACGGGCCCGAATGCCGCGCGCGCCTCCGCGTCCGACTTCATGAACGCCAGCGCCTTGAGATGCTCGTCGTAGTCCGTCGGCCGCATCGCGCCGATGCTCAGCGTATGGACTTCCTTGCGCGCCAGGCACCACAGGTCGTTGAAGACCATGGGCGAGAGCGGCGCGCAGAGCTTCACGAGTTTCTCGGGCGGCTGGTAGAGCTTCCCCCCTTTGTCGTTGGGGCTGATGATCAGCACGCCCATGTCGTGCCTGGCCGCCGCCTGCAGCGCCGGATCGTTGCAGGGGTTGACCCAGTACCAGTGCAGGTTCGCGTAGTCGAAGCGCCCGTCGTTGACGGCGGGCACCGTGATGCGCGGACCGGCGTGCGAGGAGAAGCCGACAAAGCGGCAGCGGCCCTCTTTCTTGAGCTGCAGCGCGGCTTGCAGGCACCCGCCCTTGCGGACGGACCAGTCGAGCCGCTCTTCGCTGTTGATCCCGTGCAGCGCCAGCAGATCGAGGTAGTCAACCTTGAGCAGCGACATGGAGTGCGCGACGGTCTTGACGAACCTCTGCGGGTCCGCCTCGGGGCCGACCTTGGTCTGGACGATGATCTTGTCGCGCGGCAGCCTAGGCAGGATGCGGCCGAGCTGTCCTTCGCTGGTGCCGTAGCCGCGCGCGGTCTCGATGTGGTTCATGCCCGCGGCCAGAGCACGCTCCACGCAGGCCTCGAGGTTCTTCTGGTTCTGCGGCGCGATCGCGTCCCTGTCGTTCCACGACTGCTGGTAGCGCATGGCCCCGCAGGTGAAGACGGGCATCTGCAGTTCAGTGCGTCCGAAACGGCGGTAGAGCATGAGGCGCTTCCTTTATCGTCCTGGGCCGGTGAGCAGCTTCTCGATCTCCTGGAGCACCGGCGGCGACAGCACCGCGCCGGCGGCCTTCACGGTCTCCTCAATCTGCGCGGGCCGGCGCGCGCCCACGATGGCGCTGGTCACCTCCGGCCGCCGCAGCACCCAGGCAATGGCCAACTGCGGGCAGGTCAACTTCTCCCGGGCCGCGATCCTCTTCAGTTGCTCGACAATCGCGAGGTTCGCGCTCAGCTTCGGGTCCGTGAACTGCGCGTTGTTGCGGCGGAAGTCGTCCTTCGGCAGCGCCGCGACGCGCTCCTTGGTGAACGTGCCCGTCAGGAGCCCTTCCTGCATCGGGCCGTACGCCACGACGCCGATGTTCTGCGCTTTGCAGAACTGCAGCAGTCCCGCTTCCGCGTCGCGCCGCAGCAGGCTGTACGGCGGCTGGCTGGAGGCTATTGGATGGATCTTGTGCACCGCACGGAGTTCGCCGTCAGATCGCCGTGGATGTCGCCCGAGGGCTCGCCGCGCCGTCCGCACTTGGTGGCGATGATGGGGCGCGGCTTGATGCCGGCGATGGCGCGGCCCACGACTTCCTCCGCGTGCCCCAGGCCGTAGACTGCGGCCGCGTCAATCCAGTTGATGCCGAGTGCCAGCCCGCGGCGGATGGCCGCGATGGATTCGTTGTCGTCCTGCGGCCCCCAGGCGAACTTCCAACCGGCCCCGCCCAACGCCCATGTGCCGAAGCCGATCGCCGTCAGCTCCAGGTCCGTCCAGCCCAGCTTGCGCGTCTGCATTGCCGGTCCCCCCCTCCGACAGACGGTATAGCAGCCGGTGCGCCCTCCACAAGAGGAGAGGGGAGGAGAGGACATGTCGCTGGTTGCAGTGCACGCCCGCTTTGCGCTCTTGACCCTCGCGACTCGCCGGGAATACTGCTGCGAGAGCGATTCGCAATCACCGTATGGAGGGACCCCCATGCCAATCCAAGTGCGCAAACCCACCGAGGACGAGATCAAGAAGCTCGGCGTGAGAAGCTGGCCGATCTGGGAATGCGAGCCGTCCACCTTCGACTGGCACTACGACACCAAGGAGACCTGCCTCGTTCTCGAAGGCCAGGTCACCGTGGAGGCGCCCGGCGAGAGCGTTTCGTTCGGCCCCGGCGATCTGGTGACCTTCCCGCAGGGAATGGACTGCAAATGGAAGGTCGCCAAGGCCGTCAAGAAACACTACAAGTTCGGATAGTCAGTTCCCGGAAGCAGGCGCATTCGCACTGGCCGGCACCGCGGCCGGTTCGTCCTTGTTTCCGGCGTTTCCTGCCAGATCCGTTTGCGTGATAGGACGCTATCCGGTATAGTGTCCTAGGGGAGGCGATAGAGTGATCGCCAGCTTCAACGACCAGGCGTTGGAGGCCTTGTACTACAGAGGTCCCGGACCGGCGAGCCGCACGATTCCGGCGGACCTTCATCGGGTGCTGCGCCGTAAACTGGACCAGTTGAACAGCGCCGTGGATCTTGCCGACTTGCGCGTGCCTCCCGCCAACCGCCTGGAAGCGTTGCGAGGCGATCGGCAAGGCTATCATAGCATTCGGGTCAATGACCAATGGCGGATCGTCTTTCAGTGGCGTGCCGGCGCCGCACATGAAGTCGCGATGGTGGACTACCATTGAAGGGGAACTGCAAGAGGAGGCGCTATGAATGAGCGTTTGCCGAAGAACCCGACGCATCCAGGCGAGATGCTGCTCGAGGAGTTCCTGAACCCTCTGGGCATCTCCCAGGTGGAGTTTGCCCGGCACATTGGTGTCAGCTTCAAGCGGATCAACGAGATCGTGAACGGCCGCCGTGCTGTGACGCCGGAGACCGCCTGGCTCTTCGCGGCGGCCCTTGGCACCAGTCCGCAGTTCTGGATGAACCTGCAGGCCACCTACGATCTCGTACACCACAGAGTTCACCACGCCATCAAGCCTCTTCGCACCGCAGTGTGAGCGCGGTCGGTAGAGTGTGGAAAACGCAGCAGCTCCATGATTCCGTTTGTCCCGTCGCTGAACGACAGGCGGAGCTTGCAGCCGGATAGGGTTATGGCCTCAGTGACTACGTGAAACATGAGCCAATCCGCAATCCGCAATCGGCAATCCGCAATCGGCTACAGCGCCTCCGCCACCAGGTCCCCCACCTGCGTCGTGCCGTAGCCCATCTTGCCGGCGGCGAGGCTCTTGAGCTTCTCGCGCACCACCTTGATAACGGTTGCCTCGATCGCCGCGGCGGCTTTGTTTTCGCCGAGGTGCTCCAGCAGCATCGAGCCGGCGCAGATCGCGGCCAGCGGGTTGATGACGTTCTTGCCGGTGTACTTCGGGGCGCTCCCGCCGATCGGCTCGAACATGCTCGTGCCCGCCGGGTTGATGTTCCCGCCCGCGGCGATGCCCATGCCGCCCTGGATCATGGCGCCGAGGTCCGTGATGATGTCGCCGAACATGTTGTCGGTGACGATCACGTCGAACCATTCGGGGTTCTTGACGAACCACATCGTCGTGGCGTCCACGTGCGCATAGTCGCGCTTGACGGTCGGGTACTTCGCGCCCACTTCGTGGAACGCCCGCTCCCACAGATCGAAGGCGTAGGTGAGCACGTTGGTCTTGCCGGAGAGCGTGAGCTGCGCGGTCTTGCCGGCGGCGATGTCCTCGGGCTTGAGGCCCTTCCAGGGCTTGTCCTTGTGGCGCCTGGCGGCAAGCTCGAAGGCGTACGTCAGGCAGCGCTCGATGCCGCGCCGCGTGTTGATGCTTTCCTGCACGGCCACTTCATGGGGCGTGCCTTTGTAGACGAAACCGCCCGCGCCGGTGTAAAGCCCCTCGTTGTTCTCGCGCACGACCACGAAGTCAATGTCCTCGGGCTTCTTGTCCTTGATCGGGCAGAAGCGTTCGTCATACAGCCGCACCGGGCGCAGGTTGATGTACTGCTCCATCTCGAAGCGCAGCCGCAGCAGGATGCCCTTCTCGAGGATGCCCGGCTTCACGTCCGGGTGGCCGATGGCGCCCAGCAGGATCGCGGGGAACTTCTGCAGATCGGGGACGGCGCTGTCGGGCAGGACTTCGCCTGTCCGCTTGTAGCGTTCGCCGCCGAAGTCGAAGTCGGTGAAATTCAGCTTCAGCTTGAACTTCTGCCCCGCGGCCTTGAGGACCTTCATGGACTCCGCGATGACTTCCGGCCCCGTGCCGTCGCCGCCGATCACTGCTATGTTGTAGCTCTTCATGCGTGGCCTTTCAGCGTGGAACACGAGATGAAAACGCGGGGCTCAAGCCCCGCGGCACAACTTTGTAAAGTTTCGCGGCATGAGTTTCAACGGTATTTCGGCGGGCACAAGACACGCACCGGTGTCCCCTGCGCTCCTTCGCGCCGCGCTTTGGTATCCGGTATCCGGCATCCTGTGTCTTGCATGGAGTGGCACTGAACTGCTACGAACAATGAGACCACCCAATTCTGCATTTTGGATTCTCAATTCTTCATTTTGTACGTGGATCACTCACTGCTGACGGCGGCCGAACCCTGACGCTCGTACTTCCAGGCCGTCTGTTCCCAGCCGGCGGCGGAGTAGAACGTGGTGCCGTCCAGGGTCATGTTGAGCACTTGTTCGAGAGGCTGAGTGTCAACGTCCCTGGGGCTGATGTGCCAGAAACAGCGGACGATGGGCATCCACGTGCGCGGATACCCGCGCTGGCGCAGGTCGTCGCGATACGGCGGGTCGTTGATGGTGTTGTAAGGCTCCCAGGACCATGAAAGCGGTATGCTGCGGTCGCCGGGCTGGGCGCAGCCCGCGGTGTACACGTCGCCGTTGGTCAACTGGGAGAACTTCACCTCCTGCCACGTGATGATGTGATCGCCGTCACGGTCCACGCTGGACGGGCAGGCGGGGATGACGATGTACACCGGGTTCCCTTCGCTGTCCCAGCCGGCCTGTACCTCATCGTCGTCCCAGTAATAGTCGCTCAGGTCCCAAAGGCTGTCCCAGTCATACCAGCCGATCAGCATATTGTAGCCGAAGCCGCTCGACGTCCACGAGACGTAGCCATCGGCGTCCGTGGTCCACGAGTCGCAGGTTCGCATGTTGAACTCATAGATGTAGGAGCAGTTCCGCTCACACCAGGTGATCTTCTTCTCGGGGTCGAACTTCGTCGGGTGAGCTTCGCGTTCCGCCCACCACTCATACTTCGCCTTGGCGTTGCCGGGCTTGAGCGTTTCCACGCCGTCCGAGTTCTTTATCGCCTTCGTGACATCGGCCGGACAGACGAACACCCTGTCGCTGCGCAGATACCCCAACTGGTGCAGGTAGGTCACCCTGCTGGGGTAGTTCTCCTCGTACCGGTCGAAGTCAATGTCATACATCATCAGCGCCTGGTGTATCTGCCGCAGGTTGCTGGTGCACTGCATCGTCTGCGCCTTGGCGCGGGCCTGGGCCAGCGTTGGCAGCACCAGAGAGAACAGCACGCCGACGATGCCCAGGACGACGACGATCTCCGTCAGCGTGAAGCCTGCGCCGCTTCGCCTCTGCCGTGCCTGTGCCATAACTGCCCCTGTTCCCGCTCGCCTAATACTACCGCCATGCGCTGGAAAAGTCACGTGCCGTGGCCCGCCCGACATACCTGTGTCGCCATTGGGGCACTCCAGGACATTTATTGTCCGCGCTCCCTGGTTTCCGGGACTTTAGCGTTGCAATTGGGGTCTTCTGTGATAATTCTCCGCGGATTCAGGCCGCGCTGGGTACGCGCTGCGCGGCTGTTCTTTGCTGGCCAGCGGAATCGGCAGGCTGCGCAGGCGTGCAACGTTGCCGCGGAGCGGATGGCAGTGGCGGCATCCGGGACACGGCGGAAGACGCTGGTCAAAGGCCAATTGTTTTTTACTGGGCAGTGGACAAGCTGCAGCTCCGAGCAACAGCGGTCAGGCCACTCGGGCTGTACGGGCTGAGATTCTTTGAGCAGTCGGTGCGCGAAGGCGGAGCAAGCGGCTGATGTTCTGGTTAAGCAAGGCCATTCACTGGTTCGCGCGCACGAAACGCCGCACGCTCCTGTTTCTCGCGGCGCTGGGCCCCGGCATCATCACGATGGTCGCCGACAACGACGCCGGCGGCATCTCCACGTATTCCCAGACCGGCGCCAAGACGGGCTTCAGCCTCCTGTGGGTGATCCTGCTCCTGATCCCGATGGCCTATTACGTGCAAGAGATGACCGTGCGCCTCGGCGCCGTCACCAAGCGCGGCCACGCCGAGGCGATCTTCGACGGTTTCGGGCCGTTCTGGGGCTGGTTCTCGCTCTTCGATCTGGCGCTGATCAACTGGCTGACGCTCGTCACCGAATACATCGGCATGACCCAGGCGATGCGCCTGTTCAACATTCCTGAGTGGCTGACGTGTCTGGGCGTGACGCTGCTGCTCTTCGGCATTGTCGTGAGCGGCAGGTACTGGACGTTCGAGAAAATAACGTTCTTCTTCTGCCTGTTCAACCTGGTCTACATCCCCGCAGCGATATGGGCCATGCGGACGGGCAACGTCAAGGAAGGCTGGCCGGCGATAGCCCGCGGCTTCTACCACCCCGACTTCCAGAGCATTCAGAACCTGTCCGGCGCCGCGCTGATCACGCTCATCATGGCCAACATCGGCACCACCATCACGCCCTGGCAGATTTTCTTCCAGCAGTCGGCCGTCGTGGACAAAGGCATGGACGTCCGCGATATCAGGGCCGGCAAGATTGACACCTTTGTCGGTTCGCTCCTGACCTGTATCGTCGCAGCCTTCATCATCATCACCACGGCGGGAGTCTTCTACTACCACCCCGGCGGTCCGATTGTCGTGGAATCGGCGGCGCAGACGGCCGCGCAGATGCCCAGCGTGATGCCGCACCATCACTGGGGCGACTGGGCGAGGACGCTGTTTGCCATCGGGCTGTTCGACGCCGGGTTGCTCGGCGCCCTGTGCATTTCGTTGAGCACTTCCTGGGCGCTGGGCGAAGTCTTCGGCTGGGCGCACTCGCTCAACAAAGGCGTCCGCGAGGCGCGCTGGTTCTACGTCGCCTACGTCTTCATGCTCGTCTCGGCGGCCGTGGTCTCGCTGGTCGCTTCGGAGAAGATCGAGAACGCCATCACCATCTTCGTACAGGTCATTGCCGTCACCCTGCTGCCGATCGCTTTGGTCTTCCTCATCCTCATCCTCAACGACAAGCCCACGATGGGCGAGCAGGTCAACACGCGCTGGCAGAACATTGCCAACTGGTCTATAGCTGTCTTCGTGGTGGCGATGTCAACCCTGTTCGGCATCTCCACCCTGTTCCCCGAGTGGTTCGGAGCCGCAAAGTAGGACGACCATGGCAACCCCGCAGCCCCCGCAGCCCCCGCAGACGAACAAGGTCCCGACCCCGGCGGCAGCCGCGAAGGACTACCAGACGTTCTTCTTCTCCGAACTGCTCAAGCGCCCCATCTGCGCCGAGAAGATTGACCGGCGCATCGGGCGCGTCACCGACCTCGTCTTCAAAGTCGCCGAACCGTACCCGGAAGCCGTGGGCATCTACGTGGAACACGAGTTCGGCACGCCCAGCGAACTGATCCCCTGGGACAAGGTCATCAAGATTGACGACGACGCCATCTTCGTCACCGCGCCGCCCCCCGGGCAGCCCTTTCCGCCTTTCAAGGACCAGCCCGGCTGGCTCCTGATCAACGAACACCTCATGGGCCGCACCATCCTCGACATTGATGGCCGGCGCACCGAAGTCGTCAACGACGTCCACCTCCTCTACTCCAAGGGGCGCATGCTGGTCGTCCACGTGGACATCTCCTTCAACGGCTTCCTCCGCGAGTGGGGGCTGGGCTGGATCCACCTGATGAAGGACCAGTTCATCTCCTGGCGGTACGTCCAGCCGCTCTCGCTGGAAGACGTCGTCGCCAAGGACATCGTCTCGCTCTCCGTCACCCGCAAGCAGATCAAGGAGCTGCCCAGCGAGGACCTCGCCGACGCCCTGGAGCAGCTCTCCGGCCGGGAGCAGCAGGCGGTCTTCTCGGCCCTGGACACGGAGAAGGCGGCCGAGACCC
>JAPLOD010000623.1 GCA_026692735.1 Planctomycetota bacterium | reverse complement strand
CGGTGTGCACGATGATCGTGAAGCCGCGGCCCAGGGCGTTCCGCGGCGGCATGCGGAAGCCGGGCTTCTCACGGCTGCGCAAGAAAGCGGTGGTGCGGTTGACGAAGGCTTCGAAACAGATTGAGCTGATGTAAGGGTCGGCACGCGATGCTTCTGGCAGGCAGGATGCCCGCGGTACAACGGCCCTGCGAAGTGGAATGGATGAAAGGCCGGTGGGTGCAGAGGACGGCCGCCTGAGTGCGGAGCAGAGCGGGGGGGCACAGGTCCCCGCGACCCAGGCCGGCACACAGGGGCCAGCGGCGCAAGAAGGAGGGCAAGCGGAGAGCGACGAAGACGACGAACAGTCGGCGTTGAAGGAATGGGTGGAATTATTGGTACGAGCCGGTTTCTGGGCGCTACTGATATACCTCTTCATCTTTCAAGTCTCCATCGTTGACGGGGATTCGATGAGTCCCACGTTCCACCATGAAGACAAACTGGTGATAGACAAGGTGACCTACCGTTTCTCGCCAGTGCAACGTCTCGATGTGATCGTCTTCGAAGCGGTGGATGCGGACAAGATACCCCGGCGGCCGCGCGACTACATCAAGCGCGTGGTCGGCCTGCCGGGGGAAACGGTGTCCATCCACGACGGCGCAGTGTGGGTGAACGGTGCGAAGCTGGAGGATGCGTTCAGTCCGACGTACTCGAACAGCTTCATGGACGGGCGGCAACGGCAGACGTTTGTGGTCCCGGAGCGGTACTACTTCGTGTTGGGGGACAACCGGCGCGCCAGCAAGGACAGCCGTGTAGAGGGCAGGCAGAGCCTGGGCTTCGTGGCGGCTGGGCAGATCAAGGGGCTGGTGCGGTTGCGGTTCTGGCCGTGGCGGAACTGGACGTGGTTTAGGAGAGGGCAGTGAGGAATGAAAAATGCAAAATGAACGGCGGCAACCTCGATGGTCCTGCAGCGCTCATTTTGCATTCTGAATTTTGAATTTTGAATTGGAGTAACCATGCCATTGCGATTTTACAGGCCGCTTACGCCGGGACGCCGTGGCGCGTCGGTCATAGATTTCCGCAAGGAACTGACGAAGGGCTACCCGGAGAAGTCGCTGCTGGAGAGGATCCCGCGGACGGGCGGGCGCAATGCGCACGGCCGTATCACGAACCGGGCGATGCAGAGCTCCTACACCAAGCTGTACCGGAAGATTGACTACCGCCGCGACAAGGACAACGTGCCGGCCAAGGTGGCGGGGATCGAGTACGATCCCATCCGCTCGGCCTTCATCGCGCTCCTGCACTACCAGGACGGCGAGAAACGCTACATCCTCGCGCCGCAGGGGCTGAAAGCCGGCCAGACGGTGCTCTCCGGCGACAAGGTTGAGCCTGACACCGGCAACGCGATGCCGCTGAAGAACATGCCGCTGGCCACGCCGGTGCACTGCGTCGAGCTGCAGCCGGGGTCGGGCGGGAAAATGGTGCGCGCGGCCGGCGGCGAGGCGCGGCTGGTGGCCAGAGAGGGCGGCAAGGCCATCATCGTGCTGCCCAGCGGCGAGATGCGGACGGTGTCTGAGGATTGCCGGGCCACAGTGGGGCAGGTGGGCAACCTGGATCACCAGAATGTGTCCGTGGGCAAGGCCGGCCGCAACCGGCACATGTTCGGCAAGCGGCCGCAGGGACGCGGGTCGGCGATGAACCCCGTGGACCATCCCATGGGGGGCGGGTCGGGGCGCAGCAAGGGGCACATTCCGCAGTCGCGGACCGGCGTGCTGTCGAAGGGCGGCAAGACGCGCAAGCCCAAGGCGCGCACGAACAGGCAGATTATCCGCCGGCGCAAGGGCGCGGCGGTGCAGGTGGTGTAGAACAATGCAAAATTCAAAATGCAAAATGAAGGGCATTTTGAATTCCGAATTTTGAATCTTGAATTGGAGCGCAGCGATGTCGCGTTCGTTGAAGAAAGGCCCATACGTAGACGAGAAGCTGCTTGAGAAGGTCATGCGGCAGAAGAATCTGGGCTCGCGCGAACCCATCAAGACCTGGGCGCGGGCCTGCACCATCACGCCGGACTTCGTGGGCCATACGTTCCTGGTGCACAACGGCAAGACGCACCCGCGCGTCTACGTGACGGAAGAAATGGTGGGGCATAAGCTCGGCGAGTTCTCGATCACCCGTATCTTCCGCGCGCACTC
>JAPLOD010000622.1 GCA_026692735.1 Planctomycetota bacterium | reverse complement strand
CACTCGAAATGCCCTCCTCGTCGGCTGCTGAACGGCTTGAGATACCATTCAGACGCCTATGAAGACTCGGCATTTCGAGTTTTCTTGTGCTTTCAACGCACTTGTTTGAAGCCTAGTCTTCGCCTCGTCCAAAAGGCCGCCCTCCACCAGCGCATCCCCAGCCACGACAGGGCTGGCCTTGCGCGCCAGCGCACGCCTGTAGACCCTGACGCTAAGCAGTTCGGCCTCGCTGGCCCAGCACCGAATGCCGACTCTGTCAAGCCCCGAGCCGGTTATCGGGAGTAGGTCTGCTTGGTGGGATACTTCATTGCCGTCTACGCTCAGGGAAAGTTTCCCGCCCTCGCGCTGGAACGCGGCGACATGCACCTGCCGTCCGACAACCGCCGATGGCGCGCCGCTGGAATGGTCTGCCGACAGGGCCGCGCTATTGCGTGACACGAAGTCAACGGACCCCTGATAGCCGGCCAGCTGGCAAGAGTAACCTTTGGCGCACCCGTTGAACCTCTCCAATTCGCTGTTGATGAAGAGCTCCAGCCCGTCGAGGTCCTCGGGAAAGCGGAAACACAGTTCCACGCGTACCTCTCCCGCGAGCCGCGGACTCCTGAGCCACGCTAACTGGCCGCAGCGCGAGTGAAGCACACCGTTGCCTATGGGCCACGGTGACGCGACCTTACCCCAATCGTGGAACTCCCACGCCGACAAGTCCGAGCTCTTGCCGAAGTCCTGCTCGTAGACCAGCGTCCACTTGCCGTATGTCTTCCAATACTCCCATCCGTACCAGCCGCCGAAGCCCACGCATAGGAGCAAAAGGGCGCTTGCCAAGGCGACAGGCACTCGGTGTTTCGCAGCTTTCTTGGCTAATCGGTACGCCCACGTTTGCCGCCGTGCGCTGATGGGGTCACCGTTCAGCCAAGCCTTGAGGTCGTCTGCAAACTCAGCGGCGCTCGCGTACCGTCGTACCGGCTCCTTTTCCAGGCACTTGAGGCAGATCGTCTCAAGATCACGCGGCACGCCCGGCGTGAAGACTCGCGGCGGAACTCGTCTGCAAACTCAGCGGCGCTCGCGTACCGTCGTACCGGCTCCTTTTCCAGGCACTTGAGGCAGATCGTCTCAAGATCACGCGGCACGCCCGGCGTGAAGACTCGCGGCGGAACGGGTTCCTCATGCAGCGCGGCGCGCATCACCTGCAGCGCGTTCTCGCCCACGAATGGCGGGCGACCGGCGAGCATCTCGTAAAGAATCGCGCCCAGGCTGTACACGTCCGAGCGCGGCCCGACGAGGTTGGCCTTGCCCTCAGCCTGCTCCGGGGCCATGTACGCCGGCGTGCCCAGGGCCTGGCCGGTGCGGCTGAGGCCCGATTCCTGCTGGGTGTCCTTGGCCAGGCCGAAGTCCATCACCAGCGGCTCGAAGAAGGCGGGCGCGACCTTCGACACGTCGGGCACCAGCGACGACGAACCGGACTGCTCCGATATGTCGGCCGGTTTGGCTGCCTGCGGCACCGTGTCGGCCCTGCTCAGTGGCGCTTCTGTCGGTGCCTGCAAGAGGGGCTTCGATCCGCTGCCTTGCAAGGTGGATGAGCCGCCACGCCCGTAGTCGAGCATGATGTTGCCGGGTTTGAGGTCGCGGTGGATGACGCCCTGAGCATGCGCGTACTG
>JAPLOD010000621.1 GCA_026692735.1 Planctomycetota bacterium | reverse complement strand
CCTCCGGCGTGCGGGCAGACGGGAAGCCGGTCAGCGGTGACCTGGGCGAAAGCCTGCGCGCGGCCGTTGACAGGCTCCGGAAACACCTGCCGGCGGAGCAGGCGGAGCATCCCGCGGCGGTCGTTCTGGTCGCGGTGGGGGGCAAGTTATCGAGGGCTCACGAAGTCGTCGCAGCGCTCCGCGCCGCGGGCGTGCGCCGCGTGGCGATAAAGAGAGAGATGTAGCGCTGGCGCTCGGTCCGCCAGGCCCTCACGGCAGAACTGCGAGCGGGGGCACGTCATGGGTTGCGAGGACCCTGCGGGGAGTGTCATGAGAATCGTGGGCGGAGAGCGCAAGCGAACGTGCGTTGAACGGGCCGCGATGCTGGGGTAGAGTATCGTTGGTTCGGAGGTCCTTGCGATGATTGCCATCAGAGCCCACTATGACGGGAAGTACGTGGTCCCCGACGAGCCGGTACAGTTGCCGAAGAACAGGCCGCTGAATGTGCAGATTGACGTGGTTGACGATGCGGGCGCGCCAGGGGACGGTCGCCAGGTGTCGGAGTTCCTGCGCGAATTGGCGGAACTGGGGGAACGTCTGCCGGCCGATGCCGAACTGCCCGTGGATGGGGCGGCGCAGCACGACCACTACCTGTACGGGACGCCCAAGAGATGATCCTGGCCGACGGCGGCTACTTTATCGCGTTGATGAATCCGCAAGACGGCCTGCACGCCAGGGCCACTGCGTGGTCGGCGGTGGTGCGGGAGCGGCTACTGGTCACGGAGTATGTGTTGTGGGAATGCGCGAACTACTTCTCGACGCCCGGTAGCCGGGCACGCGCGGCGGGGCTGGCGTCGCGTGTACGCGGGACTCCGACGTGCGAGTTCGTGCCGGCCAACCTGGCGCTTCTTGACGCAGGGCTGGCACTGCACAAAGACCGGCCCGATAAGGCATGGTCCCTCACCGACTGCATTTCGTTTGTGCTGATGCAGCAACGTGGGATCAGGCAGGCGCTGGCATACGACCGGCACTTCGAGCAAGCGGGCTTCGAGGCGCTCTTGCGCCGTGACCCGGAATAGCCTGACGGACTGACAACCGAAGAGCCGAGGGGACGTGCGATTGGCGATTGCGGTTGTGGCGGGGTATGTTGAATAGAGATAACGAATCTATTCGGAAAAAGCGAAGAGGAGGTGGCCAATGCCCCGCGCACACGGTCAAGGCTGGAAGCGGGCGTGGTATGCGGTCACGGCGGCGGTCGTGCTGGCGTTCGCGGGGGGGTAAGAACGGACGAGCCAAGGCGGGTTGGGCGCCAAGCGGAAAGATGGCGCGAATGATGACCGTCCTTACGGCGCAGGGGTGGACGGTCGCGCCGTTCCATGGGTCAGGTTACGCGCTTCACCAATGCACTTAGCTAGTTTGGGATAGTGTCGAAGTACCAAGTCCAGCCACCGACCAATCTGCCTGCCATGAATCCACTTATCTCTAGGGAACGAGGCGATAGCTATGCCTGCCAGCAAACACTGCGGTCGCCAAACCGGTGTTGCACGTTCCCTGGCAACCCAGATTCCTCCGCCGCTTATGCCTGACAGGGCAGGAGCTTGGCAAGGAGTGCTGGGGGCAACGGAACCTGCGTTCTTTGGGTGCAATGCCGAGACTCGATTCTCCGGCTCAAAGTGAACGAAAATATCGCGGGATTCGTCTGATGGTTCCTCCAGCCCTTCCGTCGGCCACTCCGCGATTCTCCTGGTGCGCGAGCAATAGGTGAACGAAGATACCGCGTTGATCTGAAGATCGCAACCACCGCGCAAGTGTTCACGGTGAACAGGCCGGGTCAGTTGTGCTGGAAAACCCAAGACGATTGCGCCCCATTCCCTATGCTGGTCCAGGTTCACCAGGACATCGGTGATGGGTAGGAAGCCAGCCCCCAAACGACCCACATCGGAACGCTCAATCTCAAGGAGGCCCACATCCACGTCGCGATCAAAGTGATGAGCGGCAAATGAAACGACTCTCTTCTGCCCTTTCGGAAACACGACCTCAAAGCTGTGGCTTGTGGGGACTACATGGGCAGCAGTTGCCAGGAAGTGTCTGTCGCCGATTCCCACGGCCACCGCAGTACCGCCTTTCTTGTGGTCAGTGCAGTCATCCAGGCGGTAAGTGTAGCCGTGGGCTTGATGGCAGAGGGCAGCGTTCTCTATATCAGTTGGTACTCTTGAGTCAGCAGGGATGGCGTCATCCATGTTGTACTATCTCCCAACACAGCTTTGGTGATCGTAGCCGCCACCAGGAACAGTGGCAAGCGTAGTCCGCAAGCAGGTCTTCGCTGACTGCCGAACGCCCTTCGGGCGTGCCGGGTAGCTTCACTTCGCCGCACAAGCGGACCTTGCCGTTCCGGTCGAATACGCGAAGGTCTTTGCGCTTGCGCCGCGCCGCGCCGGTTCCGAAACCTTCAAGCCGCGCTTCAAACAAAGGGGAGAACGCGCTGCTATTCTGGCTTATCAGGATGTTGATGGCCGAGGCAATCTGTGCGCAGAAGTCCACCTCGTGAATAGTGGTTGGCGATGCGGACATGCCGCGACTCTCCGAACAGGTGTTGGCCGTCTGTGTCTGCGAGAGTATCAGCAGAACCACGCGAATAGCAAGGGTCAGACACATCCGGCACTAGGAATCCTCACCACTTTCGAGGTCGTGGTGCCGTCGGAGCTCGACTTCAGAAGCGATGGCACGAAGGCGAAGGGGAACGGGGAGTTCTGATCGGAACCGCAGATGAACGCAGATGAACGCTGATAGGGGATAAAGGATTGGGGATTTCGGATTGCGGATTTCGGATTGGGGATTGGGTGGGGGCAAGACAGGCAGAACGCTGGGCACAGGTGATATATGATATGCACCTCGTGCAGTCTTGGACACGGAAGTGGGACAGGGTTCCGGGTTCAGGGTAACGGCACGGGGCGGCGTGGGTGCAACGACGCACGGTGCAGTTCTGGACACGGACGCACGGAAGGTTTCAGGTTACAGGTCACAGGTTTCAGGTTACGGCACGGCGGGCCGGGTCAACGGTAGCGGCCATAGGTGCGGGCTGTCGCGACCATGGCACGGAGGTTCTCGTCGGGAGTGTCGCGGCCGCACTGGTCGCCGGTAGCCAGGATGAAGCGGCCGCCTTCGGCGGCGTCATCAATGGCCTTCCTGCTGGCGCGCACGACGTCCTTTACCGAGCCCATGAGCATCACGCTGGTCGTGTGCAGATTGCCTTTGAGCACAATCTTCTTGCCGTAGAGGCGCTTGAGTTCGGCCAGGTTGCAGTCGCCCATCGGGGGGATCTCGAGCGGGTCAATGACGGTCAGCGTGGTCTCCGTCGCCATGATGCGCACGAGTTCCTTCTCCGGGCCGCAGGAGTGAATGTGCGTGGGGATGCCCGCCGCGGTGGCAAGCTCGATGCCACGTTTCACCGCGGGGAAGGCGATGCGGCGGAAGATGTCAACGGTCTGGAAGATGAGGGTGCCGGAGCCGCCGACGCAGAGGAAGTCAGGCTTGGCGTCAGAGGCCATGAGCCGAGCGAAGCGCCGCTCAACCCGCACCAGTCTCTCTTCCGCCAGGCGTTCGTACTTCTGCGGATGGTCGTAGCAATCGTAGATGGACTCCTCACTGTTCAGAACACAGGACCCGGTCAGCCACGTGCCGACTAACCCGCGGTCGCCCATGAGCGCCTTCGCGCGCTTGAAGCCTGCCGGGCTTGCGTCCACGGGTTTGACGCCTTCGACCGGCTCCCAGCGCTTGGGCTTGGGCGGCAGGCCGATTTTCTCGGGCTTCACCCAGACTGTGGGCGGGTCGGCCACGTAGAACACATCCACAACGGGCTGCCAGATGCGCTTGCGCCCGTCTTTGTACGAGCGTTGCGTGACGATGCGAGTGGGGTCTGTGTAGACGATGAAGCGCTCCCAGGGCGGAGCAGCGGGCTGGTCTTCGGGGAAGGAAAGCGGCGCGTAGCCGTCCATGAGTGAGTCAATATCGAAGTGGTTGGCGCAGGCGATGTAGGCTTCCCACAGGGGCGGGTTGTTGTAGAGGTACAAGTCCCAGAAAGGCTTGCCCGTGAGGCGGGCCGGGATCATGTTGGAGAAGTCGGGCATGACCGGCACGCAGTCGGGGATTCCGCCTCTCAAGACCGTCATCAGCCGTTCGCGAGGGGTCATGCGAAGTGCCTCCAGGAGTTGGGTGGCACACGGGCTGGAAGCCCGTGCTACACGGGGACTGTATACACCGAACGCAGCTACGGGACGAGAGGCGTTGACGCAAGGTACCGCGGTCCCTACACTGTGAGGCTCTCCAGGGCGAGGCAGCGATGCAGTGGTGATCTGATGGAGCGGTAGATGGGCGAAAGGGCTGAGGAAGCGAGACACTGCACGGTGCATCCTCTGCACCGACCCAGGCAACGCAGGCTGGCCCGGCGTATCAACAACTACTCGATCTACCGCGCCCTGCGGCGGGCCATCCGCGATTGCCGCGCGGAGCAGCCGATACTTATGGCGCCCTGCGGGTATGGCTGGTTCTTTGACCGGTTCAGGCAGGACCGGATCGAGGTCGTCGGGATTGACATCGAACCGGCGGCGGTGGAGTTCGCCCGCGCCGCCGTCACACCGCCGATGCGGGTGCTGCAGGGGAACATCCTGGAAATGCCGTTCAACGATGGGGAGTTTGACTTCGTCATCAGCAACCGATTCGTGCTCCATTTCAACGCTGAGTTCCGGGCGAAGGCGATGAAGGAACTGGCGCGGGTGACCCGCCGCCATCTGCTCGTGCACTACGATTCGAACTCCCTTCGGCAGATTCTGCGCAGGATCAGGGGCGCGCAGGAACCGGAACGGGACGTCGAGCACGCGCCGGGCTGGAAGAAGACGAAGCGCAAGGAACGCAAACTCCTGTACACGCCGGAGATGATGGCGGCCGAAGGCGCGCCGGCGGGTCTGCGGGTCAAGGAACTGTACTATGTCTGTTACATGCTTTCCGACAGGGTCTATTGCCTCTACGAGAAGGCGCCGGGATAACGGCTTCCACCTGGCGAGTTCGGTTGCGTGCGAAAAGCCTGAACCACGCGGCAGATTGTGAGTTGTTTTCCCGAAAGGGGGGGGTATAGGCCGCTCTACAGGAACAGCATTGCAGCATGTTGGCAGGCTTCATGCGTGGGGTATACTATCTGTGTCAAAAAGCGTCGTGATACGCGCCGGGTGAGCCGTCACAAGGGGGACCAAACGTGGACGCCAGCGAGCAGGAGAACCAGGTAGACCGCGACCTCGAGGCGAGCTTCGACAGGCTGACGACTGGCCAGTTCCCAGTTGCGGCTGAGGAGAAGGAGTCGCCTTTCCCCAGCGGCTCTGCTGCGACCCAGGACCTGGAGGCGAACCTCACGGAACTGCGTGCGCGCATGGATCTGACCGAACAGAAATACACGGTCGCCGTGAAAGAGCGCGATGCAACAGAGGAGGCGCGGCAGAAGCTGGAGAAGACGTTGGCGGAGTTTTTGTCGCGTTTTGCCGCGGTCCGCGAGACACAGGCGGCGGCGTTTAGGGAAGTGAACAAGCTGGGCGATGTGCGCCGGGAACTGGAGAACAAGGTTGCGGCGCTGTCCGGCCAACTGGCTGCTGCGGCGGCGGCAAAGGAGGCGGCCGAGAAGGAGCGGGACACGGCAATGGCGCAGCAGACGCGCGCGCAGGAGGATCTGGCCGCGGCGCGGGCCGAGCTGAACCAGTTCCGTGAAGCGGCGGTGGCATCGCTGGAGCCGCTCGGCGAGGAACACAGCCGCAGCATGAAGGATCTTATTGCCCGCACTGACGCGCTCATGGCCGAGGCGCGCGAGGTGCGGGAGGAAGGGAATCAGCGGCTCGAGAAGCTGGAGCAGGTGCTGGCCGAGTTCAAAGGGCACGTCAACACCACCCGACGCGATATCTCCGCGCGTCTGTCCGCGGTACTTGGCACCACCGTTGCAGAGAGCGGCGAAGGCGGAACGCAGCCAGACGCCGCCTCGCCCGGTGAGCAGCCCGCGGCACTCGCGGGCCACGTCGTGTAAGAGGCTGTTTCAGAGCGCATCATCGGCGGCGGCTTGCCGCCCGGTTCCCCTCGCCCCGCAACCCCCAGTTCAATATGGGCTGTCCATTGCTTTTTGCTCTGTACCCTCACTGCCGGCTACGATACATAACGGTAGTGCGGAAGCGAACGGCCGGAGATGGACGGAAGGCTGACAGGGCACAGCAAGGCGCTCTCCTTATGGGCGGCCGCCTGCGGGCCATAGTCTGCGGACTGGGCGTGGTCTTGCTTGCGGGGTGTGAAAGGGCCGTGCCGCGCACCGACTATCTCCCGTTGCGCGACGCCAACCGATGGGAATACCGGTTGTTGGACATGCCGCTGCTGCAGCGCCTGGCAGAGGGCCAGGCCATCGTCACCGCGCCGTTGGACAGCAGTGGCGGGGCGCGGGAAGCCGGCGCGGACAGTGACTTGGCGCCGAAGGCCGAGGTGCTCGGTGTTGATGCGCCGGGCAGCGGGGGAAAACCCGGCACAGACGCAGCCGCGGCGCCGTCCACGGTCTCGCCAACGGCGCGCCGCGTGGTTCTGGAACTGCGCGAGGCGGTAGACGACCTGACGTACCGTGCGGTGTACGACACGGCGGAGCAAGTGTGGTCGAAGAGGAACGGGTACATCGGTTTCCAGAGCGCGCGGGGGCGGAGCTACTTGCTGATCCTGCCGCCGCACACGGGGTACCGGTGGATTGTCACGGGGCCCGGGGGGCAAGACCTGTTCTACGAAGTGGAGTCGGCGGCGGCGACAGTGACGACGCCGGCGGGGACGTTCAAGGACTGTGCCCTGGCGCGGCAGGAGACGCGGGAACGGCGGGAGACGTTCCGGTACTGGTTCGCGCCCAACGTGGGACTGGTGCGGCGCTCCAAGTATTTCCTCAACGAAGAGGTATTTCGGCAGGAACTGGTAGAATACTCGGTGAAGCCGGCCACACCCGGGGCGAGGATGGCCGAGGAGCGCGAGGTCAAGAAGGCGGTGATGGGCCAGCGGCGCGGCTCGGAGTTTCGGGAAGGAGGCGGGGAGAAGAAGGGGCCCCTGGAAAGGATTGAGCCACCTGATTTTGACCGGGTGGATGACAGGGTGCGCAAGTATGGCGACCCGCGGTAGGGGCTGTGCGCGTCAGGGGTGTGCTGTAACGCGGCAGGTGCGGTTCATATGAGACTCAAGGGCGACGTTGACACTGTCGGTCTGGGGGAACTTTTCCAGACGCTGGCCAGCCAGCGGGCGACTGGAGTTCTGACCGTGGTCGGTCCCCGGGAGGAGAAAGTTATCGCCATCTCCGCGGGCGAGATTGCCGTTGTGACCGAGAAGACAGCGGAGCGCAGCCGCCTGGGGGACTTGCTGGTGGCGCGGGGCCGCTTGACCGAGGAGCAACTGGCCACGGCGCTGAAGACGCAGCGGGAGAGCGATCAACGGACGAAGCTGGGCGAACTGCTGGTCAAGACCGGCCTGATCAGGCCGGAGGACATAGTGTCCTCGCTGCGGTTCCAGCTCGAAGAAGAGATCTGCGACCTATTTACGTGGCGGGGGGCGACGTTCGATTTCGACAGCCAGAGGTCCATCGAGGAGGTGTGCGCGGACGATCTGGGCGACCTGCATTTGCAGCGGATGTCCATCGAGCCGCAGGCCGTGATCGCCGAAGCCAGCCGGCGGATGAACGACTGGAAGACGATCGAGGCCCGTCTGCCCACGCCGTACCTGTGCTTCAAGGTCACCCCAAAAGGCGAGGAACTGGCGGCGAGGGCCGCGACGGGCACGCAGTTGATCTTCAAGCTGCTCAAAGAAGGGCGGACCATCGAGACGACAGTGAAGCGGAGCTGTGCGGGCCGCTTCAACGTCTGCCGGACGATCGTGAAGCTGCTGGATGAGGGTTGGATGTTTCCGTATCCGGCCGGCGACCTGCCCACGCTGGCCGCGGAACACAGAGCGCATCACCGGTTCTCTGACGCATTGTACATCTACCGGCGGCTCCTGGACGCGACCCAGGGGGAGGTGGAACGCAAGGAATTGCAGAGCCTGATAGATGACACGCTGCTGGCCATACGCAGGGCCCAGGAGGCGGGCGAGTCAGTCGAAGGGGCGGAAACGGTAAGCTACAAGGAGGCGGCCGCGCGCTACAGGCGGCGGCGCTTCTACCGACGGGCGGCCGCGCTGACGTTCTGCGGCGGGGCGCTGATTGCCGCCACGTTTGTTCTATCGCAGACGTACCGGCCGCCGCCACGGCTGTCGGAAGACTACCAGGAGGCCATGCACGCCGCGGCTGAGGCCGTACACCAGCACAAGTATGAGGAGGCGGGCCGCATCTGGGAGGCGTTCTACGCCAAGATCCCCAACAAGGAAGGCGCCACGGCGCAGTTGGTGCTGGAGCACCTGAGCAACCTTCCCCTGCAATCCATCGCGTATATCGAGCGACTGATCGCGCCTGTCGAGGCCAAGGAGAAGGCCGGCCGGCTCGATGAGGCGGAGGCCGGGTACAACAAGCTGCTGGAGCTGTTCGGGCACACGAGGTTCGCCGAGAGGATACGGGCGGGCCTGGAGCGGATTGAGGCCAAGCGCGCGGCGGCTGAGCAGGCGCGGACGCTGGCCGAGCTGCGGGTCCGGGTGGCGGCGGCACAGAAGCTGTGGGAACAGAAGCGGTACACGGCAGCCCGTGCGGCGTTTACGAAGCTCGTGGAGAGCACCGAGCCCGGCACTCCGGAGCGCCGCGATGCCGAGACCGGACTGCAGCGGACCAAGGACCTGGAGTCCAAAGCGCAGGCCGCAGTGCAAGACGCAGAGAGCGAGTTGCGGGATCAGAAGGGCGAAAAGGCCATCGAGTCGTTTGAGGCGGCGGCGGGAATCTGGGCGGATCTGCCGGCGGCTGAGTCCGCCAGGAGAGAGAGCCAGCGTCTGAAAGCCAAGCTGGAACAGGGCGGGCAGGAACTGGCCGCGGCCGAGAGAGTGGCGGCCAGAGGGGGAACGCTTGAGGCCCTGGAGAGCCTGCGCCGCATTCAGCGGGAGTACGCCGAATTCGACCTGCGGCGCAAAGCCGCTGAGCGCATAACCAAGCTAAAGGCCGATATTGACGCCATCGTGGCGGAGATCACCGCGGCGCAGGCCACGTTTGAACGCGACAAGGCCCTGGGCCGGCGCCAGTTCGCCGCTCTGATCAGGGAGCATGCCGAGTTTCTTGCTTCGCGCAATATCGAGGTGCCGTTCCATGTCACGAGTCAGCCGTCGGCCGCCACGGTCAAGGTTGATGGCGCGGCGGCGGGAGTCACGCCGTTGGACATAAAGGTGCCGGCCGCCAAGGCGTTTGTCCTGCGGGTGGAGACGCCGGGGTACGAAGCGGATGAGCAGAAGATTGTGCGCCTGGCTCCAGAAGACCTGCTCGAGACGCACATCATCCTGAACCGCGAAGCCCTGTGCGTGCAGGAGTTTGGGGGCGCCATCATGGCCCCGCCACGGGTGCTGGACCAGTGCTTGTACGTCCTGCACGGGACAGGCCTGTCCGCACTGGATAGCAGGGCCAAGGAGACGCTTTGGTCGCTGCCCGGTCTGTTCGACGACACGAAGCAGACGCGGCCCGCTTCCGACGGGAGCGGCGTACCCCAGTTCGTGAACGATCGCACCTGGTGGTATCCGCGCTGGCCGCCGGAGCAGTTCGGCGCGGGCAAGCTGATTCTGGCGCTGCGTACGCGGGAGATCATCGAGATTGACACCGCCAAGCACAGTTTCGAGAGGCTGCTGTCCGTGCCGATTGAGCCCGTGGGCCAGCCCTATGTCGAGCGCGTGTCGCTGCTGGTCGGCAAGGCGCTTATCGCGGTGGGCTGCGCGGACGGCAACGTCCGCACCTACGAGCTGGGCAAGGTTTCGATGCCGATCTGGGAAAAGCCCGCAGACCCTGCTCACCCGGCGCCCGTTGGCACGCTTGCCACGGGGCTGGTCTCGCGGGCGGCGGGCTCGATCATGGCGCTGTCGCGCAGTGGGCGGCTGACAAGCTTCAGCATGACGAACGGCCAGGAAAACTGGAGCATGGTCCTGGGAGGGACGGTGACGCCGTCAAGCACGCTGCCGGTCACGCCGGGGGAGAACCTGGCGGCGCTGGTGTTGGCCGATGGACGCGTCACAGTGGTGGACGTCAGCCAGCACGAGAAGGTGTGGGAACTGCCGGTAGCGCGGGCGCTTGACGAAGCTGCTCACGCCACAGTGGCCAGCGATGCCATCTACGTCATCACACGCGAGGGATCGCTGCGGAAATATCCGCGGGGAAAGCAGGCCGGCAGACCGGCGCCGTTGTGGACCAAGGCGCTGGACGGCGGCACGGAAGTGCCTCTGTGCGCGGGCAAGAACGTGTACGCGGTCTCGTCGTTCGGGACGCTCTACGCGCTCTCCGCTGACGATGGGCACGAGCTATGGAAGTACAAGGTCAAAGGCGCGGTCACTCACCTCGTGGAGTATGGCCGGGTACTGTATGTTGCCACGAAGGGCGGGCGGCTGGTGGTCCTGAACACGGAATAGGGCGGTCCTCCATCTCGGATCAGCGACTGGCGGCGCGAGCAGTCAGCAGGCGAGGCTGCGCGTGGGGCATGCGCACTGGCGGACGGAGCCACCAGCGGCACCTCCGTGCAGGCAGCGGGGCGATTTCGGCTGGCGGAGAGACACACGGCGCCCATAATGGGGCGGTTCTTCCGCAGCGCGTGCGACGAAAAGGGTGACGGCAATGCCAATTGATCTTGCTGTGGTACCGGTCGCAGGCCAGGGCACGCGGCTGTTGCCTTCGACCAAGAGCCAGCCCAAGGAGATGCTGCCGGTCGGCCGCAAACCGGTGGTGCAGTACGTGGTGGAGGAACTGGCTCGCTCCGGCGTGCGCCGCCTGCTGTTCGTCACGGGGGCGGGCAAGACGTCCATCGAGAACCACTTCGACATCAACGCGGAACTGATTGCGTTCCTGCGCGAGACGGGCAAGGAAGAGCTGCTGGAGGAACTGGACTTCGAGCGGATGGGGCTGGAGTACTTCTACACGCGCCAGCGGAAGCAGCTCGGCCTCGGCCACGCAGTGCTCTGCGCGCGGCCGATCGTCGGCAACCAGTCGTTCGTGGTCGCGCTGGGCGATTCGATCATCGGCATGAACGCGCAATCGGCGATCGTGGCCCGGATGGCCGAGCAGTTCGAGAAGGCGCGCGCGGAGGCGGTGATTGCCTTCGAGGAAGTGCCGCGGGACGACGTGGTGCAATACGGCATCGCCAAGCCGCGGGCCGGCGCGCGGGATGTGTTCGAGCTGGCGGACATCATCGAGAAGCCGAGCGTCGCGGAGGCGCCGAGCAACCTGGCGGTGGCGGCGCGGTACGTCTTCAGGCCGGGCATCTTCGATCTGCTTGCGGAGACGCGGCCGGGGAAGGGCGGGGAGATCCAGTTGACCGACGCCATTCGCACGCTGATCCACAAAGGCGGCAAGGTGCTGGGCGTGCGGCTGGCTGCGGGCGAGCGGCGCTTCGACATCGGCAACTTTGAGAGCTACTTCCGCGCGTTCTGCGAGTTTGCGCTGGCCGACCCGCGGTACGGTCCGGATCTGCGCGAGTACATGCGGCAGCTACTACGCTGACAGGTGACGGGGCGACCGACCAAGAGCCATGCAACTGATCCGCAAACGCTGCTATGCTCGCGCCGGGCTGGTGGGGAACCCGTCGGACGGGTACAACGGCAAGACCATCTCGATCATCGTGAGGAACTACCACGCGGAAGTGGTGCTGTACGAATGGGACGAGGTGGAGCTGATCCCGAGCGACGAGGACCACAGCCGCTTCAGGTCGGTGCATGAACTGGCGCGCGACGTCAAGCTGCACGGCTATTACGGCGGCATCCGGCTGGTCAAGGCTACGATCAGGAAGTTCGTCGAGTACTGCCAGCGCCAGGGCCACACGCTCCACGGACGGAACTTCTCGGTCCGCTATGAAAGCAACGTCCCGCGGCAAGTGGGCCTGGCCGGTTCCACGGCGATCATCGTCGCCACACTGCGCTGCCTGATGGAGTTCTACCAGGTGGCGATACCCCTGGAGGCGCAGCCATCGCTCGCCCTGGCCGTGGAAACCGAGGAACTGGGCATCGCGGCCGGCCTGCAGGACCGGGTGATCGAGGTCTACGAGGGGCTGGTGTACATGGATTTCAGCCGCGAGCACATGCGGGAGCTGTGTGGCTGCCGATACGGCGTCTACGAACGCCTCGACCCCGCGCTGCTGCCGCCGCTCTATGTGGCGTATAAGACCGAGGTCGGCGAGCCGACGGAGGTGTTCCACACCGACATCCGCGTGCGCTTCGACCGCGGGGAGCCGCAGGTGGTGGCCGCGATGCAGAAGTTCGCGTCGCTGGCGGCGCAGGCGCGCGAGGCGCTGCTGGCGCGCGAGGCGCAGCGGCTGGGACGGCTGATGGACGAGAACTTCGACACGCGCCGCTCCATCTACCAGTTGCCCGCGGGGCAGATCGAGATGGTGGAAGTGGCGCGCAAGGCCGGGGCGTCCGCGAAGTTCGCCGGTTCCGGGGGAGCGATCGTCGGCATCTATCGCGATGAGAAGATGCTTGCGGAGTTGCGGCGTGCACTGGGGAAGATCGGCTGCCGCGTCATCAAGCCGCAGGTTTCGTAGCGTTACGAAGGAAGGAACCGCCAAGACGCCAAGGACGCCAAGAACGGACTGATTACAGGTTACAAGTTACAGGTTACAGGTTGCGGGTGTCGCGCTTCAGGTTGGCGTTCCCTGAGGCGCTGGCGGCCTTTGTGGCGGCTCGGCCTGCTCAGCGCCCCTGTGCCAGCCCCTGCGTTGCTGCAGCGCCTCCTTGAGAACATACTCAACCTGCCCGTTGACGCTGCGGAACTCATCGGCCGCCCAAGCCTCAAGCTGGTCCCACATGGCGGGATCAACGCGCAGGAGAAAAGTCTTCTTGGCCGCCATATGCTCCCGAGTCCTCACCCGCGTTATTCACCGCCGAGACGCAGAGACGGAATTCATAATGCAAAGTTCAAAAATGCAGATTAGGTGGTTTCATTTTGAACGTTGCATTCCACTCCGTGTGCTCTGTGCCCCTGTTGTGAACGATCCAGACCCAAACCTGCGAACCAACTCCTGAACCGCTTGCTGACGCGCGCGGCTCTGAATGGCCAGAGACTTCCGCGGCGCTGCAGCTAGTGATACAGCGTCCCGACGTTGACCACCGGCTGGACTTCGGCCTCGCCGCACAGCACGACGAGCAGGTTGCCGACCATGGCCGCCTTGCGTTCCTCATCCAGTTCCACGATCTTCTTGGCGGAGAGATCGTGGAGCGCCATCTCAATCATGCTGGTCGCGGCGTGCACGATTATCTTGCGCGCGGCGATGACGGCTTCGGCCTGCTGGCGGCGCAGCATGGCTTGCGCGATCTCCTGCGCGTAGGCCAGGTGCGTGAGGCGCGCCTCGTCCACGTGCACGCCCGCCTTGCCGAGGCGTTCCTGGAGTTCCTTCTGGAGCGCGACGCAGATGTCGTCCACGCTGCCGCGCAAGGTCAGCTCATCGCCTTCGCCGTGGTCATAAGGATACGAATTGGCGAGGTGGCGCACGGCAGACTCGCTCTGGATGCGCACGTACTCGTCGTAGTTGTTCACATCAAAGAGCGCCTGGGCGGTGTCCTCGATGCGCCAGACCACGACGGCGCCGATCTCGATGGGATTGCCGCGCTTGTCGTTGACCTTGAGCCGCTCGCCTTCGAGGTTGCGCGCGCGCAGAGAGATGCGCAGCTTCGTCATGAAGGGGTTGGCCCAGTGAAAGCCGCTCTCCCGCGCCGTGCCGCGATAGTGGCCGAAGAGGAGCAGCACGCGCGCCTCGTTGGGCTGCAGCGTAAAGAAGCCGCAGGCGACGAGGATGCCTGCCAACTCGACCAGGATGGCGACGACCAGACACCACACCAGCCATCCGACGGCCGCATGCGCCTGTTGCGCCTCATCAATCTGGACGGCCAGCCAGATGATGTTGGCGAGCGAACCAAGACAAAGCACGAACGGCACGGGCAGCATGGCCCAACCGCTGGCGGTCTTCACCGTATTTTCCTTACTCATGACTCCCTCCCTCCTCAGGGCCGTGGGCGCCTGTACATCAGGCCCGGCGGCCCGCTCCATTGTTCGCCTGGATCAGCTTGTGTATCACGCCCGCCAACTCTCGCGGCTCATCGGTTCCGATGCGAGCCTTGCGACCGTCGCTCAAGGTGATCTCCACGGCGTCGAATCCGGATACGTTGTAGACCCATCCGCCGCGCATCTTGTGGATGCCCCAGCCGTAAAGCCAGGAGTTGCGCACGATCTCGCACGACTGGAGCAGGCTTGTCGGATATGTCTTCCGAATCAGTCCCACCCCAAAGCGGATCTCGAGCTCCTGGTCGCTGACTGTGACAGTGAGCGAGTGAAAGAGCAGCAGGCTGGTCAGGAAGACGAACAGCATGACGCAGCTCATGCCAAGGCCGACAGGATCGGGATGCACGAAACAGAAGAGGATGAGCGTGGCCAGGTCCGCCAAGGCGACACCTGCAAAGATGACGCGCATCAACGTGCCGGGTTGCGTGCGGCGGTACAGTTCGGTGACCATGGTCCCCCCTCCTTTCCTTTGGAGGTCTAGCGTTCGATGTAGATATTACCATGATATCATCACAATATCAAGGGAAAATCCGCGTTAATCCGTTCGCCAGACGTACCCTATAAATGTTAGGTATATATATGGGTTCGTGGTGGCTTGAAAGTCCAGCCGCTGTGCGCTCTGCCTTGCGATGAGAGAGACCGTCGCGTTCGGAAAGGTTGCGGGCGTTTCGCGCTGTCCACTCGGTCGGCGGCCTTGTATCGTTGCGGATCGAGTTCTCCGGAGTGAACGATGCCGACGCGCCGGACCAACACTGTCTCTGTTATCGCCACAGGTCTGGCCTTGACCGCGGCGCTCGCGGCGTGCTGGGTCATCCCCTATCGGCTGGCGACGACCGGCGCGCGGTCGTTCTACGCGTGTGTATTCATCGGCGACGAAGGCTTCTACGCCGCTCGCGTGCAGCCGCTGCTTTGCGGGGCCACCGCGACAAACCCCGTGAATGGCGTGTGCGATCCGAAGGCGGTCTCGATGTTTTTTCTGGAGGATCTGTTGCGCGCGGTCATCACGTGCAGCGGCGTGGACGTGGTCGCGTTCGTCTGGCTGTGGCGCTACGTGTTCCCTGTGGCGCTGCTGGGGCTGATGGTGCTGCTGGCGCGCGCGGCAATCGCGCCCAGGCGCCGGCCGTGGAGCCCACCGCTTCGTCTTGCCGCGGCCGCCGCGGGCTTCGTGCTGCTCTACATACTCCACCACCTGCTGATTGTGTTTCCGCCAGTCCAGGGCTGGCTGAACCGGTTTCCGACCAACACCGAGTTCTTCCTATCGGCGGCCGTCGCGTGGGCGTTCGTGTATTTCAGCAACGCGCCCGGTATCAAGCGCGGCATCATCCTGGCGCTTGCCAGCGCGGCGATTGTGTACCTGCGCCCCTACGCGGCGTTGGGATGGGGCATCGCGGTGCCGGTGGCCATGATTGGGCTGGTGCTGGCAAAGCGGATGACTGTTCGCGTGGCGCTCGCGACGCTGGCGGCGGTTCTGCTGTTTCTGACGCCGTGGATTGTGATCGCGGCGTGGAACGGCCAGACCCCAACCCAGCATGAGCTCGTGATGCGTTATTTCCGGCCGCCGAAGCATTACTACGTGAACCCCTACTGGACGCAGTGCCTGCCCCTGGGGGCATTGTTCTGTCTCGCGGCGCTGGGGATCCGGAGACGGCATCGCCTCTTCCTGGTCTCCTGTGGCGCCAGCATCGCCATTCTGCCTTTCGTGACGGGGTTCTTCTACTTCGCACGGGAGCTGCTGTTCCACCGTTTCTGCGTGTTCTACCTGGTCGTGCTGGCGGTCGCGGGCATGCTGCTGGTGGACCGGTTCAGCCAGTCCTGGCGCGGCACGAAAGGATGGCTGGCGGCACGCCGCTGGACCATCGGCCTGTCCGCAGGCGCCGCAGCCGCCGCATGCTACCTTGCCGTGGCCAACTGGAACTACGACTTCGCGAAGTACCCCGAGGGCCCGTACGCGGCGGTCGCGGACGAACTGCGGTACGTGCCCGCCTACCAGTGGATTCGCGAGCAGACTCCGGAGACGGCGCTTTTTCTGTTCGATGACGGCTCGGACTGGCACGACGGGCGATTCGGACAGAAAGGGACCTCCATGCTGGCGCAGGGCGACCTGTTCCAGATCGTGGCGCGGCGGCGGCGCGTGTTCAGCGAACGGCTGCTCGTCAATGTCCTGTCGAATGAGGACTACACGGCGCTGAGGCTGCTGCACCGGGCGACCTTCGGCATGGCGTACAAAGACATGAACAGGGTGGTGGCGGCGCTCCAGCGGTTTCAGCCCAGCCACATCTTCGTGCGCAAGGAGCGGTCCGCGCAGCGCGGGCTTCTGCCGCGCTTCAAGACGGCGAGCAAGGTTGTGTACGGCGATGATGTTTGTGAAGTCTGGGAGCTCCACTACGATACCACGCCGGAGGCAGGCCAGGCAGCCCCCGCGAGATGACGCCGCGCAGCCGTTCGGCGAGGAACGCCGTGCCGCAGTACGCAGGATTCCCTGAGAGCGGGATCTGGACCGAGTGATGACACCGCGCCGGGCCAACATTGTCGTTGCGATCGTCACGGGTGTCGTGTTGGCCGCGGCCTTGGCGGCGTGCTGGGTGGTTCCGTACCGGCTGGCGACGACCGGGGCGCGGTCGTTCTACGCGTTTGTGTTCATCGGCGACGAAGGCTTCTATGCGGCTCGCGTACAGCCGCTGGTCCGCGGCGCCACCGCGACGAATCCCGTGAACGGCGTGTGCGATCCGAGGATGGTGTCGGTGTTCTTCCTGGAGGACCTGCTGCGCGCAGTCATCACGGTCACCGGCGTGGACGTCATCGTGTTCGTCTGGGCGTGGCGGTGGGTTCTCCCGGCGGCGCTGCTGGGCCTGATGGTGGCGCTGGCCCGGGCGGCCGTGGCACGCAGGCGCCGGCCGTGGAGCGCGGCGCTCCGTTATGCAGCCGCGGCCGCAGGCTTCATGCTGCTCTACAACCTTTATGACCTGCTGATCGTGTTCCCGCCTCTGCAGGGCTGGCTGAACCGGTTCCCGACCAGCATTGAGTTCTGCCTGTCCGTGGCCATCGCGTGGGCGTTTGTACATTTCAGCAACGGGCCCAGTGCCGGGCGGGGCATCATCCTGGCGCTTATCAGCGCGGCGACCGTCTATCTGCGCCCCTACGCGGCATTGGGCTGGGCCATAGCGATCCCCGCGGCCATGATCGGGCTTGTGGTGACCAAGCGGGTCGCTCTGCGCGTGGCGCTTGTCGCTCTGGCGGCGGTTCTGCTGGCGACCGCGCCCTGGGTGGGGATCGCGTTGTGGAACAACCGGTTCCCGACGCAGCAAGAGATCGTGGCGCGGTACTTCAACCCGCCGTTGTATCAGGTGAACCCGTACTGGAAGCTGTGCCTGGCGATGGCCGTCGTGTTCCTGCTTGCCGCGTTGTGGGTCCGGAAACAGCACCGCCCGTTCCTGCTGGCCTGCGGCGCCAGCATGGTGGCGCTGCCTTTGGTGTGCGGGCTGTTCTGTTTTGCGCGGGAACTGGTCTTCGACCGCTTCTGCGTGTTCTACCTGGTCGTGCTGGCGGCGGCGGGGCTGCTGCTGCTAGACCGGGCCAGCCAGTCCTGGCGCGGCCAGCAGGGATGGCTGGCCGCGCGGCGCTGGACCATCGCGCTTTCCGCGGTCGCCGTCATCGGTGCGTGCCGGCTTGCCGCGGCGAACTGGCACTACGATTTCTCGAAGTATCCGCAGGGGCCGTACGCGAGCATGGCAGATGAACTGCGGTACCTGCCGGCGTACCGCTGGTGCCGCGAGCACACGCCCGAGAGCGCGTTGTTCCTGTTCGATGACGGCTCGGACTGGCACGACGGAACGTTCGCCCGCGACGGGCTGCAGTTGGCCAACATGCTGGCGCAGGGCGACCTGTTCCAGATCGTGGCGCGGCGGCGGCGCGTGTTCAGCGAGCGGTTGTTCTGCAATTCGCTGTCGGACGAGGACTGCACTGCCCTGAAGGTTCTGCACCGTGCGACCTTCGGCGTGGTGTACAAAGATGCGAAGGGGCCGCTGGCGGCGCTGGAACGCTTCCGGCCCAGCCACGTTTTCGTGCGGAAGGAGCGTTCGGGTCAGCGCGGACTGCTGCCGCGTTTGGGGGCGATGAGCCGCACGGTCTACAGCGATGACGTTTGTGAAGTCTGGGAAATCGCGTACGATGCCGGGGCGGGCAGGGAGCAGGACGCCGCGGGGAGGTGACGCGCGGTCCGGGCCGGCGAGGGCGCATGTACAACCACATTGCAGGCACACTGGATGCCAAGACGCCAAGCACCGCCGTGATTGACGTCGGCGGGGTGGGCTACGTGCTGCGCATCCCGCTCTCCACGGCCGGCGCTCTGCCGAACGTGGGGCAGCGCGCGCGGCTGTTCGCGTATCTGCACTACACGCAGGACGGGCTGACGTTGTACGGTTTCGGCAGCGAGGGGGAGCGGGAGTTCTTCCTGCAACTGATGACCGTCAGCGGGGTGGGGCCAAAGTTGGCGCTGGCGGTGCTGGGCGGGGGGCGGGTGCAGGACATCCAGCAGGCCATTCGGCTGGGCGACTACGCCACGCTGAAGCGCATCAAGGGGGTGGGAGAGAGCACGGCCAAGAAGATCGTGCTGGAACTGGGGAAGATCCTTGTCCACCAGGTAGACGGCACGCCGGAACAGAGGCGCGCCAGAGCCGCGGGCGGCCCCGTCGTGGCGCCGGGCCTGGACGCCGATACGGACCTGGCCGTCAAGGCCGTGGTCCAGTTGCAGCAGGTGCCGCCGGACGTGGCCCTGCAGGCCGTACAACGGGCGTTCGCGGAGCTGTCCGCGGTGAGCAGCGAGCGGCCCGTGGTACAGGAAGTGGTCCAGCGCGCGCTGCGGTATACGGGATGAGGAAGGGGCGATGAGCGGGGACGGTCCGGAGATCGAGTTGCCCAAGTCGAGGCTGGCGCTGGGCGGCCACGGCGCTCTGCGTTGTGGTGACGTGCCTGTTCTCGGCGCTGGCCCATCAGCAGTACATGGAATTGACCTGCGGCGAGGACTCGGTGCAGTACAACCTCGTGGATGCGCGCGATGAGAACGAAGGCTTCGTCATGACGTTGAAGCGGGAGTACGAGCGGATCAAGTACGGGAAACGCGAGAGCAGCGGAGCGCGAGATCCAGCGAGAGCCGGGCCGCGGGACGGGACCGGGAAAGACGTCCCGGGGCCTGCGCTGAGCCCCCAGGCAGAGACGGGACATGGCCAAACGGACGACCGACCCCCACTCAGGGACCGATGAGGATGCCGTCGAAGTCACGCTGCGGCCGCAGCGCTTTGCGGACTTCATCGGGCAGGAGCGCGTCAAGGAGAACCTGCAGGTGTACGTCAAGGCGGCGCTGAAACGCGGCGCCGCGCTGGACCACGTGCTGCTGTCCGGGCCGCCGGGATTGGGCAAGACGACGCTGGCGCGCATCATTGCGCAGGAACTGGGCGTGGGCTTCACGGGCACGTCGGCCCCGGCGCTGAAGCGCCCCGGGGACCTGGTCGGATTGCTGACCGCGCTGCCGGAACGGACCGTGCTGTTCATTGACGAAGTGCACCGCTTGCCGGCGGCGTTCGAAGAATACCTCTACTCGGCCATGGAGGACTTTTTCATTGACGTGCCAAGACGCCGCGCATTGCCAACCGGCTGCTGCGCCGCCTGCGCGACTGGGCGGACGTGGAGGGCGACGGGACCGTAACGCACAAGATCGCGTGCAAGGGGCTGGAACGGGAAGGCGTGGACGCGGCAGGTCTGGACGGCATGGACCGCAAGATCCTGAACGCGATTGCCAGCCACCACGGCGTGCCGGTCGGGGTGAAGACTATCGCGGTGATGGTGGGCGAAGAGGAAGACACGATCGAGGACGTCTATGAGCCGTTCCTGATCCAGGAAGGGTACATCCTGAAGACGCCGCGGGGCCGGGTGCTGGCGGCCAAAGGCTATGAGCACCTGGGGCTCAAGCCGCCGAAGGACTATCTCGCCGCGGGGCAGGAGAACGGGGCCGCGCTGTTCTAGCTCACACTGAACGGTTGTTCTGCCACGAAGGACACGAAGAGCACGAAGAGCACGAAGGACGGGTTATAGCCCCAGCTCCTTCGTGTTCCTCGTGATCTTCGTGGTTGATGGAAAACTCGTCAACTCTGAGCCACTACACCAGCGGGAGGGCGTCAGCGCGCGGCTGCCTTGGCGAGGCGGCGGATCGTGGCGCGGACGATGTACATTGCCGCGCCAATAGCCAGTATCCAGTGGGCCGCGACGTAGGCCACGGCCGTCATCTCGGCGACGCCGATCGTGCGCCCGGGGTCGTTCAGATGGCGCATGGCCTCGGGCGAGCGCTCGACGAAGGGCACACCGAGCTGGGCCCGGAGCCCCAGCAAGAGGCCGCAGACAGCGAGAGTCAGCAGCAACACGGCCCTTGGGGGCAGCCTGAGGCGGCTCGACAGACACGGTCGCCGTCTTCCCTTTGGGGCCGGCGACGCGAACGGTGGGTGGCAGCTTCTTGGCTGCCAGTCCGTTGTCCGCCGGGGCCTCGTCGGCTGTCGCAGCAGCCTCGTCGGCGGGCTCTCCTTCCTCGAGGCCCATCTTCTTGAGCACTGCCGCCTTGCGGTCTTGAAAGGCCTTCTGGTTCAGCTCTTTCCTGGCGCTTTCGGCTCTGGCGCGCGGCTCATCCTCCATGACCCGCTCGAGAACGTCAAAGGCGAGGGGCTTGGTGAGGACTTTGCGGAAACCGAGCTTCAGCGTGAACTGCACGACCTCCTTGTCAACAGCCGTGTCACTCACGAGGACCACGGGACAGTCGCCCAACTTGCCTGCGTCCCGCGCGTCGAGGACCACGCCCCGGGCATCCTCGCCGCCGAGGTTGAAGTCGAGCACGAACAGAGCGGGTTCCTCATCCCATGGCCAGGCGGCCAGGTCGGCTTTCGAGGCGAAAGCCTGCACGCGCATGCCCTTGTTCTCGAAGTGACCGCGCGCTGCTTCCGCGAACGCCGCGTCGTCGTCAACGATCAGAACCAGCGGCGGTTTCCCATCCTTTGCGGGCTCCGGCGTGCCTTCGGCAGCAGGGGCTGCAGCGGCGGGCTCCGTGTCCGGCGCGACCGTCTTGGCGGTCTCGTCTGCGGGCTTCTCGTCTGTGGCGGGAGTTGCCTCGGCCGGAGTTGCCTCGGTGGCCGGCGTCGGAACCTCCGGCTCGGTATCAGCAGCGGGCGCAGCTTCGGCGACCGGCGTTGCTGCCTCCGGCTCCGCCTCAGCGACCGGAGCAGCTTCGGCGACCGGCGTCGCTGCCTCCGGCTCCGCCTCAGCGGCCGGCGCGCCTTCCGCGGCGGGCGGCGGGTTGCCATCCTGCGGCGCGGTCTTGGCCTGTTCGCTGCCGGGCGTTTTCTCTTCTGTTTTCCTGTCCGTGGGGTCCTCGGTCGGCATGGGCGATCCACCGGTGGTCGGAATGACGAGGCGACGCCTCACCGTTCGTCATTGTGCGCGACGTTGCCGCACAAGCGCAACTGAACAGCGGCCCAGTGTAAGGTGTCCGGTGGATGTCTCAAGGGTTTTTCCTCGGCAGAAACGCGGCGAGGCGGGTGCTTGTTATTACATGGGCTGGTCCTTCTGTTCGAGCGCCGCACGCACAACCTCGAGGGCTTCCAGCGCGCGGCGGCGCACCAGCGGGTTGCGCTGGGCCAGCAGTTTGCCGAGCGGCTCAACGACCTTCGCGCCAAAAGGCGTCAGCGACCGCACGGCGGCCCGGGCGACGTAGTCTTCGCGGTCGCCGAGCAGACGCAGCAGCGGCGGGATGATCTCGGGATGAGCCGGGGCGTATTCGCCGAGCAAGTCCGCGGCGGTGCCGCGTTCCACGGGCCGCTTGCCGGGAAGCGTCAGCTCAGCCAGGCGCGGGATAACGTCGGCCGGGTCGGCTTTCATGCGCGCGAGCACGCGGACGGCCCAGTAGGGCGCCTCGCCTTCGCCGAGTTTGAGCATCTCCCGGAGCCTTGGCAATGCCGGCGCGCCAACGCGAGCCAATGCGCCGTGCGCGCCGCGGCAGACGGCTTCATCCGGGTCCAATAGCGCCAGAAGCAAGGCGTCTATGACCTTGTGGCGGTCGCCGTCTGCGGGCACGCGGATGTCGCCCAGCGCCCAGGCGGCCCACTTGCGGCGGTCGGCGAAGAGGTCCTCGCGCAGGACCTTCACGAGATAAGGGGCGGCCAGTTCATAGGCGACGGGCCCGACGGCCTGCAGCCCCGCGGAACCGGATTGCGCGTCAGAGTCCACGGCGCTCTTGGACAGCTCGATCAGATCGGGCACGGCTGTCGCGGCCACCAGGCCCATGGAGGCGATGGCGCGCGCAGCGCGCGCGCGTGTATCGGCCACAGGGTTCTTGAGCTCGGCCGTAAGGCTGGGCACGGCGTCCGGCCCGATGATCTTCAGCACCGCGCCGAGCAGCGTCCGGATCTCGCTGTCGTTATCGGGCAGCGGGGAGGTGGCCAGGTGCACGAGCGCCGGCAGAGCTGGCTTGGCGCCTTCGCCCATACCGGCCAAGGCGGCCAGGGCGGCTTTCGGCAGGGCCAGGAGCTGTTTCTTCTCCGGCGGCAGGGGAGCGTCGGGCACGATGGCCTCACCGGCGCGGGCGGAATCCTCAAGCCATTCGACGAAGGTGGACATGGCCACGCGCGCGTACTTGCCGAAGTAAGCCAGGCT
>JAPLOD010000620.1 GCA_026692735.1 Planctomycetota bacterium | reverse complement strand
ACGCGCCGCATCGCCAACGCCGGCCACCAGGTCAAAGCCGCCATCCTCTCGCAAGATGGGCGTTGGCAACGCCGCTGGCCTCCGCCCGTCCCAATCCTTGCTATTCCGGCTTGAAAACACTAACTGTGATGAAACACACCCCAGTGGCAGTCGCGGTCCCGTGAAGCTGCTGGCAAGGGCGCGCGAGGGACACTACAATAGGGCTTCATTCCAGAGTTGGCGTCGGGACGGGGTCGTGGTGTGGCGGACGACACCATTCCATGGTGTGGCACACGGTTCGGGGGCGGGCCAATGACTACAGCGATGATCTGGGGGTTCGTCTTTGTGCTTCTGGGCGCGATCTGCGGCGGCTCATTTGGACTGCCAAGCAAGTACGCTCCCAAAAGCATGGCGTGGGAGAACCTGTGGGGGCCGTTCTTCCTTTTCGTCACCGTGCTGATCCCGGTCATCTTCGGTCCGCTCCTGGTGAACGAGTTCTACGCCATCTACTCCACCGCGGGCGTCGAGGCTCTTATCATGCCCCTGGTCTTCGGCTTCCTCTGGGGCCTCGGCTCCATGACGCTGGGGATGAGTTTTGCGTTCATCGGCCTGTCGCTCGCGTATTCGATCAACTACGGCGCGCAGATCATCTTCGGCTCCATGGCGCCGATGCTCATCCACAACGCCGACAAGGTCGGGACACCTGCCGGCTACGTGATCCTGGCGGGGGTCGCCGTGTGCGTGCTCGGCGTGATCGTGTGCGGCAAGGCAGCCCTGCTGAAGGAACAGAGCATCAAGGAAAGCAAAACCGATGCAGCGGCTTCCGAGACCGACGCGCGTAGACCGAGGATGCTCGTCGGCGTGATCATCGGCCTCGTCTCCGGCATCTTGTGCGCGTGCTACGCGGTGGCGGCGAGTTTTGCCGGCAAAGTCGGGACCGTTGCAGCGGAGAACTTCGGCAACTCGTCATGGCGCGCCGCGTTCGCGGTGATGGCGTTGATCCTGTGGGGCGGCGCGGTGTCATCGTGTCTCTACTGCGGCTTCCAGCTCACGAAGAACAAGACGTGGTCCAGCTTTGCCAAGCCGGGCGTGGGCCTGGTCCTGCTGCTGGCCGCCACGATGGCCTTCCTGCACGATGGCGCGATCCTTTTCTTCGGCCTGGCTTTCTCGAACCTCGGCACACTGGGCATTTCGGTTGGCTACGCCGCGTTCATGTCGTTCGCCATCATCGTCGGCAACGTGCATGGTTTCCGCAGCGGCGAATGGAAAGGCGCCAGCCGGCAGAGCATTGCCTGGATCGTCGCCGGGATTGTCATACTCATCATCGGCGTATGCATCCTGGGCAAGGGCAACGCCATGGGCGAAGCGCTCTGAGTCCCGGCGGGCTCAAGGTTTCTCGGAGCTTGCGCTGAGGGCCGGACCGCTGCCCGCGATCCGGCCCCCACCTTCAGACTATGCTTACTCCTTCAGTTCCACGTTCCAGTAGGCGTCCGAGACGAACTTCTCCCAGCTCGCCTTGCACGGAATCCGAGCCACAACCAGCCGCGGGCTCCACTCCGGCTTCGCAGGCTGCCGGCGCAGCACAAGGCCGGCTTCCGCCGCCGTCCTGTTGGCCTTCCTGGAGTTGCACTTCAAGCAGGCAACGACGCAGTTGGTCCAGCTTGAGATGCCACCGCGGCTGCGCGGGCTGACGTGGTCAATCGTGAGTTCCGCGGTGCCCGGGCGCCTGCCGCAGTACTGACACGTGTAACGGTCACGCCTGAACAGATTGCCGCGCGAGAACGCCAGGCCCCTGTCTGGAACGCGGCCATAGTGTGCCAGGATGATCACCTCGGGCACGGGTATGGCGATGGTGGCCGTGCGCACGCAGGGAGCGCCCTCGGCAACCTTCAACTGCGCCCACGATTCGAAGTCGTGCACGGAGTAATCGTCAGGCTTGATGGCGCGCGCAGAACCCGCGTACAGCTTGCATAGCGCGTCCAACACCGTGGTGAAATCCACCGGCACCCAGTGCTTGTTCAGAACCAGCGTTGCATCGTTCAGCACCACGGCTGTCCTCCCATTGCGGATTGTGGATTTCGGATTGCGGATTGGCGTCCGCACGTCAGCGGTCACACCCATCCCAATCCGCACTCCGCAATCATCAATCCGCACTCAAGTGGCAAGGCGCCAGGGTGTCGAGCCCTGTCGAGCGGTTTTGGAGACCGCACAGGCCGCCGGGCCGTCGCGCCTTGGCCTATTTTGGATTTTGGATTGTGGATTTCGGATTGCGGATTGGCGTCCGCACGTCATCGGTCACACCCAACCCAATCCGCAATCCAAAATCATCAATCCGCAATCGTCTGGTGGGGGCGTGAGGAATCGAACCTCCCAGCTTCATCGAGCGCGGGCTTTACAGGCCCGCCCGGCTCCCAGTCCGCACATCCACCCCCGTTCCCATTGTGGATTGCGGATTGGCCTCCGCACGTCATCGGTCACACCCAACCAAATCCGCAATCCAAAATCATCAATCCGCAATCGTCTGGTGGGGCCCCTCGGGATCGAACCGAGTTCTCCCGGTTTTCAGCCGGGCGCAATGACCACACCTGCTCAAGCCCCATTCCTATTGCGGATTGCAGATTGCCGATTGCGGACTGGCCTTCGCACGTCATCGGTCACACCCAATCCAATCCGCAATCCACAATCATCAATCCGCAATCGTCTGGTCCGCCCGCCGGGACTCGCACCCGGTCCTCGACCTTCGCACGGTCGTGTGCGCTCTGCTACACCACGGGCGACCTGGCGCTCTCGCGAGGACTTGGACCCCGATCTGCTGGTTCGAAGCCAGCGGCTCTATCCCTTGAGCTACGAGAGCCCCCTCATTTCGGATTGTAGATTGACGATTGCGGATTGGCCTTCGCACGTCGTCGGTCACGCCCAACCCAATCCGCAATCCACAATCGTCAATCCGCAATCGCCTGGCGCTCCTGCCGGGACTCAAACCCGGATCTCTGCCTTAGGAGAGCAGCGCCCTGTTCCATTGAGCGACAGGAGCATCCTTCAATCTGGCGCTCTCGCGAGGACTCGGACCCCGATCAGCCGGTTAGAAGCCGGCCGCTCTATCCCTTGAGCTACGAGAGCCCCTTCATTTCGGATTGCAGATTGACGATTGCGGATTGGCCTTCGCACGCCGTCGGTCACGCCCAACCCAATCCGCAATCCTCAATCTCCAATCCGCAATCGCCTGGTGCTCCCGGGAGGATTCGCACCTCCACAGCCTTCACGGCTGGCCGGGTTTGAACCGGCCGCGTCTGCATTCCGCCACGGGAGCGGGTGACGGCGAGCCCCCCGAGGAGCCAGACCGAACGCTGCCTCCCCGGGAGCCTCGCACGCCGACGAGATAACGGATCACCTCCTTTCAACTGCCTTGTTCAAGCCGCCGCACTCACAGCAGCTTCATGACACGATCCGCAAGACCCTTCTCCGCGAGCACCACCTGCAGGTTGGCCTTGGCGACAACCTTCTCGAGGGTCTCCAGTTCGCGGATCCTCATCAGCGTCGGGCTGGTCTCGAGGATCTTGGCCGTGTTGGCCTGCATCCTCATCGCGGCCGTCTCCTCCCGGCGCGTGATCAGTGCCGCCTCGGCGGCCTTCCGGGCCTCGGTGACCTTGTTCATCAGGTCCTTCATCTCGCCGGGCAGGATGATGTCCCTGATGCCCAGCGCCGTGACCTCCAGGCCAAGCGCGGCCGCACGGTTCTTGAGGACGCCCTCAAGCTCCTTTGCCACCGCGTCCTTCTCCGCCAGCAGCGCATCCAGCTCGCGCGTCCCGATCACCGCGCGCAGCGCGAGCTGCGCTTCGCGGTACAGCGCCTGGCGGTAGTCCTCGACTTCAGCCACGGCCTTGAGCCCATTAACAACGCGGTACGTCGCCACTGCGTTGAGACGGAGCGTGACCTTATCGGCGGTCATGATCTCCTGGCCGGCCACGTCGCAGACCTGCTCACGCAGGTCCACGTGGTACAGCTTCACCTTGCCCTGGCCCTTCCAGAAGGCGTGCACGCCGGGCGAGAGCGTGGCCTTGTGCTCGCCGTCCTTGAAGAAGAGGCCGGCGTGGCCCTCTTCCACGTTGAACACATCGAACGCCTCGCCCGCGCCCTCGGACTTCAGGATCACGGCCAGGCCCTCATGCTCGAACCGCACGGCGCGCGCGTCCACGACCTCGACCTTGACGTCGTGGAAGACCGTCCACAGCGCGTGCAGGCCGGGCTTGAGGACAGCCTCAAAGCGGCCGTCAACCCAGAACAGCGCGCGCTCGTTGTCCTTCAGGTCCACGACCTGCGCCTGGCCCTCCAACGCCCCCGACTTGGCGATCACGTCCAGGTCCCTGTGCTTGAGCCACACGTTGCGCACCGAGACCACGTCCACCCTGATCTTGAAGAGCGGGTCGAAGAACCAGTGGCGGCCCGGCTCGAGCAAGACCTGGAACTCGTTGTCGCTGAACAGCAAGCCGCGCTCATGCGCCCTCACCTTAAACTTGCGCATGCCCACCATCACTCCCATCGCCACCATGTTTCGTCCCTCCTCGTCCTCGTTGGGCGATCCCTTGTGTCGCCCGTCTGATCTCTTCGTTGTGGCCTTCGGGAGGCGGAGCTATGTCCCGCCACACCGAACAGCGCGGAGCACAACTTGAGCTGCGGCCTACTTTCGCGTTCGGTTCGCGCGCTCCCGCGCTGTCGTGTGGACCAGTGCGTTCGCGAGGAACGTCCCGCGATTTGGGCCGGAGCGAATCCGCGAGCTTCAGGGCGCCGTCGCGTGCTGCCGGGATCGGGCCTGTACGGGCGTCCGGTCCCGGCGGGCAGGTGCAACGTCCGCCCCCCTCCAGCCTGGTTTACGAGCCGCTTTCAAGGCGGCAGTTGGCGCGGGAGTCGAACCCGCAACGTCCGAGTTATGAGCTCGGTGCTCTACCTCCTGAGCTAGCCATCCTGGCAGGAATGACGGGACTCGAACCCGCAACCTCCGGGGCCAATCCCCGGCGCTCTGCCGTTGAGCTACATCCCCTTTTCCGACACCGCCTTCGTCACAATCCTTCATGGAACACGCCGCGCCGATCACTGGGTGAGGCGAAGCGCGCCACTGGTCCCGGCGGCATCGAATCTCTTGCGCTGTCTCCTTTCTGGTGGCCGCTGAAGGAATCGAACCTTCGTCCCCAGTGTGTAGGACTGGTGTCCTCCCGTTGGACGAAGCGGCCGTCCTCATTTCGGATTGCGGATTGCCGATTGCAGATTGGCTTTCGCGCGTCATCAATCACACCCAGCCCAATCCGCAATCCGCAATCATCAATCCCCAATCGCCTGGTAACGGGCAGTGGAATCGAACCACCCTTGCAGGCTTATGAAACCCGCCAGACCACCAGGCCTAGCCACCCGCTTCCTCATTTCGGATTGCCGATTGACGATTGCGGATTGGTCCTCGCGCGTCATCAATCACACCCAACCCAATCCGCAATCCGCAATCATCAATCCACAATCGTTCTGGCGCTCCCGACCGGAGTCGCACCGGCTTCCTCCACCGTGACAGGGTGGCGGCTCCACTTCTTCGCCTTCGGGAACGTTCCCCATTGCCGATTGACGATTGCGGATTGGCCGTCGCGCGTCATCAATCACACCCAGCCCAATCCGCAATCGCTGGAGGCCGCGGCGGGACTCGCACCCGCGCTCTTCCGCTCTGCAGGCGGACGCCTTCGCTGCTCGGCCACGCGGCCCCTCTTATTGCGAATTTCGGATTGACGATTGCGGATTGGCCGTCGCGCGTCATCAATCACACCCAACCCAATCCGCAATCATCAATCCGCAATCGTCTGGGTTGACCTACGGGAGTTGAACCCGTGCCTCGAGACTCACATTCTCGCGTGCGGCCGTTACACTGAGGTCAACACAACGTCAGCGCTTCCCGTTCTGGTTGGGCGGGGAGGAGTTGGACCTCCACCGTCTGCGTATCAGGCAGACATGCAGCCCGCTACAACACCGCCCAACGCCCTCCCCTCCTCTCCCCGTCACTCGCTACTCGTCGCTCTCCACTCAGCACGTTCTGTTCTGGTCGGGATGGCCGGATTCGAACCGACGCCCTCCTGGTTCCAAGCCAGGCGCTCTGCGCAAACTGAGCTACATCCCGTTTCCCTCTTCACCTCCCTAGTCTGGTCGGGGCGACTGGATTCGAACCAGCGTTCTCCTGCTCCCGACGCAGGCGCGTTCGCCGCTACGCTACGCCCCGAGGTCCCCGTTGCCGATCTCGGGCATCCAGGAGTTGAACCTGGCCGGCGGGTTTATAAGACTCGCCCGTTCAACCGGAACGAATGCCCGTCAACTTCTCACGCACCACAAAGGCTTACCGTCACCCATCTGGTTGGCCCGCGAGGATTCGAACCTCGGTCCCCGGGTTCAAAGCCCAGTGTCCTCCCGCTGGACGACAGGCCAGTGGGTCTTAAGTGCGGCCGGCAGGAGTCGAACCCGCTCCTCAACCTTGGAAGGGTTGCGTGCCGCCGTGAACACTCCGACCGCGCGAAGCACTCTCCTCCTGGTTCTGGTTGCCGGGCAGGGATTCGAACCCCGCTTTCCTGAGTCAGAGTCAGGCGGCCTACCGCTGGCCGACCCGGCAACTTCCATTGCGGATTGCGGATTTCGGATTGTGGATTGGAACAGCACGCCGCTCGTGCCATCACGAGCCAATCCGCAATCGTCAATCCCCAATCCGCAATCACTTGGTGCGCTCGGTGGGGCTCGAACCCACACCCTGCCGGTTAAAAGCCGGCTGCTCTGCCACTCGAGCTACGAACGCTCCTTTCTGTTTCGCATCGCCCCCGCTACCACCTCCCGCCATCGGGAGGAAACCGCCAAGCCTCGCGCGCTCAGTCCGCGTGCGTTTGGTGCCGCAGGTGTGATTTGAACCCACACTCTCCTGCTTCTAAGGCAGGCGCCTGTGCCTGTTCGGCTACTGCGGCGCTCCAACCTCGGATTGCGGATTCCGCATTCGTGTTCGCGTCAGCCCAATCCACAATCCGAGATCCTCAACCCGCAATTATCTGGTGCGCCCGGTGGGGCTTGAACCCACACCCAACCGGTTAAGAGCCGGTTGCTCTGCCGCTCGAGCTACGGACGCACTCGCGTTCTCCTTTCTGGCGGAAGCGGCGGGATTCGAACCCGCTGATCATCTTTCAGACCCCGGTGTAGCAAACCGGCCCAGCTCTCCTGGCTCTGGCGCGCTTCCGTTGTGCCGCCGGCGTCTTGCCGGCCCTCTGCTCCTCGAATCTGGCGGATAGCGGAGGTCCTGGTCCTCATCGCGGTTAAGCGACCAACCGTTTTCGAGACGGTGCCGGCCACTTGGCCGGTTCGCTATCCGTGTGGTGGAGCGATCGGGACTTGCACCCGAAACGCGACCGTGCGGAGGTCGTGTGATCCTGTTTCACCATCGCCCCTTCCCATTTTGGATTTTGGATTTGCGATTTTGGATTGCCCGGCAAACCAATCCGCAATCGTCAATCCGCAATCCGCAATCGTTGGCGTCTCCGGCGGGGTTCGCACCCGCGTTTCCAGATCGAGGATCTGGCGGCCTGCTGATTAGCCGACAGAGACGCTCCGCTTTGCCCACTTCGGATGTCAGATTGCGGATCGCGGATTGTCCCACACACGTCCCCAATCACACCCACGCCAATCCGCAATCGTCAATCCTCAATCCGCAATCGTTGGCAGCCCCACGGGGACTCGAACCCCGGTTTCCGGCTTGAAAGGCCGGCGTCCTCAACCGCTAGACGACAGGGCCACTCCTGTTATCTGGCTGCGGCGGGAGGACTCGGACCTCCAACTCCTGCGTAACAGGCAGGCACGATACCGTTTCGCCACACCGCATCTGAAGTGCCTTCCGTTCTGGGGCCGCAGGCAGGAATCGGACCCGCGCCGCCTCTTTACGAAAGAGGCTTGTGACCCATCACACTGCGGCGCCGCTTGCGAAAGCACCTCCTTCGTTCGTTGGAGCCGCAGGCGGGAGTCGAACCCGCGCCGCCTCCTTACAAGAGAGGCAGGCCGCCGTGACACCGCGGCGCGTGCAACTTTGGAGCGGAAGGCGGGAGTTGGACCCGCGTCTCGAGCCTGGCACGCTCGCACTCTGCCATTGAGCTACATCCGCGTCCGTGTTGACTGTCCCTCCTTTCGCGCTACGTTCTGAAGACAAAGAGGCCCCGCGCACAGTGACGCTGTCACTGTGTTCATCTCTTCACCGGAGACGCTCGGGCTCTCTTCAGGCCTCAGGCGTTGCCGCGCCTGGGGCCTTTCTCACAGCGCCTGTTCCTGCCGATTGCCTGTGCCTCCTTCCGCGACGCAACAAAAAGCCTTCCGAGGTTCGCACCCCGGAAGGCTGAGGACTCTCTGACTTGTCCCTTGCTTCCTAGGGTGCGGCGCCTCCCACGCGATCCGTTTCACTGTTTTTATACGGGCGCATGACGAGGCGATGCCCAATGAAGGGCAGCACGGCGCCTTGTCCTGTCTGCTTCCGCGACAAGGACCGTGATCTTGCTCGTATGCACAACCGCCAACAAACCATTTGAAAGCACACGCCTCCCATCAACTAAACGTACAGCAAACCCCATGACTTGCACAAAATCAAGGCCTCTGACGGAATTTTTTTTCGCGCGCTGAAAGGCCCGCGGACGCGCAACCCCTTTGCGCAACCCCGGCAGACCGCTTTGCCGTTGCGCGGCCACGACTTACGCCGGCGCCGGCATCGAGGGATTGCCGTAAAGAACCGGGGACTTGCGTGCAGCCACGGGGTACACTAAACATGAGCTGGGGGCCGCATCTGCAAAACGCCGCCCGCCGCGGTCTGGGAGCGGCGGTGCCGGCCACGCGGGCGGGAACCTTCACGATGCGCTTACGCTCCTTGTGGCCTGGCCTGCTCCCCGTGGTTCTCTGTGTTCTCAGTACCGGCTCATCCGGCAGCGAAGCCGTCTCGCGCGCGTCGGGGCTCATGAAGAGCCGCCAGTACAACGACGCCATCAAGGTTCTGCTGGAAGACGTTCGTGGGAAAGCGGAGGCCGGGGCCGCCACGCAGTATCTGATGCTTGGCGAATGCTACTACCTGACCAAGCAATTCGACCAGGCGAAGACGTGCCTCATCAAGGCGGCGGAGAACCTCACCGACGAGAACGACAAGGCCGCCGCAGCCTTCCGCCTGGCGTGCACCGCGTACCGGATGAACGACTACACGAATGCGGCTGAACGCATTGACGCGTTCTGCAAACGCTTCCCCAACGACCAGCGTGCCGCAAAGCTGCTGGTGTTCAAGATGGCCATCCTTGCGAACCGGGGCAAGGACGCTCAAGGCGAACTGGAGAGCCTGCACCAACGCGTCCAGGCAGACCTGAAGAAGAACGGCTACGCGACGGGCATGGAAGCCGACGCCATCCTCACGGAGTTCTACCGCAAAACGGGCCAGCCCGAAAAGGCCGAGGAGATCCTCACGCGCGTCGTCCTCAATTTCCGCCACGTCATCGCGGAATACCAGCAGGACAAGCTGCCGATCCCCGCGGGTCTGGAGAAGTACCACGACAACGCGGCCATTCAGCTCGGCGTTCTCTGTATCGAGAAGAAACGGTACGCCGACGCCGCCAAGTGGCTCGAGAATGTCCGCTATGACCCGGAACTGAAGATGAAGGCGCGGCTGCTGCTCGCCAAGGCTGCCTATGAGCAGCAGGACTACGGTAAAGCCATGGGATACCTGAACGACAAGGCGTTCCTCGACACGGTTCCCGACGGCCCCCTGAAGCACGACATATACCTGGTCCTCGGCATGTGCGAGAAGAGCAGAAAGGACTCGAATGCCGCCAAGGTCGAGGAATATCTGAAGAAGGTCGGCGCCGAGAGCCGCGGCTACGCTCAGGCACAGTGCGCTCTGGGCGAAATCTACCGCGAGCACGGCGTGATTCCCGAGGCCGTCAAAGCCTACACCAATGCGCTCGGCAACCCGGAGCATGCCGCCACGGCGTTGTTCAACCTCGGCTGCATCGCCATGGACGAAGCCAGCAAGACCCAGGACCAGGCGGCGGCGGCGAAAGCGCACCAGAACGCCGCGGCGCACTTCGGCCAGTTGATCGCAAAGTATCCTCTCTCCGCGGAAGCCAGGCAGGCGCGCGAGAAGGTGCAGGTCCTCCTCACCAAGGGAGTGGATGTCGGCACGGCGGCCAGCGGCGACGACGGCGCGAACGCGTGGCAGAAGACGGCCGAGCAGAAGAAAGGTTCCGCGGAGGGCGCTCAGGCCCTGATGAGCCTGATGCGCTACTACGCCAGACAGATCGTTGACGAGAAGACGAAGAAGGTCGTGCAGGCGCCCAACAATGCCGCCTGCGCCGGCGCCTGCGACAGGCTGCTGGACGAGTCGGTCTACACGGGGAAAGGGCTTTCCGATGACGCCTGGAAGGCGTTGAGGACGGAGATCCTCTATCAGCGCGGCGTCTGTGAGCTGGCCAGCGTGGGCACGCATGCAACCGCGGGCGGCAGGAATGCGCCAACATACCTCGAGAAGGCCGATGCGGAAAAGGCGCTCCGCTGCTTTGAGGCGGCCAAGCGCCTGGTTGACCCAAAGAGGCTGGACATGGTCAAGCAGATCGAGATCGGCCTGCTCGAAGCCATGTTCAAGTCCGAGAGGAAAGAGGACAAAGCCGCGGCGGAAAAGCGCTTCGGCGAACTTGAGAACGATTTCGGCGCCGACCCACGCTTCCAGAGACTGGCCGTGGAACTGGCTGAGTGGTATCGGCAGCAGGGGCGCTACGCCGAAGCTGCCAAGGCGTATGAGGGCGTGGCCGACCGCGGCCGCGAGCTGGGCGACGAGGACCTGCTGAAGGCCCTGTACATGGCCGGCAGCCTCTACAGCAAGGCGGCGTATGAGGCGCAACAGAAGAAGGGCGAGACCAGTTACGGCATTTACGTGTACCCAGCCGAAACGCTGGCTATCGGCGACGACCTGCTCAAGACATATAGGCCGCTGCAGAAAGAGGTCACTGCCAAATGGCCCAGGGCCAACATGACCGCGCGCGACGCCCTGGTGTACCTGTCCAAGCTCAGCGGCGTGCCGTTCGTGTGGTCGCCGCAAAAAGGCAAGGACTCGGTCGCCGAATACGTCGAGACAAGACGCGTCACTCTGCGCGATGGGAAGGCCACCGTGGCGCAGTTCCTCTCGCAGATCCTGGACCTGAGCCGCCACCGCCTGGCGCTCGACATCGGCCTGACCGATGGCCAGCCGACGCTGAGGGAAATCGGGGGACACGATCCCAATTCAGTCATTCGTGGTCGTCCAGGCGGACTGAATTGGGAATCGTGTCCCCCGATTTCCCAGGAAGAGGCCAGCAAGCCCATCGAGATTTACGATGAGAAGTCTGCGGACAAACGCTTCGCTCCCCTGACATGCAGTTACGGCGCGTGGGACAAGGTCCATCGGGCCCGCGAACGCCAGGGAGTGATGCTGCACACGGTCCTGGCGCGCGTGGAGGAACTGGGCCAGACGAGGATCCTGTGGGCCGAGGGGATCGAGAAGGACGCCAAGCTCGCCGCCGAGTTCAAGCAGGCGCCCGCCGCGCTCGGGAACAACAACGTGAGCTGCGCGAAGGTCCTGGCCGCCGCCCTCGCCGAAAAGGGACTGCGCTACCGGATCGTGCCGCGCGACGTATCAACGGAACTCTACGAAAGGGCCAAGGACGCCTTCAACAAGATCAGGAGAGTTGACCCCAAGAGCAAATACGGCGAGAAGTCGCTCTTCGCGCTGGCGCTGAACTTCTACAACCAGAACGACTACGCCAAGATGAAGGCCGTCCTGCGGGAGTACCTGAAGGTCTTCGACAGCCCCGGCAACGAGTACTACTACCACGCCTGCTTCTGGCTGGGCTGGGTCTTCGAGTACGAACGCAAGTTCCACGACGCCTGCGCGTATTATGCCCGCGCCGCTGAGGAGTCGCTGGTGCTCTACAAACCGGCCGCCGGCGAGGCGCTGCCGCCAAAGGAGGAGTTGAAGAAGCGGTTCTCGTACGACCTGCTGTTCGCGCTCAGCGAGCAGCTCAGCGGGCAGTTCAAGGACATGAAGCTCGCCGACTTCGCCGATTTCGTGCACCTGAACTCGCATGTGGCCGTGCGTCTCGATCCGTCCGCTCAGGCGGTTGATGCGCCCGTCAACCGTGATGCCTTCAAGAACGTGGCCGGCTTCGACGTGTTGTGCGAGGTCCTGCAGAACCTCGGGCTGAGCGTGCGCGGCGAGAACGTCCAGAAGGAGATTGCGGAGAAGGCGTACTTCCGCCTGGCCACGGTCTATGCCAAGGACAACCTGATGGAACAGGCGCTCGAGAACTGCAATGCGCTGCTGACGCGCTTCCCCAACACGCCGCGCAAAAAGGACATCTACGCTCTGAAGCTGGACATCTACAAGGGACTGAAAGACTACCGCAACGTACTGGCCGCCCTGGACGAACTGAAGGCGCTGAGCGGCTCGGACCTTGAGCAGTACAAGTTCGACCTGGAAATGGCGAGCATCCATTTCGATCTGTGCAACTACAAGAAGGCCGCCGAACTGTACAGGTCCGCGCTGGCGTCCGTGAAGGACCTCGGCGAACGGGCCGGCGTCCAGGAAGCCTATGCCCGCTCGCTGTTCAGAGACGGCGACCTGCAAGGGGCGCTGGCGCAGTACTCCGTGCTGGTCAAGGAGGATACCACCGACATCGGGCAGTTCACTGACCGGCTCATGGTGTTTTGCCTGAACTTCGCCCTGGACAAGGCCGCCGAGCGCGAGTTCCCGGAGGACGCGCAGCGTTTCATACTGGAGTATGAGAAGCTCTCGGACGGCGAGCGGCAGAAACTGCCGGGCGCGGCTCTGGCAAGAGCCACGTGGATCTACTACGTGATGGCGCTCGTGGACCTCAAGAAGGGCCGCACGGCCGAGGCGATCCAGAAGCTGGCTGCCGCGTCGAATTCGCCCGACGAAGCGCTGGCCGGCGAGGCCAGCTACCTGGTCGGCGCGACGCATCTCGCCGCGCGAAGCTTTGACAAGGCCAAGGAGGCGTTCGAGTACGTGCTCTTCACCACGCGCTCGACCGAAGCATCCGTGAAGGCCACCTATGCGCTCGGCCTTACCTTCCAGGCCCTGGACCTCCGCGACAAGGCGCGCGAACGCTTCAAGCAGATTGTGGAGCGATATCCGCTGTCTCCATACGTGGAGTTGATCAGGAAGAACCCGCTCTACCAGGAAACACAGCCGGCGCTGCCGGAGAAGCCGGCCGGCGGAGACGTGAAGCCGCAGGCGCGGCCCAACACGACGGAGTGACGCGCGTGAGAACGTCGGCGTTCATCGCAGCTTTGGTCCTCGCCGCCGGCGTCTGCCAGGCCGCCGAGACGCCGGAGGAACTGCTGAAGCAGGCGTACCAGCTTGAGAAGAGCGGCGACACGGCCAAGGCGGCCGGCGTCTTTGACGAGTTCCTGCGGAAGTACCCCGATCACACGCAGGTCGTTGATGTCCACTACCGCCTGGCCAAGGCCCTGGAGAGCCTCGGAGCACTTGACGACTGCATCAAGCATCTGCAGGTGGCGACGCAGAGCGAGAAGAAGCAGTTCAGGAACCGCCAGGATGCGTTCTTCATGCTGGGGAAGCTGTACGCGTCCGTCAAGAAGTATGACGAGGCCATCGCCACCTTCGAGAAGATGCTCGCCGACGGCGCGGGCCTGTATGAGGACGAGGTACAGAGTCTGTGCAGCGGCTACTACGCCCTGAAAGGCAAGTACGATGAGGCCGCGGCCAAGCTGAACATCCTCAAGCGCAAGAAGGACTCGCCGCTGGCTGAGCAGGCCGCGTACAAGCTCGCGCTCCTGTGGCTGAAGGCCGAGAAGGTGGACCTGGCGATCGCCGCGATCGAGGATCTGGCGGCGCAGTATCCCAACAACAAGAGCGTGCCCGAGCTCCTGCTCCAGCTCGCCGACCTGTTCCGCAAGCAGCAGAAGTTCGACAAGGCCATTTCCGTCAGCGAACAGCTCAAGGCCCGGTACCCCAAGACAGTCGAGGCCATGGCCGGGAGCTACATCCTGGGGATGTGCGCCCGCGACCGGAAGGATTTTACGAAGGCCATCGAAGTCTTCGACCGCATCGGCAAGACGCCCGAGTTCCAGAAGCGCGGGCTGGCGGCCGAGGCCGTGCTGCAGTCGGCCGACATCTACTTCAGCGAGCTGGGCGACATGCCGAAGGCCGTCGAGCGCTACGAGGAAGCCGCCAAGCTGGCGCGCGAGTGCGACAGCGAACGCAAAAGCGAGATCCTGGAACAGTGTTACTTCCGCATCGGCGAGTACTACTTCCGGCAGAAGAAATGGGGCCCCGCGCTCGAGAGCTACATGCAGCTCCGGCAGCTTGGCACGCGCCTGAACATCACCGGCAGGATCCTAACATGCCAGGCCGCGCTCGACGAGGCCGGCACCAGCCGCGAGGCGACGTACACGGAGGAGGACCTTGAGCAGGTCCGCAAGAAGGTCGCCGCCAATGCCGGCACGGTGATCGCCGCCGAAGGCGAGGTATTTCTCGCCGACCGCAAGCTCAGCGAGGCCATCCGGACGCGCAAGGGCTTCGCCACAGTCGTGTCCGACTACGAGGGAATCCTGAAGAAGTACCCGCGGGACATTCTCGCACAGGGCAGTCTTGAGTCGTACATCCACCTGCAGATCGGCATGTGCCATGGCAACGGAGTCACGCGGGACGACTGCGCGGAGGCGGTCAAGGCCTTCGAGCAGGCCCTGGCCATTGACGCCAACACCCCGTACAAGCTCACCGCTCTCGAGAACATCGCCATCTTCGCCGAACGCGCCGGTGACAAGAAGAAATCCTACGACACCTACGAGCAACTGTGGAAACTGGCCGCCGCGCAGGAACCGCCTGACAGAAAGCCGGGCAAGAGCGACCTCAAAAGCCTCGACTACCTGAAAGCCATGATCACGCGGGCCGACAGCGGCGATCTGACCGAGAGAAGCATTGCCATCCTGCAGAAGCTGATCGCGGAGAAAGGGCAACTGTCGGACGAAGCGCGGGAGGCCCGCTTCTACATCGCCGAGCTCTCTTTCGTGAAGAAAGACTACTCCGCGGCGGCGAAGGCCTACCGGGAGTACATCCAGATTTACGGTCCGAAGCTGGACGCCAACGGCGATGTCGCGGGTGGCCCGTGGAAGCCCCAGAACGTGGATGCGAAGGTCCTGCAGGTCTATGAGGCCGCCGTGCGCGTGGCTCACTGCTGGTACGTCCAGGGCCACGAGCAGAACATGGTGAAGGCTTATGAGTGGCTTGTGAAGAACATGAGCCACCAGGACAAGTACGTGGCCGAAGCGCAGTACTGGCTGGCCATGGAGGCGGTGAAGGGCGAAAAAGGCCAGAGCAAGGACGCCAAGCGCGCGGCGGCGGAGGCGCTCTGGAGGAACGTGGTCAGCCCTTCGCTCGGCCTCACGGACAGGAAGCACAACCGGCAGTTCCACGCCTGGGTCAGCCGTGAGCCCCAGTACGCCGACGTTCAACACTACGTGAAGACCGCCATGCTGAAGGCCGGGCAGTTCTTCAGCGAGGGCGGCGACCACCAGTCGGCGGCGGGGTGCTTCGCGGCGTACATAGACCGCTACCCGATTGACCTCAACAAGCACAACAAGCCGCAGAAGAAGGGCAAGAGCGACGACAGCGAGCCGCCGGACGAGATGTACCAGGTCGCGCGCTACGCGCTGGGGCGGGAGTACATCGCGCTGGGCGACACGCAGAAGATGATTGAGCTGTACAAGCCGTGCATCAGCGGCCTGCGCGATGACAAGTTCCGCCCCTCGGCGCTGAAGCTGCTCGGCTATCATGCCGGCAAGGCGGAGTGCTACGACGAGGCAATCGAGGCGTACGCGACGCTGCTTGACGAGTACGGTCCGCCGGCCGTTGATGGGAACAACAGCCCCGCCCCTCTGCCGAAGAGCGAACGGCTGCGTCAGAGCAGCCACAACTGGGACGGCTTGCGGATGGACCCGCCGAAGGACCTGGACCTGGGGGAGATCCGCTACGCGCTCAGCTTCCTGTACTGGAAGCAGGAGCAATGGGAGAAGGTGGTGAGGACCCTTTCGCCGTTCCTCGACGATCCGGCGCTGCGCGAGAACAAGTCGCGCGAGAAGGCGCTCTTCATGGCCGGGCAGAGCGCCTACAACCGGGACGACCACGCGGGCGGCGTGAAGCTGATCCACGCCCTGATCCGCGAGCATCCGAAGTTCGAGGCCATCGAGGAAGCCTACGTCTATGCCGCGACCGGCTACTGCGAGACGAAGAACTGGCCGGAGCTCGAGCTGATCTACAGGAATTTCGTGGCCGAATGGCCAAACTCGGAGCGCCGCCCGCGCATGGACCTGTACGCGGCGATGGCGCAGGTGGGCCAGGGCAAGACGGATGCGGGCGTGAGCAGGCTCAAGAGCCTGGCCGCAAGCGACACGTACGAGGACGTGCGCGCGGACGCCCTGTACCAGCTCGCGCAGTACGAGCTGAGCCGCAAGCCCCCGGCGACGCAGGAGGCCTTCAACTGTCTTGAGAAGAGCGTGCAGCTCCACGCGCGCGAGAGCTCCTGTCTGGCGCTGGCCAAGTGCTGCGTCACGCTGCAGAAATGGGCCCAGGCAAACGGGAATCTCGAGCGGGTGACGCGTGAGTTCCGCAAAGGCCGCGCCGCAGTGGTCGCGGAGGCAGAGCGCCTGTTGCAGGAAGTGCGAAAAGAGCTGGCGAAGGCGAAACAGTGAGGGGCGGCCGCAGCGTAAGGGAGGAACAGTGATGCGCAGACGGACTGGAACGGTTGCATGGACGGCGGCACTGCTGATGCTGGCCGCGCTGCCCGGAGCATTCCCCGCCGAGAAGCCGCCGGACAAGCTCGATCTCGAGTCCATCCTCGCCGACAAGGACAAGGCCGAAATCCTGAAGACGGAGATGGAGGAGGCCGGCGCCGGCGACAACAAAGAGTTCACGATCAACACTGACGACAACATCGCGACGCTGGCGCTCGGCGACGTCTACCGCAGTGACGAGAAGACCTTCTTCAAGATCTCGAGCATCAAGTCGCAAGGCATTTCGGGCGGGGCTTTTGTCGTGCAGCGCACATCGGGGAAGGGCGAGCCGGGCCAAAGGCTCGTGCGCGTGTCGGGCGCCGGGCCGCTGACGATCGCTGCGCGCCTGACGCTGCTGGACCTGTACGTCATGGGCGGGCCGTTCCTGCACCCCATCGCCCTGCTGGGGTTCTTCGCCATCATCCTCGCCGTCAACAGCATCCTGATCTACCGCAAGAACCGGCAGTGTCCGCCGCAGTTCGTCGAAGCGGCAAGCAGGGCGCTGGAAAAGGGCGACGTGAAGAAGTTCGAGGAACTCGCCCTCCAGGCAAAGGGACTGCTGCCGCATGTGGCCAGGGCGCTGGCGGACCGGTACGACACCTCGACGGTCGAGGAGCTCAAGGAGCGCTGCTCGATCGCGGCATCGAAGCAGATTCAGCGTCTGAGGATAACGGTGAAGGCCCTGAATCTCATTGCGGTCGCGGCGCCGCTGCTGGGCCTGCTCGGCACCATCGTCGGCATGGTGATCGTCTTCGACGCCGTGGCGAGCGCCACCGGAGCCGCCAAGGCCGCAGCGCTGGCGGCGGGCATCCGCGTGAAGCTGTTCTCGACGGCCTCCGCGCTTATCGTGGCCATCCCCTCGCTGTTCCTGTACTTCATCTTCAACCAGCGGCTGACGAGCATCATCGGCGACTGCGAGACGATCGCCGAGCAGTTCCTGCACCGCATTGCCGTGCTGAAGCGCAGCGGCAAGAGCCCGAAACCGGACGCTGACGAAGAACAGAAGAACGACGCCGAAGAGAAGCCTCCGCCACAGCGCACCAAGGCCAGGAAGGCCGCCGTGGACGAGGATGCCGAGGCGGGCGAAAAGGAGGAAGAGGCGGAGGAGCGTCCTGCCAAGGCCAGGAAGACTGTCACGAAGGAAGAGTCCGAAGAGAAAGACGAGGACGCGGAGAAGGACGGCAGCGAGGACGAGCCGAGCGCCAAGGCGAAACACCCGGCGAAGGAGGCGCGCCCATGATGTTCGACCGTGAGATCGAGGAGGAGATGCGCATTGACATGACGCCGCTCGTGGACGCCATCTTTGCGATCATCCTCTTCCTGCTGGTGTGCTCATCGTTCGTTGAGTCCATGGAGCAGGACCTCTCGATTGACCTGCCCACGCAGGGCAAAGCATTGAAGGTGAAGACGCCGCCTTCGCGCCCGATCGTTGTCAATGTCCGGAACCTGCCGGGCGGACGGGCGTACTACCACGTGGAGAACCAGCAGGTCACGCTGCCGGCCCTGACCGCCAACCTCAGCCGGGCGCAGGTCAGGAACGTCAACCAGGCCGTCGTGATCCGCGGCGACAGGAACGTGAAATGGGAGCACATCGCGGCCGTGATGGGTTGCTGCGCGCAGGCGGGCATCACCAAGATCTCGGCCACGGTCGAGATCCGCGAGGCACAGTAGGCGGGCTGGAAAGCTCGTTCCACGAGGCGGACGGGAGCGGAAGGCTATGGCGCAGACAGGCAGCACCGGCAGGCCGCCACAAGGGGCCGAAGACGCCATCTTCGACAAGCGCGCGCTCACCATCGGCGCGCTCATCATCGGCATCGTCTGCGCCGCGGCAGCGGTGTGGCGTGTGGCGGTGCGGACTGAATCGCCGCTGAAGAAACCGGCGGAGTTCGAGTTCGCCGTCCAGGAGCACGCGGTGGAGGAGTTCCGGATCCGCGACCCCGTCCGCGAGATCGTGCAGGAACACACGGTGGACATGCCGGAAGCGGCGGCGGACACGGCCTGGCGGCAGGAAGAGCGGCCGGATATCCACATCACGACGAACCCCGGCGCGGCCGAGGCCGCGCAAGCGCAGGAGGTCATCCAGAGCACCAACGTCACCATAGACACGCCGCGCATCGAAGTCGGAGGGACGGAGATCAGCATTGACGACGCGCCGCAGGAGATCTCGCAGGTCACCGATACGGTGGCCTACGCCATCAACCCGATCGCCGCGGATGCCCGCGCGGGCGCACCCGCCGACATCTTCAAGTACGACAACCCCACGCCGCGCGACAAACCCGCGACGCACTTCATCAACGCCGGGCCGCGTCCCGGGCGCGCGTTGCGCATCATGCCCCGCGCGTTCGGCGACCAGGATGCGCCGTCCATCGGCAAGCTGGGACCGGCGAACATCAACCTGCACGGCACGGGCGAGTTCTTCCGGGTGATGTCGCGGTTCGGCGATGTGAAGACCAAGTCGTCGGTTGATTCCGGTCTGCATTGGCTGGCCGCGCATCAGGAGGCCGACGGCCTGTGGCTGGCGGAGAAGTTCGAGGGCGAGAAGAGCGCCAGCCTGGCCGACACGGGGCTTGCACTGCTGGCCTTCATGGGCGGCGGGCACACGACGCGCAAGGGCGAGTACACCCGCAACGTCCTGCGCGGCGTCGAGGCCCTGCTGCGCAGCCAGCGCGACGATGGCGCGGTCGCCGCCGGCAAGGGGGACGCCGCGCACCTGATGTACACTCACGCGATCTGCACCATCGCGCTGTGTGAAGCGTACGGGCGCGCGCGCGATGAACGCATCGGCCAGGCCGCGCAGAAGGCCGTGCTGTTCTGCGAGAAATCGGTGAGCGCCGACGGCGGCTGGCGCTACAAGCCGAAGTCACAGGACACTGACATGTCGGTTACCGCCTGGTTCATCCAGGCGCTGAAGACGGCGAAGCTGGCGCAGTTGAAGTTCGATCACGCGGTGTTCTCACAGGCGCTCTCGTACGTGGACAGCGTGACAGACCAAGGCGCGAGCAAGGACTCCAACGGCGTCGTCACCTACCAGTTCCAGCCCGGACAGCAGTACGAATCCAATAGCCACCCCGCCCTCACCTCCGCGGGCATGCTGATCCGGCAGTTCAACGGCATGGGCGTGAAGAACCACCTGCTGGTGAAGGGCGCCGAGCTGACGCGCGCCAGGCCGCCGTCGTGGAACAACAAGGACTTCTACTACTGGTACTACGCCACGTACGCCATGCACAACATGGGCGGCGAGTACCGCATCTGGTGGAACCAGCGCATCCGCGACGTGCTGCTGGAGAACCAGTGCCGCGAAGGCGACAACGCCGGAAGCTGGGACCCGAAGGGCGATCACTGGGCCACCGCCGCCGGCCGCGTGTACACGACGGCGCTGGGCGCGCTGTGCCTGGAAGTCTACTACCGCTATTCGGAAGCGCTGACGAGCTTCGGCACGGCGCCGGACCTGGATGAGCTCTTCTTCCAGCAGTAGGCGCTGGGGCGAGCTAAGAGCCTATGTCAGTAGGCGTCATCGGCGTCTGCTTGCGGCGGTCGGCGCGTCTCGACACCGACTGACATAGGCCCTCACGGCTCCACGGGGCGCGCATGGCCTTGCTCAACAGGCGATTGGCCTGGTCGTCGCCGATGAAGCGCTCCTTGGCCGGGTCCCACTTCACTGTCCGGCCAAGGCGCGCGGCAACCTCCACCAGGTTACAGGTGCTGGTGGCGCGGTGGCCGATCTCGGCGGTCGCGGCGGTCGGCTTTCGGGAGCGGATGCAGTCCAGCCAGTTGCGGTGATGCTCCGGGCTTTCGTACAGGTGAATCTCGCTCGGGCCGATGACGGACTTCAGCAGGCTCTTGGGATTGGCGTCAAGGCGGCCGCGGTCCACCCAGACCCAGCCTTCGTCGCCTTCGAACCGGATCCCCTGCGGCACCGGATTGTTGTTGCTGCTGAAGATCATCTTCAGTCCGTTGGCGTAGGTGCATTCGCTCGTCCAGTAGATCACGTCGTCAATCAGGCCGTCAGGCGGAATGGTGGCGGAGGTGCAGTGGACTTCGACGGGGCCGGTGTGGTCCATGCCCATGCCCCACTGAGCGATGTCCACGTGATGAACTCCCCAACCGCTGAGGAAGCCGATCGTGTAGTCCGAGATGTAATACCAGTAGCAACTGTTGTCGCCGCGGTGCACGCGTTCGGGGCAATACGGCCTGACGGCGGCCGGCCCCTGCCACATGTCGTAGTCGAAGCCCGCCGGCACCGGTTGCGTCGGGAAACTCTTGCCCGCCTGAACGTCGCCGTTGATGCCTACCACGCCCACCTTGACCACCTGCAGTTTGCCGACGCGTCCGTTGCGGGCGAGTTCGCAGGCAAAACGGAAGTTGCCGTCCGAGCGCTGCTGGATTCCGACCTGGAGCACGCGGCCGTACGCCGCGGCGGTGTCGGCCAGGATGCGCCCTTCCGCGATGGTGTGCGTCATCGGCTTCTCGACGTAGACATCCTTCCCCGCCTTCATGGCAGTGACGGCGTGGAGCGCGTGCCAATGGTCGGGCGTGCCGATGCACACCGCGTCTACGTCGGGGCGCGCGAGCATCTCGCGGAAATCGGCGTGGTCCGTGCAGACCTGCTGGCCGTAGCGCTTGTTGACAGTATCGCGCATGCGCTGGCGGCGGTCGGTGAACGGGTCGGCGACGCCCACGATGCGGGCATCCGCGCAACCAAGCAGCACGTTCATATGGAAATTGGTGTTGATGTTGCCCGCGCCGATGAGTCCGATCGCGATCCGTTCGCTCGGCGCGGCGGCGCCGCCGGCCAGCGCGCTGGATGGAATCACATACGGGGCCGCCACAGCCAGGCCTGCGGCTTTGAGGAAATCGCGGCGGGTGGTCTTGCGGTTGCGCTCGTTCATCGTAGTCCCTCCCATGTCCCGGTGCCCATTACTTCTTCGGGATGACTGGCGGGGGCGGCAGTTTGCCCTCGTCGAAAACCTCAAGCTCGCGGATGGCGGGCGACTTGCCGTAATAGCCGGTGATCTTCAACTGGAGTTTCCCGCACGTGGTCTTGGGGAGATCCAAGAGCAGAAGATTGTTGGTGTAGGCGGCCCCGCGCGCCTCCTTCACCACCTTGCCGTCGCAGAGAACGTCAAAGTCTTTGGGGGCGAAGCCCTGCTGCTCATAGCCCATGATGCGAATGACGGTGAACGTCACGGGGTTCGGCCAGTCAACCTGCAGGATGTAGAGCTTCTGGTCGTCCACTTCGTCCCAGTAGGTGGACGCGTCGCCGTCAATGGCGGCCTGGTCGCCCGTCGCGCCGCCGTCGCATTCCAGGCCGTCCGGACTGCTGGCCGTACCGCTTAGCGCGAGGTTGGCGGCCCACTGGGTCTTCTCGATGGCGGCCAGAACTATCTGCTTCTCTTCGTCGCGGCGGGCAACCTTCCCGGCTTCCGGCAGCAGCGCGGCCATCTCCGTGCGGCTGCGCGTGCCGGGCAGTGTGATCATGCGCACATAACCGCGCAGCGCCAGCACGTGGTGCGGAAGCGTTTCGTCCTTGTTGGCGGCGATGGCCAGCACGTCCGGCGCGGGAGCGCCGTCCGGCCAATCCGCCAGGGCGCGGAGCGCGGCGTCGCGCACGGTCTCGTCGGCGTGCTTGAGATCAGCGCGCACGGCCTCCAACGCCTTCGCGCCGCCCAAACGTCCCAGCATCCGCAGCAGAGAGGCCCGCGCGGGCACGCTCGCATCCGGCAGAGCCGCGATCAACGGCTCGCCCTGTTTCTCGCGCTCCTTGCTGCCACGGCAGAAGGACAAGATGACGGGCTCAAGCGACGCGCGATCCGCGTCCGCCTGGACCTTGCTCAGCAACCTGACCAGCCCGAGCAGATCATCCGCCGTCGCCAGCGTACGCAGCGCTCCTAACGCAGCCGTGCGAACACTGCCGTCGGCGTCCGAGGCCGCGTCCATCAGAGCCGGCACAGCCACGCGCGCGGCGCGAGCCGCCAGCAGGCCAATCAGCTCCGCCCGCGTCGCCGGTTCCGCGTTCTTCAAGGCAGCAAGGAGCGCTTCGTCCACGCCCTTGGCCGCCATGCGCCGGAGGCACGCCTGGGCTGCGGAGCGTTCCGCGCCCTGCCCGGTCGTGGCTTTCGAGATCACGAGCGGCACCGCCGACGCATCGCCCACGCCCGCCAGCGCAGTCAGCGCCGCCAGCCGCAACGCAGGGTCCTTGTCCTCGACCGCGGCCAGCACCGCCGGCAGTGCCGCGGCGTCGCCCCGGC
>JAPLOD010000619.1 GCA_026692735.1 Planctomycetota bacterium | reverse complement strand
CGAGCAGTTCTGGAGTCCGCACGGCATCGAAGCGATGCTGGCCCTGCGCGGCCACTGGCTCTCGCAGGACGGCCGCTGGGATGCCTACTGGCGCAGCCGCCCCGCCTACCGCAAAAGGGTCGCCTAATCTGTCCCGCACCCCGGCCGTGGTGTTAAGGCCCTTTTCGGCTTGTGCCGGACCGGGCACATGCTATGGTTTTCGTCTCGACTGGCAGATAGCCGGTCCGCACTCAGACAGCGATGCTCCATGGCCTTTCTTCGTGAACTCGCAGAGCTTTACGCGTTTCGCGAGGTGCTCCGCAACCTCGTCAGTAGCGACTTGAAGCTCCGTTTCCGGCGTTCATTCCTGGGCTATGGCTGGAGCCTGCTGTACCCGGTGCTGACGATGCTGATCCTGGCGGCGGTCTTCTCGAGGATCATGAAGTTCGAGTCGGCTGCGGACATGGTCCTGTATGTTTTCGCGGGCCTGGTGCCGTGGAACTTCTTTGTGGGCAGTTGCCTGGCGGGCGGGAATTCGGTTCTGGATAACGAGGCGCTGCTCAAGAAGATCTACCTGCCGAAGCTGATCTTCCCGTTGTCGGTCCTGTTTGCGCGGTTTGTGGATTTCCTGTTCAACCTTGTCGCGCTGTTCATCATCGTCTCGTTCATCTCCTTCAAGCCGTCGTGGGCCCTGCTGACGCTGCCGGGGGCCGTTCTGATCCTGTTCCTCTTCATTGACGGCGTGACGGTCGCGTTGGCGGCGATCAACGTGTACGTCCGCGACGCCTCGCACCTGATGGCCGTGGTGTTCCAGTTGGCCTTTTACCTGACGCCGATCATCTACCGTGAGGAACTGGTGCCCGAACACCTCAGGGCACTGCTGGAGTGCAACCCGCTGGTGCACATCATCCGGCTGTTTCACGCGATTCTGTCCAACGGGGAGGTGCCGTCACTGCAACAGTGGGGCCTGGGAGTCGGAGTGGCGGTGGCGGCGGCGGGAGTGGGGCACTGGATCTTCGTGCGCCTGGAACGGAATCTCATTTTCCGTCTGTGAGCAGTTCGCCGGAAGAACCGCGGGTCGGAGCGACATGGCCAAAGGCGAGTCACATATCCGGTTGCGCGACATCGGCCTGACATTCAGGCTGTACGCCAACAAGAGCTTCTCGCTGCGCGAGATGTTCCTCAGCCCGCTGAAGCCCGGCCAGCAGACCTCCGACTTCGACGCGCTGAAAGGGATCTCGCTGGACATCGCACACGGAGAACGCGTGGTGCTGGTCGGCCCCAACGGCGCCGGGAAAAGCTCACTGCTCAAGATCATCGCCGGCATCTACCCGGCGACCTCAGGCGAGATGACGATCCAGGGGCGCATCACGCCGCTCATCGAGATGGGCGCCGGCTTCAACCCCGAGTTGACGGGGCGGGAGAACGTGTTCCTGAATGCGGCGATCCTGGGTGTTGCACGGGCGGAGGCACAGCGTCGCTTGCCGAAGATCATAGAATACTCGGAGATACCGCCGGACTTCCTCGACACCGGCATCAAGTATTACTCGTCCGGGATGACGATGCGGCTGGCGTTCTCGGTGGCGATGGAGCTGGAGCCGGAGATTCTGATCCTGGATGAAGTCTTCGCCGCGGGCGACGGGCACTTTGTGGAGAAAGCGACGCGGCGCATGCAGGAGTTCATCGCCAGCGCGCACATCATGATCCTGGTGACGCACGATCTGCAACTGGCTCGCAGCGTGGCGCGGCGCTGCATCTGGATGGACCATGGCCGCGTCATACAGGACGGTCCGGTTGAGCAGGTCATCACGGCATACCAGGCAGCCTTGCGCACGCCCGACAGACAGGTGAGCCGCTCGTAGGCCGCCCCTCAACCAACGTCTATAGGCGAATCAAGACCGACCGTCGAGACGCCGGCGTCGCACGGATGGCCGCCCGTGACAGGCGTCCCACGGGCTCGCGCCACAGACTGGAAGGCGTCGGTCGGGGCGCCTGCGCTGCTTCAGCACCGCATCACGTTGCCGCGCAGTTCCGGCGGGAGATTTCCGCACGCGTTGCGCGTGTCCGCCACCAGGGGCGCACAACGGGCGACCATCGCGTAATCAACACATGAATGGTCGGTCGCGATCAGCGCGACGTCGCAACCCGAGAGCAGCTCGGGCGTCAGGGGCGCTGAGCGCAGGCCCGCGAACTGGGCGTGCTCGCGCGTCTTTGGCACCACCGGCACATACGGATCGTGGAACGTCACCTGCGCGCCGCGCGCCAGCAGCAGATCCCACAGCCCGAAGGACGGCGACTCGCGCATGTCGTCTACGTCTTTCTTGTAGGCCAGGCCCAGCAGCAGCACCTTGGCGCCCTTCAGCGTCTTGCCGCGGTCGGAAAGGGCTTCGAGGAGCCGAGACACCACGTACTGCGGCATGCCGGCGTTGATCTCGCCAGCCAGCTCGATGAACCGCGTAGCCACGCCGTACTCACGCGCCTTCCACGTCAGGTAGAACGGGTCAATCGGGATACAGTGCCCGCCCAGGCCCGGCCCGGGGTAGAACGGCATGAAGCCGAAGGGCTTGGTCTTGGCGGCGTTGATTACCTCCCAGACGTCAATACCCATGCGATCAAAGACTACCTTCAGTTCGTTGACCATCGCGATGTTCACGCAGCGGAAGATGTTCTCCAGCAGCTTGGCGGATTCCGCCGCGCGCGTTGACGACACCGGTACGACCTTGATTCCGGCCTTCTTGTACAGCTCTTGCGCCGCCTGGCCACAGGCCTCAGTGAACCCGCCGACAACCTTCGGGATGTCCGCCGTCTTGAACTTCGGGTTGCCCGGGTCCTCGCGTTCCGGCGAGAAAGCGAGGTGGAAGTCGGTTCCGGCCTTCAACCCCGACAGCTTCTCGAGGACCGGACGCAGGTCCTCATCTGTGGTGCCCGGGTAGGTGGTGGACTCAAGCACCACCAACTGGTGCTTCTTCAGATGCGGCCCGATCTGCTGGCCGGTGGACAGGATGTAGCTGATGTCCGGCTCACGATGGGCCGTCAGCGGCGTCGGCACGCAGATGATAATAGCATCCACCTCCGGGACGCGGGAGAAAGCCGTGGTAGCTTCGATTCGGCCGGCCTTGCGGGCGGCGGCGATCTCCTCCGGCGGGATATGCCGAATGTACGACTTTCCAGCGTTGATCGCCGCGACCTTCCCCGGATCCACATCGAACCCTAAGGCGCGGTTGCCGCCGCGGAAGAACTGCAGCACGAGCGGCAGGCCCACGTAACCCAGGCCCACGACGCCCACTGTCAGTTCCTGCTTCCCTGCACCGACCCAAGCCATTCGTGAACTCCTCTCTTGCCTGCCAGACGGCTCAGCCGCGTTTCAGAGATGCTAGAACGTTCTCGGCCACGTACTCCAACTGCCGCTGTTGAAGCTCCGGATAGACCGGCAGGGCCAGCGTCTCCTTGGCCGCCGCCTCCGAGTGTGGCAGCATCCCTTCCCTGTAGCCCAGTTCCGCGAAGCACTTCTGCAGGTGCAGCGGCAGCGGGTAGTACACCTCCGTTCCGATATTGCGCTCCTTCAGGAAGGCAATCAGTGGATCGCGGAGCCTGGCGGGCACGCGTATAACGTATTGGTTGTAGATGTGCCTGGCCTGCCCGGCCGCCGGAAGAGGCGTGCGCAACGGGAGGCCGCCCTCGCTC
>JAPLOD010000618.1 GCA_026692735.1 Planctomycetota bacterium | reverse complement strand
CCGACCTTCTCCATCGCCTCCGCGATCAGCTTCCCGATCTGCTCGTCGTCGTTGGCCGCGATCGTCGCCACGCGTGTGATGTCCTGCTTCCCCGAGCATGGCTTGGCCTGCTCGTCAATCGCCCACAGCACCGCCTCCACCGCAGCCTCGATCCCCCGCTTCAGCGCCATCGCGTTCAGGCCCGCCGTCACGTAGCGCACGCCTTCCGCGTAAATCGCGTGGGCCAGCACGGTGGCGGTGGTGGTCCCATCGCCCACCACGTCGTTGGTCTTGCTGGCCACCTGGCGCACCATCTGCGCCCCCATGTTCTCGAACGGGTCTTCCAGCTCGACTTCCTTGGCGACCGTCACGCCGTCGTTGATCACCCACGGCCCGCCGTACGACTTCTCGAACGCCACCCAGCGCCCCGCCGGCCCCATGGTCACCTTCACCACCCGCGCCAGCTTCTCCACGCCGGCCAGGATCTTCTGCCGCGCTTCGTCCGTGTACAACAGTTGCTTAGCCATGTTCCTCAGTCTCTCCGTGCCATCAGACGCTCTTCCCCGCCAACTTCGCCTTTCCTGTCATCGCCATCTTTGACCGTGACTCCAACCACCGCTTGAACGACCGCGGGCCTTCCATCGAACGCCTGCCGGCGAGAATCCCTTCAACACTGAGATCCTCATCCAGATCCGGCCAGTGTATTCCGTAGCCATCGGCGATCAGCTCCCAATTATTCCGTTCCTTGCACGTCCCGTGCTTGAGCCTTGGATACCAGGCCAGTGGCACGCCAATGACACGCCCGTCGTACAACTCGATGGTCAGTGCGTTCTCCGTAACCTTAACGTCCCTTGCGCGCGCATCCTTTGTGTTCGATCTCACCTCCGGCAGCTCATATAATGCCTCGGGGGCCAGATCGGCTCCATTGGGCCATGTGACAGTCTTGCACTCCGGATCAACCTTGACCAGGTTGAAGAACCCCGGATCGCGCAACGGCCTGAAAACCGGCCCCTTCAGCAATGTCCGCAAGCACAGTTCCTTTCTCTCGCCCGTGCTGAACTCCACCAGCAACCGGTATCGCCCGGTAACTTTAGCCGTATTGATGTGGAGCATCTTTCACCTTCCCGGCTCGTATGGCTCAATCTGACTCAGCTTCCTCTCCTGTCGCGCGTTGCTCCAGTTCCGCTCAAGCTCATCCTGATGTACACGCGCCCACGGTCTCACCAGTCGCAACACCCGCTTCGGCAACCATCCGTCAATGACGCGCCCCGAACTGATCTCTATCTCAGCGTCATATTCGCCGTAGATTGCGTGGAAATGAGGCGGCGCATGGTCACTGAAGTACATGTAGATCGCGATGCCGTAGAACCGCGAGATACAGGGCAAAGCGCCACCTCCATTTCCTATGACAGTTTCGCCAGCAGGTCGCTCTCTCTGATGATCAGGCACTCTTCGCCCTGGACCTTCACCTCGCTGCCGGAATACTTTCCGAACAGCACCATGTCGCCGACCTTCACTTCCATCGTCGCCCGCTTGCCGTTCTCCAGCATCTTGCCCGGGCCGACCGCCAGCACTTCGCCCTTCTGCGGCTTTTCCTTCGCCGTGTCGGGCAGCACGATCCCGCCCGCCGTCTTCTCTTCCGCCTCCACGCGCCGGATCACAATCCGGTCATCCAGCGGATGCAGATCAACCTTCAGTTTCTTTGCGCTCGTCGCCATCTCGCTCTCTCCCTCACCCTTGCTTTCTCACCCAATCGCAAATCAAACATCGAAAATCCCTACATCCCCATCCCGCCCATACCACCCATGCCGCCCATACCACCGCCCATCCCGCCCATGCCGCCATGGCCGTGGCCGGCCGGCTCCTTCTCCTTGATCTTGGCCACCATGCAGTCGCTGGTCAGCAGCAGGCACGCCACGGACGACGCGTTCTGCAGCGCGCACTTCACGACCTTCGCCGGGTCAATGATCCCGGCCTTCACCAGGTCCTCGTACTCGCCGGTGTCCGCGTTCAGTCCGAACGCGCCCTTCCCGTTCCTGATCTTGTTGACCGTGATCCCGCCGTCTTTCCCGGCGTTCGCCGCGATCGTCCGCGCCGGCATCTCTGCCGCCCGCCGCACGATCTCCACGCCCACTTCTTCGCCCTGCTCGACCTTGATCTTGTCCAGCGCCGCCGAAGCCCGGATCAGCGCCACGCCGCCGCCCGGCACTATCCCGCTCTCGATCGCCGCGCGCGTCGCGTGCAGCGCGTCTTCGACGCGGGCCTTCTTCTCCTTCATCTCGGTCTCGGTCGCCGCGCCCACGTTGACCTGCGCCACACCGCTGGCCAGATTGGCCATCCGCTCCTGCAGCTTCTCTTTGTCGTAGTCGCTCGTGGTGATGCTGATTTCCTTCTTGAGCTGCTCGATCCGCGCCTGCATCGCCTTCGAATCCCCGGCGCCCTCGATGATCGTCGTGTTGTCCGCGTCAATCTTCACCTTCTTCGCCGACCCCAGGTCGCTGAACTCCACGTTCTCCAGCTTGATCCCCAGGTCCTCGAAGATCGCCTTCCCCCCCGTCATGATCGCGATGTCCTCCAGCATGGCCTTGCGGCGGTCGCCGAACCCCGGCGCCTTCACCGCGGCCACGTTGACGATCCCGCGAATCTTGTTCACGACCAGCGTCGCCAGCGCCTCGCCCTCGACCTCCTCCGAGATGACCAGCAGCGACTTGCCCGCCTTGCTGATCTTCTCCAGCAAGGGCACCAGGTCGCGCACGTTCGAAATCTTCTTCTCGTGGATCAGGATCAGCGGCTTCTCCATCTCCACCGTCATGTTGTCCACGTTGGTGATGAAGTGCGGGCTCAGATAGCCGCGGTCGAACTGCATGCCTTCGACCACCGTCAGTTCGCTGGCCAGCCCCTTCCCTTCCTCGACCGTGATCACCCCGTCGCGCCCCACCTTCTCGAACGCCTCCGAGATCATCTTGCCGATGGCCGAATCGCCGTTCGCGGAGATCGTCGCGATCTGCTCGATGTCCGCCTTGCCCTTCACCGGCGTGGACAGGCGCTCGATCTCCTTCACCACGGCCTCCACCGCCTTTTCAATGCCATGCTTGATGCGCACCGGGTTCGTGCCCGCTGTGATGTTCTTCATCCCTTCCAGGTAGATGGCCTCGGCCAGCACCGTCGCCGTCGTCGTGCCGTCGCCGGCCACGTCGGACGTCTTCGACGCGACCTCTTTGACAAGCTGCGCCGCCATGTTCTCGAAGGGATTGTCGAGCTCCACTTCCTCGGCCACGGTCACCCCGTCCTTGGTGACCGTCGGCGAACCCCACGACTTGTCCAGCGCCGCGTTGCGGCCTCGCGGCCCCAACGTGCTCTTGACGGCCCGTGACAGCTTCGTCACGCCCTCCCGGATGTGCTTGTGCATCTCTTCGTCAAAGGCCAGTTGCTTGGCCATGGCAGAACCTCCGCTCGTTGCCTCGTAGCATGGGCGTCCCGCCCATGTTCACCGTAGCATGGGCGTCGCGCCCATGTTCACCGTCTCGCCACTTCCCTCTGCGCTCCGTCCGCCAAACGAATCGCTAACGCCCAAGCCTGAACGCCCGCGGACAGTCACAGACAATGCGTTGTACGCATAGAGTAACAAAGCACGTGCCACCCCGCCCGTCCCCAGCCGCATTGTTAATCTTCTGCGAATAAATGACTTGCAGCACCACGCTCGGGATTGCACATTGAGCAGACAATGGGGGGCGGTTCAATCTGACGTAGTGCCTCCCTGCCGCCTTACGTCAAAATGGGAGCGGTAACCGGCTACTTCGCTGCAGCGAACACCGCGTCAACGGATACCTCGAAGCCCTTTAGCAGCGCGGACGAAGCCATCGTCCCCTTCTTGAACACGCCGCGCTCCACATACCGCCCCGCTTTCAGTGTCAGCACCGTGATCTGCTCCGCCTGCGGGTCCACAATCCAATACTCGGAAACGCCGTGCACCGCGTAGTCCTTGCGCTTGTCTCTGTAATCCCGTTGGCGACTCTTGGCGTCCTCACTGACCACTTCAACTGCCAAGTCGGCATGATCCGGATATCCCCCCTGCGGCACGTGCTCCTTGAGAACAAAGATTATGTCAGGCTCGCGCCACTTGTTCTTCCGTAGTCTTGTCGGCACCGGAGCGCACACGGCTTCGCCGAGTTTTCGGGGCCCAATAAACGCCAGCAGCGCGCCGGCAAACCAGAGCACAATCTTCTGATGCTCCCACGTCGGCATTGGCAGGACCTCCACGTAGCCGTCGGTCAGCTCAACCAGCATGTTCCCCGTGCGGTCCAGTTCCAGATACTCCTCCTCCGTCCAATAGCCTTGGCCAGGGAACACGCGCGCCAGCTCCCAAACGGGCGTGCCCGCCTTAGTTTGGTATGGGCATTTTGCAGTCGTCATATTCATGGATGCTTCCCTCAACCTTGCTCATGGTACCTGCTGCGCGCGCCCCGGTCAACGCGCCCAATCCCCAATCGTCAATCCCCAATCCGCAATCGTCACGGCTCCTTCTTCGCCTCCTTCCGGTACAGCACGATCACGCCGCCCTCAACGCGGTACGTCAGACCCGCCTTGGCCAGCACCTCCCCAAGCGCCTGCTCCCAGGGAACTTCCTCATAGCGGCAGGTCACCTTCTCGTTGACAACCTCCCCGAAAAGCGCGGCCGGCTCAAAGAAGAACCGCGGCTCTCCGCTAACCTGCATACCGATCGTTCCGCTAACCTGCATACCGATCGTGCCCACGACATCCAGGAACGAAGCGTCCTTGAAAACCATGGACACCTTTTCAGAGCGTAGCGTCGCACGCAACGCCGGCCCCAGCTTCTGCCACTCCTCCGCCGTCGGCGGCTGCTCGCGCCCAATGACCTTCTCGGCCCCGGCCCACTGTCGCCACAACTCTTGCGCGGGCGAACTGACGCCGCGCGGCTTCGAGATGACGTTCTTGAGGAATCGCACGGGCGAGTCATCCCGCAGTTGCACCTGAGCCCCTGGCGTCATCTGTTTCTCGAACTCCGCCTGCATTCGCATGGCCTCCGCCAGCGTGTCCTCCGGCTTGTACCGTACCAGCGTCGCCAGCTCGGAGAGAATAATGCCGTCGTTCGACGGCGCTGTGCCGAAGAACTTGAGCCGTTGGTAACCGCCTCCCAGCAGCGCCAGAGTTCGCTTGTTCTCGGCCAGCCATTCCCGGTAAAGCTCCCCGAACAGTTCCTTGGCGTCGGCGAGGTGCATTTCATCGTACCCCCGTTCCTTCCTCCCCGGCGGCCAGATCTCAACCAGTGCGTCCAGCCTCTTCTGGACCTCCGCGTCCTTCGCCGCCGCGCGAGCCGCCCGCAGCGCCGGAACGACCGGCGCGCCCAGCTTTCGCAGAGCGATATCCGCCGCCTCCCGCGTCGCGAAGTCCTCAGCCCCCAGTTGCTGGATCAGCTTCTGGACCTGAGCATCATCCGCTGGCCCCGCCTTCGGCTCTTCGCCCCCACAGGCACTCAGAACCGCGCCGATAAGAATGGCAACCCCCGTAATCACGCACCGTTTCATAGTGCCTCTCCCAATCCCAGGGATGCGATGATACCCGCCGCAGCCAGCGGTTTCGAGCGTTTCAGTATTGTGTGTTCTTCGTGCCCTTCGTGTTCTTCGTGGTTAAGACCGTTGCCGCCAGGCCGGCGCCGCCTTCTGCGCCTGCGTGCGCTCCCCCGTCACGCGGACCGCTCCCTTGCCCACGATCTGCCGCAGCGCCACGATCATCTCTGGAGCCGGCCGCACGCACAGTTTCTGCCCGGCGCGGACGCACACCGTCACCGGCCGCCCCTGCGCATCGGCGATAGCCAGATGGATGTAGAGCGGTTTCTTGCCGGGGAAGTTCCTCAGCAACCCCAACGCCGACTCCACCTGCGCCTGCGCCCCTCCTCCCGACCCGTTCCGCGCGTTGATCACCAGCCCCACGTCGGAGACGAATTCCTGCGCCGCCTGTTCCACGCTCAGGAGCTGCTCCGCCATGATGGACACCTTGGGGCTGCCGCTCCCTTCGCCTTCCTCCTTCTGGCCGCCGCCTCCGCCCTCCTGCATCTTCACCGTTCCCCTGACGAACAGAATGCGGTCCGGCTGCAACAGATCCTTGCACTTCTCGTAGACTCGCGGAAACACGACGACCTGCGCGGTGCCCGAAAAATCCTCCACGGTCAGCACCGCCATCTTCTCGCCCTTCGTGCGCGTCACCGTGTTCTGGATGTGCGTCACGTAGACGCCCTCCAGCACCGTGTAGCCCTCCGGGATCTCCGCCAGTCCCCGGATCGAACACGACGACAGCCCTTCCACAAGCTCCCGCGCTTCGGCCAGCGGATGCCCCGAGAAATAGAACCCCAGCACCTTCTTCTCTTCTTCCAGCCTCTGCTTCTCGGGCCACTCCGGCACTTCCGGCAGCCGTCGCGCGGCGGCGCCGGCCGCCGCGTCGTCCCCGCCGAACAAGCTCCCCTGGCCCGCGCTGCGGTCCTGGCGCACCGTCGCCCCCTGCGCCATGGCGTCCTCCGCGGCCGCCATCAGGGCCGCCCGGCCGCGCTCCGACGCTATCGCATCGAACGCCCCGGCCTTGATCAGGCTCTCCAGGCATCCCTTGTTCGCGTTCCGTCCGTCCACGCGTTCGCAGAAATCGTGCAGGTCCTTGTACGCCCCGTTTTTCTCGCGCTCAGCGACGATGGCCTCCACCGCCTTCTCGCCCACGCCCTTGACCGCGCCCAGCGGGAACCGCAGCAGCTTCTCCCCCTCGATGCCGAACCGCGTCCCGGACGTGTTGATGTCCGGCGGCAGCACGTCCAGGCCGATGCGCCGCGACTCCTCGATGTACTCGACGATCTTCTCTGTCTTCTCCTCCAGCGACATGTTCCCGGCCATGAACTCCGCCGGATAGTTCGCTTTCAGCCACGCCGTCTGGTACGCCACGAACGCATACGCCGCCGCGTGCGACTTGTTGAACCCGTACTTCGCAAACTCCGCCACCACTTCGTAAAGCTGCTCCGCCTTCTCGCGGCTGATGCCGTTCTTCACGCAGCCCGCGAGGAACTGCGGCTTGTACTTCGCCATCAGCTTGGGATCTTTCTTGCCCATCGCTTTGCGCAGCCGGTCCGCTTCGGACAGCGTGAAGCCCGCCACTTGGTTGGCGATCTGCATCACCTGTTCCTGGTACACGATGATCCCGTACGTGTCCTTCAGGATCGGCTCAAGCTGCGGCACCAGGTACTCGATCTTCTCCACGCCGTGCTTGCGCGCGCAGAACGCGGGGATGTTCTGCATGGGCCCCGGCCTGAACATGGCGTTCAACGCCACGAGGTCCTCGAGGCAGTCGGGGCGCGCGTCCACCAGCAGCTTGCGCATCCCCTCCGATTCGAACTGGAACACCGCGCGCGCATCGCCCCGCCCCAGCATGCGGTAGGTCTTGGCGTCGTCGAGCGGGATCGTGTCCAGGTCAATGTCAACGCCGCGCCGCTCCTTGATCAGTTGGCACGCCAGCTTCAGTTTGGTCAGCGTCTCCAGGCCCAGGAAGTCAACCTTCAGCAGCCCGACCCAGTCAATGTGCGCCATCTCGAACTGCGTCAGCGTCATCCCGTTCTTGTCGCGCATCAGCGGGCAATACTCGATCACCGGCTTGTCGGCGATCACCAGCCCGGCGGGATGGCAGCCTGTGCTGCGCGCGAGGCCCTCGCACTTCCGCGCCAGGTCAACCAGTTCCCGCGCCCGCTCGTCGCTCTGATACCGCGCCGCCATCTCCGGCACGTCGTCCACCACGTACGTGCTCTCGTCGCCTTCCTTGCGCGTCGCGGGCGCGGCCCGCAGCACCACGTCCTTGCCCGGCCGGTCCGGGATCAGCTTCGCCAGCCGGTTGACCTCCGCGATCTCCCAGTCCAGCACCCGCCCCACGTCGCGCACGGCGGCCTTGGCCTTCATGCCGGGAAACGTCACGATGTTCGCCGTGCAATCGCGCCCGTACTTGTTCTGCACATACTCGATCACGTCGCTCCGCCGGTTCTTGCAGAAATCAATGTCAATGTCGGGCATCTCGTTGCGCCCTTCGTTGACGAAGCGCTCGAAGATCAGGTTGTACCGCAGCGGGTCCAGGTTCGTGATCCCCAGCGCGTAGCACACGATGGACCCCGCCGCGCTGCCGCGCCCCGGCCCCACCGGGATGCCCCGCGACCGCGCCTCCCGGATGATGTCCCAGACGATCAGTAGGTAGCCCACGAACTTCATCTTCTCCAGCACGCGCAGCTCTTCGTCTGCCCGCGCCTGCACGTGCGGCGGCACCGGGTCGCCGTAGCGCCGCTTCAGCCCCTCCTGCACCATCCGCCGGAAGAACACGTTCGCATCCTCGCCGCCCGGCACCTGGAAGGCCGGGAAGTGGTACACGCCGGACTGCAACTTCACGTTGCACCGCTCCGCCACTTCCAGCGTATTCTGCAGAGCTTCCGGAATGCCGGCGAAGGCCCGCGCCATCTCCTCGCCGCTCTTCAGGTAGAACTCGTCGCACGCGAATTTCAGCCGGTTCGTCTCGCTCACCAGCTTGCCGGTGCCTATGCACAGCAGCGTGTCGTGCGCCTTTGCGTCGGAGCGGGTCGTGTAGTGGCTGTCGTTGGTGCAGATCAGTTTCCCGCCCAGTTCGCGCGCCATCCTGATGATGGCCTCGTTCACCTTCTTCTGTTGGGCGGCCAGCTCCTGCGCCTCCGCTGCATCGGCCGACGCGCCGCAGTGCTCTTGCAGTTCGAAGTAGAAACCGTCCTTCCCGAAGATCTCCTGGTACGCCGCCGCCCGGCGGCACGCCGCCGCGTAGTCCTTCTTCAGAATGGTCTGCGGCACCTCGCTGCCGATGCACCCTGATGCCGCCAGCAGCCCCTTGCCGTACGTGGCCAGCAGCTCGCGGTCCACGCGGGGGCGCGAGTAGAAACCCTCCAGGTACGCGTAGCTGGACAGCTTCATCAGGTTCTTGTAGCCCGTCAGGTCCGCCGCCCACAGGATCAGATGGTGGTCGTACTCGCCCTCCACCTTCTCGCGCTTGGTCCGGCTTTCCCCGTTCGGCACGATGTACGCTTCCATGCCGATGATCGGCTTGATCGGCGGCAGGCCGTCCTTGGCGGCCCTGCTCGAGGCGTCCACACACTCTTTGTAGAATTCCACGACGCCGAACATGTTGCCGTGGTCGGTGATGGCCAGCGCCGGCTGGTTCATCTCCCGCGCGCGCTGCACGATGTCGGCGATGCGCGACGCCCCGTCCAGCAGGCTGTACTGCGTGTGCGTGTGCAAATGGCAGAACGTCGGTCCAGGCATGGCGCTCCATTCGTGAACTGTGCCGTCGGCGTCTCGCCGGCTGTAGTGCGGGCATCCTGCCCGCACCAGGCCCGCAGTCTAGCGCACCGCCGCCGCGTTCAACAACGGATGCTGAATCTTTTTTGACCCCATCGCGGTTATACGCGCTCTGCGCCCGCCGCGCGGGCGCTGCCCAAAGCCGCTGCGCGGCATCAGGCCACAAACGCGAAGAAGAAGAAACACTTGTGTCGCGCACAGCACGCGCATAGAATGTGGTTTTCGGCAATCGTCGAACGTGCTTCTCGGCCGGCGGGCCTTCGGACCAGGGCGCTTATGAGGAAGCCGCTACTCAGCCGTTCGCTACGCCTTGAACTCTCCGCCGCTTCTACCGCATTCGCATGGGAGGGACAGATCATGACACGGAACCTCTGCCTTGTCGCGTTTCTCATGGTCGTCGGCGCCAGCTTCCAGGCCCATGCCGCAGGGGCATGGAGCTCCACGGGAAGCATGGTGACGGCCCGCAACGGCCACTCAGAAACGCTCCTGGCGAATGGTAAGGTGCTGGTCACCGGAGGAATGAGCACCACCGCCTACCTTGCGAGCGCGGAGTTGTACGATCCGGCCGCGGGAACATGGTCTGCGACGGGGAGCATGACCGCCGCACTGGTCAACCATTGTGCCGTACTCCTTCCGAGTGGTATGGTTCTTGTGGCAGGCGGACTCCTCTCGAATGACCAAGCGACGGCTGCCGCACAGCTCTACAACCCATCGAGCGGCACCTGGGCTCCCACGGGGGACATGACCGTGGCACGGGAGGGCCACACGGCGGTACTCCTGAACAACGGGAAAGTTCTGGTTGCGGGTGGAACACCCCGCTTTATCGGCCCATATAATAACAGCGCGGAGCTCTACGACCCTGCGACTGGAACATGGACCGCCACAGGCAGCATGGCGGGAAAGCGCGCCTGGCACTCCGCAGTGCGGTTGCACGATGGGCGCCTCCTGCTCGCAGGAGGCTATGATGACTACATGGGGACCACTCTTGCTACCGCCGAATTGTATGACCCCGGTTCCGGCGTATGGAAGACGACGGCAAGCAGCGCCGCAACAGGCGGCTTTCTAACATTGCTTGGGGGTGGCTCGGTCTTGGCCACTGCCTCTAGCGGCAGCGAGTTGTACGATCCCGCCGCGGGCAGTTGGACTTCGACTGGAAGCATCATCCTTTCTTGTGGTGGCGTGGGCACGCTTCTAGGCAACGGCAAGGTGCTGGTTGTCGGCGGCAATGATAACAGCGCGCAACTCTACGACCCTACCACTGGCGACTGGAGCTGCACTTGGAGCATGTCCACGTCGCGCAATGGTTACTCGGCCACGTTACTCAGCAACGGAAAAGTCCTGGTCGCTGGCGGCCATGTCGGGAGCGATCGTGTTGCGTCGGCAGAGCTTTTTGACCCAACTGTGGCGCCGCCCGCCACTCCCACAATAAGCGCGGTGTCACCGCCTGCAGGGCCTCTTGCCGGCGGCACCGATGTTACAATCGGCGGGGATACGTTTGTCGCAGGCGCCACGGTAACCTTTGGCGGCACCGCAGCTACTAACGTGGCCGTAGTTGACACCACGCATATCACATGCACGACGCCGGCAGGTACCGGAACCGTGGATGTGGTCGTGAGGAACCCCGATGGTTATGCCGACAAGCTGACCAGAGGCTATGTGTACTCCGACGTCCCGGTCATCACAAGCCCAACAGCCGCCAGCGGGTCCGTTGGCACGGCCTTCTCATACAAGATTGAGGCAACGGGAAGCCCGACGAGTTTCGGCGCCACAGGCCTCCCCAACGGACTGTCCCTCGGCTGGATGACGGCGGACATCAGTGGCACGCCAACCGCCGGCGGGCAGTACAACGTGACCCTCACTGCAACAAACAGCGCGGGAATAGGTACGCGGAACCTGAGCCTGGAGATCACCGGCGGGGCAGGAGCCCCGGCCATTACGAGCCCAACGTCCGCTACAGGAAAGGTCAGTTCAGAGTTTTCCTTCGGCCTGGGGGCCACCGGCTCGGTCCCCATCACATTCTCCGTTACAGCACTCCCGGCGGGGCTTTCCCTGTCGGGCGGCGTCATCCAGGGCACGCCAACAACGGCTGGCCAGACAAGCGTGACGGTGACCGCGACCAACTCCGAGGGCACGGGCACGCAGACGCTCGTGATCCTCATCGGCGCGTCCGACGGCTCCCCCGCGATACTGAGCCCCGTCACAGTATCGGCAGAGGTGGCAACGGAGCTATCGTTCAGCGTTCCACGGGTTGGCGATCCATCACCGTCGCTCAGTGTCGCGCCCGCGCTGCCCGCCGGCCTGTACCTCAAGGGCTCCCGGATTACCGGCGTCCCGCAAGTGGAAGGGGATTACACGGGGAAGTTGACAGCCACGAACAACGTCGGCTCGGCCACGGCCGACCTGACCATCAGCATTGCCGCGGCCACGCCCGGCAACGCGACCATAAAGGCGACCTTGTCAGACTCCTATAAGGAGCACAAGAAGTCATCCGGCGGCGGGGGCGAGGTGGACATCATCCCGGCGTCCGCAGTGGCGGTGGGCGCGGTCGTCAGCCTGGAGGGTCTGGACTTCAACAGCATCAATGCCGCCACGCCGTTCCGCATCATCGCCGGACAGTACCACTACGACAGTGTCCTGGGGGGCGCGCCAGAGAGCGGGAGCCGCGGCAAGCTGGACCTGGCAAAGGGCTCCGCGATATTCTCTGAGGAAGAGGACATCGGCGATAATCGCCCCCGGATCATCCAGTATGGCAGCGTCGCGCTGAAATGGAGTGCCAAGACGAAGACCTTGGTGGTGAAGGCCAAACGCAAAAAGAGCGACCCGAAAGTCTCAGACAACATCGTCTGCGGCCTCGGGCACAACGATGGTCCCGTCAGCGACCCCGCTACCGTGCTGGTCGAGTTCGGTTCGGTGCGGGCGCTGGTGGGTGTCACGATGGTCGGCAAGGCGGGCTACAGCGGCGGAGGTGAGTTCGCCCTCTTCCACATTAGCGCCAAAGGCTCCGGGACAGGCAGCAAGTAGCTGCGGTGCGGCAGCTCTGCTGGGCCGGATCGAAGGCGAGGACGCGCGTCTGCTGTTGCACTGCAGACCTGCCGCCGCCCGGACCGCCTCCGAGATCGAATCGCTCGCGCGCGAACTCGGCGCTGCCGGCCGCGATGTCCGCGCCGTCCCGGCCGATATCAGCGAGGAAGACTCCGTCGCGGCGCTCTTTGCGCGGATCGCCCACCACTACGGGCAGCTCGATATCCTCGTCAACAACGCCGGCATCGGCATCTACGGACCTGTCGTGGACTTCTCCAGCGCCGACTTCGACCGCCTCATGAACGTCAATGTGCGCGGCGCATTCCTGTGCAGCCGGGACGCGCTCAAGCTCATGCTCCCCCGCCGCTGCGGCTACATCATCAACATTTCCAGCGTCGTCGGCTTCAAAGGCTACGTGAACCAGGGAGCGTACTCCGCCACCAAGCACGCCATCATGGGCCTGACGAAAGTGCTGGCAGTTGAAGCCCAGAAGCACAACGTCCGCGTCAGCGTCATCCTGCCCGGCGGCGTGAATACGGGCCTGGTCGGCAACGCCCGCCCGGACCTGAAGCCCGAAGAACTCCTGCAGCCGGAGGACATTGCCGCCACAGTGATGTTCCTGCTCTCGCTTCCCGAACGCGCCGCGATAGACGAGATCTACATCCGCCGCCGCAACAGCCAGCCGTGGTAGGGCAGGCTTTCCAGCTTGCCCTGCTTCCTCGCCCCGTAGATCGCCGGGTTCATGCTCGGATCGTTGTACATCTTGAACTGCCTGTACAGTTTCATCTGTTTCCGGCCGGCCAGAAGGTCGGTGAGCAGCTCGCGCAGCGCCGCCGCCAGGTCCGCGCGCTGCCGGCGCAGCACTGCCAGGCGCGCGCGCGATTTCCTGACGTGCTCCGCCGCCACGCCCTTTCGTTCCGTCTGTTCCCGCATGTGATGCACTTTCAGGCTCAGGATGGACAGCCTGTCTATGATGCTCCCCGGCGTTTCGCTGTTCCACGGCGCGCCTGGCCTGGCTCGCACGTGCCGCGCCTCGAGCATGCCGGCGATCTGCTCATCCAGGCGCTCGATGAGGTCGTTGCGCTGCTGGTTGAACCGGTCAATGTTCCGCTTGACCCGCGCCACCTCCGCGTCCGTGGCGTCCGGCGCGCGAGCTTTGTCTTCTTCATGCCACAGCGCGAAGTTGCGGCGGTGCTCTTCCCCAACCAGCGCCAGGAAGGGACCGGTCGTGGCACGGGCATCCTGCCCGTGTTCGTTGACGGACCGGCAGGCCGTGCCGCGCACGTGCAGTTCGACCGTCCAGCGATCCTGGTGTCTGACAATCCTCCGCGCCAGCAGCCGTGCTGCGGCCGGCGCCTTCATCGGTGTCGCTTTCATCAGTTGCAAAGACCTCTCCCTCTCGTACCTTGGACCTCACTGCGACAATAACGTCTCTGCTGGCTGCGATCATGTCTAGTGTAACCGAAACCCAGGTTGTTGCCCACCGCTTCGGCAATGTCGCCCAGTCCCTGAACCTGGTCACTGCCGCCCAAGTCGAAGCCGCTCTGCTCAAGCAAAGAACGCTCCGCGCCACCGGCGGCAAGTCCCGCCTCGGCGAAGTCCTCATCCTGATGAACGTGCTCACGGTGGAGCAGGTCAAGAAGGTCCTGTCCGAACAGCGCAAGCGCCGCCAGGCCGACGCCGACAAGGCGTTGCCCATGGAGCGCTTTGGCGACTACAAACTGCTGATGAAGCTGGGCGAAGGCGGCATGGGCGCCGTGTACAAGGCCGAGGATGTCCTGGCGGGCCGTCTCGTCGCCCTGAAAGTCCTGCGCAAGGATCTCGCCGCGAACAGCACCTTCGTCGAACGCTTCAGCCGCGAAGCCAAGCTCGCCGGTTCCCTTTCGCACCCCAACATCGTCACCTGCCACAACGCCGGCACCAGCCATGGCGTGCAGTTCCTGGTCATGGAGTTCGTTGAGGGCGAGACGCTCAAGGTCCGCCTGCAGCGCGAAGGCAAGCTGCCCGAGAAGGAAGCGCTGCACATCGTCCGCGACGTGGCGCTGGGTCTGGCCCATGCGCACTCCAAGGGCATCATCCATCGCGACATCAAG
>JAPLOD010000617.1 GCA_026692735.1 Planctomycetota bacterium | reverse complement strand
GCACGCAGATTCGCACGGGCAGTGGCCGGCCGCTGCAGCCGAGATAATCGTTTCCAACGATGAGTCTCTTCTCTCCTTTGATACCCGACACAGTGGGGAAGAGCCGCACTTGCTTGAGCTGATTGTGGCGGACGACAGTCGGACGCGGCAGGTCATAGTGGTGTTCGTCGGTTGCGACTCGCACGCGACCGGCGTTGTAGGTGGTGCCGGACTTGTTGTTCAGCGACACCCAACTGGAGAGTTCCAGTTCCTGGTCCTTCGCATCAAGTACGGCGATATAATCCGCCCGCCAATCGAACTGGTGTGTGACGTAACTCATATCGCACTCGCTTGGCCCCGCGCGCTTGGAGTTCACCTGGCACACCAGGCTGGGCCGAAGCGAAAGGTTCTCCGGCAGTTCGAGGAAACGAACCTGCCTGACGTTCTCGAAGCGGTCAACGAGGTCTACCGTCTTGGACTGCGGCGACCGCACAATGAACACGCTCTCGTCGAAGTAGAGCAGTTGGCCGGAGTTCTTCGTGCCGTCCCGCATGTGCAGTTCGACCTCTTTGCCCAGGTACTTGAGCAGCAGAGCGTTCGGGTTGACAAGGTCGTACTCCAGGTTCTGCTCCAGCACTTCAATGCCGGCCTGCGCCGGCCACTTGAAGCGGATGCTCGCGGCCTCCGCGGCGGGCGGGACTTCCGGGAGGACTATCCGGCTGGCGCCCTCAGTGACGTCGAATCGGCGTTTCTCCTGAACCAGGGTTCGATCCCGGTCGTAGACCGTCAGATCGCAAGGCGTGGTGGGCGGCTCCGATTCCCCCGTCCAGGCGATGCATGAAGCGAATGCCAGCAGCAGAACGATCATCTCTCGTGTCATTGTCCGCTCCTTATTCACGCACACGCTCACTTCCCCGCTCGTGCGTCCGGCCAATCGGCCTCGACCCAGAACTGCGCCGTCTCCCTGGCTGCTATCGTTACCGTGATTTCCATGCGGCGGGCGTTCGGCCAGGCGTGCGGCAGATTCGGAACCAGCGTCACCTTGTCCGCCATCGGCTCCTGTTTCAAGTCTGCCGGCCCCTCGTCGGCGTCCGGCAGCGCGACAATCTCCGGATACCAGACGGCCGTGATCTCGCACGGAGATGCCCCGCCGTTGCGGATCTCGTAGAACCAGCGCCGCGCAGCCCTGCCGTTGTCGGTGTCTTCCATCGGTCCGGTACATCTGCAGCTCAGGGTCTCGTCGCGCCCCAAGTCCACGGGGATCTTCTCGTCCACCGGCGTCGCGGGAATACTCTCGGCACTGACGGGGGTTTGTCCTTCGGGGGAAGCCTGCCGCCACACTTCGATCCTCCCCGCAGGCAACGGGATCCCCAGGCCGTTGGCCTTCGAGTTGACCAGCTCGGTGCGGCGACGCACGTCTTGCGGCGCGCGCCCCGGGTCGTATTCGAGGTGGACGGGCCCCAAGGACAGGATGCGTTTCGGCCCAAACAACTCGACGTTCTTGGTCTCGTTATTCCGCAGTGTGACCGGGCGCAGGATCTCATAGGTGTGGTATTCGAAGAGCTGGCCCTGCCGGAGGTACTCGTTCTTCTTGACTTCCTCCGGGAACTCCGGCTCGCCTGGCCCTTCCGTGAAGGGGAAAAGGAAGCGCAGGCGACGCCCCTTCTTCATGGTGATAACAACGACGCGCGGCTGGGTCACCTCCGGTCTAAGCTCCACCTCGCCGGTGACCACTTTGACCGTCGCGTCACGCAGGTCGGCTCCGGTTTCGTTCTTCAGAGAGAGCGCGGCGGCGAGCGATGCGCGGGCGCCCGCAGCGTCCACGCGCAGAACGTAGTCCGCGCGCCACTGAATGCCACCGGCGAGATAGGAAAGCTCAAGCTCGCGCCTTGGGCCTGCACGGTTATCAATCTCCCATGTGAGCCGAGGCTCCTCCCGCAAGTCCGCAGGCGGACAAACGAAGCGCAGGTCGGCCAGATCGTTGACGGTCAAGATACGCAGTTCTCCGGGCCGGGTCCGCAATAAGATGCGACACCAGTACTCCTGTATGAGTTCGCCCCTGCCGAATGGCCGATAATGCCCTCCATACTCTTTCGGCGGCGGCTCGCCCGGGTACTGGCCATAGTCTCCGAAGCTATGAACGTCCTCCCGCCAGTTGACCTCGTTCCCATAGTGTTCTTCGACTCCATAGTCGAACGACAGGAGCGTCCCGGTCACAGAGGTCCCATCGGGATAGACGGCCTCCACATCTCGCCCAATGGCGCGGTCCAGGAGAATGCCGCTGGAGTACAGATCGTAATCGTAATTCTGTTCCAGGACGTCGAGCCGCTTCCCGTCGGTTGCCGTCAGACGAACGGAATATGGATCGAGCGTGGCCGGCACGTCTCCGAATTGGATGGACGTCCGTCCGGAACTCACATTGGCAACGACCCTTCGGTCGCGCACGAAAGCACCGCGATCATAAATGGTGACAGAAAGAGCGCCTCCGGCCGGTCGCCGTCCGCAGGACGTCAGCAGCAGCATTCCCGCGCAAAGAAGCGCAAAACGGCACATGTCGAGCTTGAGCATGCGCACGAGATGTACCGCCCCCAATCCCCTGGACAAGGGAAGAAGTTGCGCGGCGCATCAGCGACGTCTGTGCCAAGCCGGTTGCACGCCCGGGCTCAAGTCACGGCGTGATGCACGCGGCCGGCTACTTGTCCTTTTCCCCGATGCAGTACAGGTTGACCTCTCCGCGGGAGTACATTCTGCTCCCGACGAAGACGGGGCTGCTTTGCGTGCACTCATTGCGCTCGAAACCGTAGCGGAACCACAACTGCTCCATGCGGTTCCTGGCAACCTGTTTGAACTCGCGCCCCGGTTCGAGAACCACTGTCGTTCCCTGGTTATCCGAGATGTAGATGTACTTGCCGCCGAGCGTCGGACTCGAGCCGCAGCCGCCTCGTATGATGCCGCCGTGGAACATATACGGGCTCAGGTCCAACACCCTCTGGTAGACCACCTCGCCTTTGGCGGCATCAATCACCGTGAGCACTGCGTCCGAGCTTACGATGTACGCCAGCCCCTGGTACAGAAGAGGTGATCCGCACTGGCAGTAAGAGAACCACGTCGGAAATGCCTTCGTGTTGTACTGGCACTGTTTTGTCTCCTCTATCGTCAGCGGGTCACTGATGCTGTCCGGCAGCGTCTGAAACGCCAGCCGCCGCCCGCCGTCCTCGCCCTTCGGCAAGACGTGACAGCAGACCGTTCGGCCCTCGACGACGGGAGAGACGTAGTCCTCAATGTTGTAGTACGGCGGCGTGAAGTCTTTGGCCATGATCTTGCCGTCTTTCACGCGCACCAGTAGCCCGAAGGACATGACGGCCAGTTTCTCGCCACCCACCACCACTTCCACCGGCGACGACATCATGTGGAGTCCTTTTGTCTTCCATAACGTCATGGGCGTCACGACGGCGCCGGTCTTACAGTCCAGAGCCACGGCCCCAAGGTACTTGGAGGACTTCACGATAAGTTTTCCGTCAATGAGACACGGCGACGCGCAGTACCCGTGCTCAGCGTGCTTCACCCCGACGACAGTCGCCCATGTCCGCTTGCCCTGGAGGTCGAAACAGGCGACCGCGCCGGAACCGAACAGGACATAGACATGTTCCCCGTCGCTGACGGGCGTTGCGGCGGCTTCGCCGCCTTCGCTGTCGCCTTGGCCGCTGAATCTCTCGAGGTCCATCCTCATCACGAGGTCGTTGATCTTCTTCTCGAGGCCCAGCCTTTCGGCGCGCAGCTTGGCATCGGGTGCGTACTTCTCCGGCGCGGCGCAGTAGGCTTGAAGCGAGTCCGTCACCTTTGCAGTCATTGGGGCGATCTCGGCGAACACGGCCGCGTTCTTCGCTTTCTCTTCTTCCGTGGCAGCATCCGCGTACGTGGTCGCTTTTGCCCAAAGCACCTTGCCGTCGTTGGCTCCGATGCAGACGAGCAGGCAGCGTTCCGCCTGCACGAAGACTTTGTCCCCGACGACGATCGGCGAACCCGCTCCTGGCCCGTTGTCCGGCATGGGCGTTGACCAGAGGATGTTCGTGCTCTCGTAGCCGCCGGATTCGGTTCCGAAGAAGGCCGCGTTAAAATGCCACTGGATCACTCCTTTTGACCAGTCCGTCTCGAGGTGCGGCGCGACGCGCAGCAACAGACGGTTCCAGCCTTTCGCCAGATCGAGTTTGACATGGCCGGCAGTCCCGACCTGTTTGCCGTTCAGCCAGACGCGCGACGCATCGGCGGGCATGAAGTTCAGATAGACCGGCATGCCACTTGGCGAGTTGATCCAGGCGTGCGCGTACGCGACAACTCCCTCGGCAGTCGGCACGACCTTGTTGTACATCGGCCAGAAGTTCACCCAGGACGTGTCCGTCGTGACGGCTTTCCAGACAAGATCGCCGGACTTAGCGCCGTCGTCAGGCGCAGCGCTGCCTTCGTCCGTGCTGAAATCGCCCTTGGCACTCTTGCCTGCCGGGATTGGCACAGGGCCGAGCACGAGCCACTCGCGGATCACGCCGTCGGGCATCGGCTTGCCCGTATCGTCCGCGTGGGGCTTCCGCGTCTGCACGCGCAGTTCCCGTACCGCCTTGGATTCGCGCCCCCAGTGCAGCGGCGGCTCGGCAGCGGGATAGCGTCCGTTGCCGTCCCCGCGCCAACCGAGGGGGCGTTCGGGCGAGGGGTAGAGGTTACGAGAGCCCAGCGGCAGCTTGTCGTTCGGCGGCGCCTCGCCGGCGAATGCCGCGCTCGTCACGGCGGCCAGCGCCGCAAGCGAGACTGCGACTGCGTTCACTCTCGTTTCAGATCTCATAGCGGTTCCCCGTGTGGATTGTACTGCGGAAATTCGGGGGACACGATCCCAATTCAGCCATTTGTGGCGGTCGAGGAAACGGACTGGATTGGGAATCGTGTCCCCCGATTTTCCGAACGACGGCGATTCAGATGCCCGTGGGCTGTCGCTCCTTGCCCTGCACGGAGGCGGCGTCTATCCTATCGGCGTTACGAACCGGAGGCCAAACAGACCAAGGTGAAGTGAGCGAACGCTTGCAGGTATCGGCCTCGCAGGAGGGGCCGCACACACTATGGCGGATGAGCGCCACGCCAGGACGGGAGACGAGAGCTGTGGAACGCCTGGTGTGCGGCATTGACGTGGGCACCAGCGCGGTGCGCGTGCTGGTCTGCACCGTGGGGGGCGAAGTGCGCGGCGCGGGCTCCTGCGCCCTGGCGCCTGTGCGGGCGGAGGGGGTGCGCCGGGAGCAGGAACCGGAGGACTGGTGGCGCGCCGTATGCTCCGCGGTGCAGCAGGCGGTGGCCGGCGTTCGCCCCACGGCCATCGCGGCCGCGAGCGTGGACGCGACGTCGGGCACGATCACGGCTGTGGACCGCGAGCTCCGGCCGCTCCTGCCCGGCATCATGTACAACGACGGCCGCGCCGCGGGCTATGCCGAGCGCATCAATGCCGTGGCAGGCGAGTTCTGCGGCCGGCATGGCTACCGCTTCAAGGACGATTTCTCGCTCGCCAAGCTGCTCTGGCTGCAGGAGCATGATCCGGCCTTCGAGCGGGC
>JAPLOD010000616.1 GCA_026692735.1 Planctomycetota bacterium | reverse complement strand
GCGGCGATGCCCGCGAAGACCGTCTCTGGGCCACGCCGCGTCCGCTGCGCGCTGCCCGTTACAAGCCGCTTCGCCCGGCCGCGTGATCGTCATCGCATGTCCGGTGATGCACACTGCGCGGCGGGTTTTCAGCTACGCCCCTTGACGGGCCTCCGCGCCGCCTATACTATGCCCCCAATTGCTCCAAACGCATGTCCGGCGGGCTGTCTTCCGCGGACGGGGGACCGTGTCGAAGCAGAGCGACCTGCGGGTCGCCGGGCCATCCACAGGATTGCCCCATAGAACGAACAAGGAGATGCCCATGAGAGCCGTGGGAGTGGTGGTGGTCGCTGTCGCGATGGTGGTGCTCTTGACTTCCTGCGAGGACGACAAGAAGACAGCCGACGCGCCGGTGCTGGGCGGCGCCTTGCCGCCGGGCATGACGGAAGCCCAGTTGCTGGGAACCTGGGGCGCCGCCGATCCCGAAGCGTCCCTCTACAAGCTGCGCCTTGCCGAAGCCGATGACAAGCAGACCGGCGCCAAAGGCTTGAGGATGGACGAGTTCTTCTACCGCCACTACTACGCCGCCACGAAGATGCAGGCGTCGCCCGTCATACTGGTGCCGGTCGAGATCAATGCGTACCTGAAGGTCTGTCGCGAAACCAGGGGCGTGGCCCATTGTGATTACCGGAAGTGCGAAATCACCCCCGACGGCCTGAAGCTGTCGGACATGGACCGTGCGCTGCTGCGCGAGGCGCTCGCCGGCGGCAAGCTCAAGGGCCAGATCATGAAGAACGGTCTGGTGTTCCCCGAAGACCTGCTGATCACCGACACCGATGAGAACATCATCGCGTTCATCAAGGCCACGCCGAAACTGTACCCCGTCGGCATGAGCTTCAAGAAAGCGGAAGGACTGACGCCGGCCGAGGCCCAGTTGGCTGCCGCCTGCGACGTGAAGGTGATCCCGCCAGCACGGTGAAACGCGAAACGCCCCCGCCCGCCGCCCAGGTCCCGGCGCCTCGCGCACGCCCGCCAGCACCAATATCGCCGCCTTCGTCGTCTCCGGCAGCTTCGGCCACGCGATGAACAGCCGCTCCAGCTCCTGCCCCTCGCTCTCGTGTTCCATCCCGCCTCCCCCGCCCGCCGCGTCTGCCTCGCCCCCTGCTGCGGCAATTGCCGTGGTCTGCCATTGAACCCCGTAACGGCGAGGGTCTGAGAAGGGCGTGATTTGACGACTGCCGCCTGAGAACGTAAACTCCCTGCATGGCAAGTCTTTCGTGGAATGAGGTCCGCGATCGAGCCGTAGCCTTTTCGCGTAGCTGGGCAGCGGCCACAAGCGAGCATGCGGACAAACAGAGCTTCTGGAACGACTTCTTCGCGGTCTTTGGGCGTGAGCGCCGGACCGTGGGCAGCTTCGAAGTCGCGGTGAAGAACATCCGGGGCAAGTACAGCTTCATAGACCTGCTTTGGACCGGAGTGCTGCTGGTCGAACACAAGAGCGCCGGGAAAAGCTTCTCCGTGGCGGAGTCCCAGGCGTTTGAGTATATTGGCGATCTGTTGCGGGAGAACGCCAACAACAGACTACCGCGCTTCGTCATCCTCTCGGATTTCAAACGCATTGCGGTGTATGACCTGGAACCTGACGAGCAAGCCAATCTGCCGATGTTCGCTGGGATTCATTACGACGTCACCGATTTCCCTTTGTCGGAACTGCACCGCTACATCCGGCACTTCGCGTTCATCAAGGGCGAACGCACGGTCAAACTCCATCCTGAAGACCCGGCCAATGAAGAAGCGTACGCGCGGATGAGCCAGCTTCACCGCGCGCTCGAAGCCGGCGGGTTCACGGGCAGCGATCTGGAAAAGCTGCTGGTGCGAATCCTCTTCTGCCTGTTTGCCGAGGATACCGGCGTCTTTGAGCCGAACGCTTTCAGCACATTCATTCGCGAGAAGACAGGCGAGGATGGCGGGGACCTTGGAGCACGGCTGAACGAGCTGTTTCAATATCTGAATACGCCCCGCGAAAACTGGGCGGCTGCATCCATCGAGACGTTCGACGGCTTCAAGTATGTGAACGGGCAACTCTTTGGCGACAGATTGGGATTCGCTTCCTTCAATCGCGAGATGCGTGACGCGCTATTGGCGGCGGCCGACTTCCAGTGGGCGCGCGTCTCGCCTGCGGTTTTCGGCAGCCTGTTTCAAGGCATCATGGAGGACAAGACCCGCCGCCAACAAGGCGCGCATTACACCTCCGAACGCGACATTATGAAAGTCATCCGCTCGTTGTTTCTCGACGATTTGCGCGCCGAGTTCGAGGCGCGCCGCGCAGATCGCTCCACCGGGCGCCTGGCGCGGTTGGAGACATTTCATGACAAGCTGCGCTCACTGCGCTTCCTAGACCCGGCCTGTGGCTGCGGGAACTTCCTTGTCCTCTCGTATCGCGAACTGCGGCTGCTTGAACTTGACGTGCTCCGGGAATTGCACTCATCCGGCCAGCGCTTCCTCGACGTGCGCGAACTCATCAAGGTGGATGTAGATCAGTTCTTCGGTATTGAACTTGGCGAGTGGCCCGTGCGTATCGCTGAGGTCGCGCTATGGCTGATGGACCACCAGATGAATTTGCGCGTGTCGGAAGCCTTCGGGCAGACGTTTGAGCGCCTGCCGCTGCGCAGCACGCCCCATATTGTCCAAGGCAACGCGCTGCGGCTGGACTGGCGCGAAGTGCTGCCGCCAGCCGAAGGCGTGTACGTGCTGGGCAATCCGCCGTTTGTGGGGAAGAAAGAACAGAACGCCGAACAAAAAGCCGACATGGCCCAAATCTGGAGTGGTGTGCGGGGTGCTGGCATCCTGGATTATGTCACGTGCTGGTACTGCAAAGCGGCAGAATATATCGCGGGAACGAGCATCACGGCCGCCTTCGTATCAACGAATTCGATTACCCAAGGCGAGCAAGTGGGAATTCTATGGGGCGAACTGTTCAGGCGTTGGGGAATCAAAATTCATTTTGGGCACCGCACTTTTCCATGGACCAGCGAAGCAAGAGGAAAAGCCCACGTCCACGTCGTAATCATTGGATTCGGAACTGAGGAGAAGGCAAACAAACGGATATATGAATACGACACGGACGACGGGCACGTTACGATGTCGAACGTGGCGAACATCAGTCCGTATCTGGTAGCAGCGGGGGACACGACTGTTCAGACGCGTACCAAACCGATTGGTGATGCACCACCGATCAATTATGGGAGCATGATGATTGATAAGGACCGGAACGATGGCGATGAGGCCGGGCTGATCCTGACAAAGGAACACAAGGAAGCGCTCCTCCGTGAAACGCCGGCCCTTGGACCGTACGTGCGCGTGCTCTATGGCGGAGAAGAGTTCCTCAATGGAACGGAGCGGTGGTGCGTTTGGCTCGTGGATGCTCCGCCAGAGCTTCTACGAGCAAGTCCGCTCCTGCGCGCGCGAATAGACGGAGTACGGCGATTTCGAGAGGGAAGTACACGTCCACAAACACGAGAGTTGGCGTTGACACCCACTTTGTTTGGGGAGATTCGTCAACCTAAAACGCAGTACCTTATCATCCCCAAGGTCTCATCAGAGAATAGGAAGTATATCCCCATCGGTTTTCTGTCGCCGGATATCATCGCCAGCGGTAGCTCGCTGGTTGTGGCTGACGCGACGGTTTATCACTTTGGAATTCTTTCCTCCGCAATGCATAACGCTTGGATGCGATGCGTTGCAGGGCGATTGGAAAGCCGTTACCAGTATTCGAATAACATTGTCTACAACAACTTTCCGTGGCCTGCTGATGTGACTGCGAAACGGAAGGGGGCCGTGGAAGCCGCCGCGCAGGCCGTGCTGGACGCGCGCGCGCCGTACCTTCCCCCGAAGGGCAAGAGCACTTTAGCCGATCTCTACGATCCGCTGACCATGCCCGCGCCACTCGCCAAAGCGCACAGTGAATTGGACCGCGCGGTGGACCGCTGCTACCGTCGCGAACCGTTCCGCAGCGACCGGGAACGAGTGGAACACCTTTTTGCACTGTACGAGGCGCTTACAAGTCCGCTTCTGCCTGCCGAACCGAAACGAGCGAAACGCGCAAGAAGGGCGCCGCGGTGCTGAACGTGCGGGCGCTGCTCCTGACGCTCAAGGAACAGGATGGAACTGACGGCGGACAAGAAGCCTCTGGTGGAGATGAGAGGCATCGTCAAGCGCTTCCCCGGCGTCGTGGCGCTGGACGGGGTGGATTTCACGCTGTTTCCCGGTGAAGTCCACGTGCTGCTGGGGGAGAACGGCGCGGGGAAAAGCACGCTCATCAAAGTGCTGAGCGGCGCGTACGCGTGCGACGGCGGCGACATTTTCATCCGTGGCGAGCAAGTCCGCATCACCTCCCCGCAGGTGCCGCTGCAGAAGGGGCTGCGCTTCATCTACCAGGAAATCTGCCTGGTGCCCGACCTGGACATCGCGCGCAACATGTTCCTGGGCGTGGAGCCGATGCTGGTGCAGGCGGGGGGCTGGGGGCTGGTTGACAAGCGCGCGCTGTACGGGCGGGCGGCGGAATACCTGAAACGGTTCCACATTGAACTCGATCCGCACGCGGTTGTCGGCGAGCTGAGCGTCACGCAGCAGAAGATGGTCGAGATCGCCCGCGCGCTTGTCACGGATGCCTGCGCGCTGGTCCTGGACGAACCGACCGACGTGCTCGAAGACCGCTCCCGGCACGACCTGTTTGAGGTCATCGGCAGGCTGAAGAGGGAGCATCAGGTCGGGTTCGTCTACATCTCGCACCGTTACCGCGAAGTGCACGAGCTGGGCGACAGAGTCACGATCCTGCGCGATGGCAGGAACGCGGGCACCTACGCCATCAGCGCCCTGACGCTCGAGGAGATGATCGAGAAGATGATCGGCGGGCAGATCAAGAAGCAGTACCCCGACCTCCCCGCGCCGCGCGAGGCGGAGGCGCTGCGCGTGGAGGACGTGCGGCGCGGGAACGTGCTCAACGGCATCAGCCTGACCGTGCGGCAGGGCGAGATACTCGGCGTGACCGGCCTGATGGGCGCGGGGAAGACGGAGCTCGGGCGTGCCATCGCGGGCGTGGACCGGATGGACAGCGGGGAGGTCTTCGTGCGGGGCCGAAAGGTCAGGTGCGCCACGCCGGCGGAAGGCGTGCGCCACGGCATCGCGTACCTCACCGAAGACCGGAAGACCGAGGGCCTGATTCTCGATCATTCCATCCGCAACAACTACGCGCTGCCCAGCATTGACCGTCTGAGCGCCGGCGGCATCCTGCGGCATGGGAGGATTGACCGCGAGGCGGACGAGTACATGACGAAACTGCAGGTCAAGGCGCCGAGCAGGGACACGCTGGCGGGACAGTTGTCGGGCGGGAACCAGCAGAAAGTCGTGCTGGCCAAGTGGCTGGGCGCGCAGTGCAGCGTCGTCATCTTCGATGAGCCCACGCGCGGCATAGATATCAAGGGCCGGGCCGAGGTGTACCGCATCATGAAGCAACTCCTGGAGCAGGGAGTCGGCATTCTGATGCTCACATCCGATTACACGGAGGCCCTGGAGATGAGCCACCGCATTGTGGTGCTGCGCAGAGGCGGCATCAAGCAGACGTTCAACAGAGGCGAGCCGACGGAAGAGGACATACTGCGCGTGGCGATTGGCGCGGGGGAGTAGGGTTCCGGGGTGGGACGGATGAGCGAACCGGGTTCGGTGCTGAAGCATTTCAAGAAGGGGATCGAAGCGGTCCTGGGGCTGCTGCTGATCACGGTCGTCTTCCTCATCCTGACGCCGAGTTACAGGCAGGTGAGCAACTTCACGCAGATTTTCGCGCAGTCGGCGGTGCTGGCCATCATGGCCACAGGCACCACGATCGTGCTCATCTCCGGCGGCCTCGATCTGTCCGTCGGGTCAATCCTGGCGCTGTGCGCGTGCGTCACCGGCCGAATGCTGGCGGCACATGACCCGCTATGGCTGGCCGTGGCGTGCGGCGCGGGGATGGGCCTGGCGGTCGGCTTCGTCAACGGCACGACCGTGGTGGCGACGCGAGTGCCGCCGTTCATCGTCACGCTGGGCATGATGATGATCGCCCGTGGCGCGGCGGAGATGATCGGCAAAGGGCGCGACATGTCCATGTTCGCGCCGGGCTTCAGCGTGCTCGGCAAAGGCTGGCTGGTGCCGTCCCTGATCGCGCTGGGCGTGATACTGGTTTCCATCTTCCTGATGTCCATGACCAAGCTGGGCTTTAACGCGTACGCGATCGGCGGGAACGCGGAAGTGGCGCGGCTGTCGGGCGTCCCGGTGAACCGCTGCAGGATCATCTACTATTCGATCGGCGGGCTGCTGGCGGGCCTGGCGGGCGTGGTGGAGACGGCGCGGCTGGACTACGTGGAACCGAACTTCGGCTTGGGCTGGGAGCTGCAGTCCATCGCCGCGGCCGTGATCGGCGGGACCAGTCTCTTCGGCGGCATGGGCGGCGTGGGCCGGACGATCATCGGCGTCCTGGTGATCCGCTCCCTGTACGCCGGCCTGATCCAGTGCGGCGTGGACTCGTACTGGCAGCAGGTGGCCATCGGGCTGGTTATCATTGTGGCGGTGTGGATTGACACTGTGCAACGAAGGCGCAGGACGTAGGCTTGGGCCCCATGGCGCGACAAGGAGGACAAGTATGAACACAGTGAAGCTGTGGCCGGCGGTTGTGCTTGGCGCAGTCCTGGGCTTTCTTGCGGCCGGGTGCGGCGGGCAGGGCGGCGACAACAAGCCGGCCGAAGGCGCCGCGGGCGGCAAGACCATCACGCTCGCCTACGTCGGGTATTCCTCCACCAACGCCTTCTGGAATGCGCTGGCCGACAGCGCTGCCAAGACCGCGCAGAAGGCCGGCGTCAAGTTCGTTGACCTGACGGCGTCGAAGGCGGACATGGCCCTGCAGAAGGCCGCGCTGGACAACGCCATCCTCAAGAAAGTGGACGGCCTGGTCGTCGGCGCCGTGGATTCGCGCGGGCTGGGGGACACGTTCGACAAGGCCAAGGCGGCCGGGATTCCCATCGTCACCGTTGATACGCGCGTGGACCACGAGGTCGTGCGGAGCCACGTCGCCACGGACAACATCAAGGCCGCGAATCTGGCGGGCGAGTACATTGCCGGCAAGCTCAACAAGAAAGGCAAGGTGCTGATCCTCGGCGGCGCCACGGGATCGCAGACCGCCGACGACAGGCAGAAGGGCGTCATGGAAGCGATCTTCCGGGTGGCCGACTGGGACGCGACGAAAGCCAACGAGATCACGCTGAACGTGCTCAGTGCCACGCCCGACCTGGCGGCGGTCTTCGCGGCGTGCGATCCGATGATCATGACCGCGCGGCAGGCCGTGAAGAGCAAGGACCTGATGGGCAAGGTGCTGCTGGTGGGGTTCGATGCCATCCCCGCGTGTCTGAAAGCGATCGAGAGCGGCGAAGTTGACGCCACGGTGCGGCAGGACCCCGAACGCATGGGGCGCGAGGGCGTCGAGCTGATGCTGAAGCACCTGAAGGGCGAGCAGATTCCGCGCCACGTGCCCATTGACGCCGTGATCATTGATAAGAGCAACGTGGCTCAGTACCTGGAGAAGGGCAAGAGCCAGGCGGAGAAGTAGGGCGTCTCGCCGCGGAGGGCGCAGCGAACGGGCGCCGCAGGGCGGCGTGGCGACGATGTCCAGGCGCGGACCCAAGCTGCCGGACGCGCGGCCAGCAATGCCATCTACCATTTCGACCCGCCGCGTGCCATGTCCGCGCCCTTTAAGGGCGTGCCGTACTGTACCTGGGACAACAGCGCCTTGGGGGAAAATGCTGGTGTGGCTGCGGGAGCCGTGACTGTTTCTGTCGTCCGCAGACCACTCCGAATGAGGGATAAATCACAATCTGTTGTTGAATTTCGGGGAAAGTCTGCAAATATTACGTCTTAATTAGACGATTAGATAAAGGGAGGCGGGCATGCTGATTGAGTTCAGGGTCAAGAATTTTCGCTCGTTCAAAGATGAGCAGGTACTCTCCATGGTGGCGGGCACCGCCGCCGAGCATCAAAAGACACATTGCTTCCCTTGCCCTGCGTTGGGCGGCGGCAAGAAGCGGTTGCTGAAGAGCGCCGTTGTCTATGGGGCGAACGCCTCCGGGAAGAGCAATCTTGTGAAGGCATTTGACGCCATGCACCAGATCGTTACCACGTCAGCCAGAGAGAAAGAGGCGGGCGGGGCCATTGACGTCGCGCCATTTCTCTTGCATTCGGAGACTGCAAAGGCCCCTACGTTATTCGAGGTGACATTTGTTTCCGATGGCGTCCGCTACCAATACGGCTTCTCCGCGGGTCAGCGGAAGATCCACGAGGAATGGCTGGTGGCATACCCTAAGGGGCGCCCCCAGAGCCTGTTTGAGCGCAACGAGGACCGCTGGACTTTTGGACCCCGCATGTTGGGGGAAAAGCATCGTTTGAGAACAATGACGCGCCACGATGCACTGTACGTATCTGTGGGCGCGAGTTTCAACCACCCACAGCTAGCCCTGGTGCACCGCTGGTTCACAAAGGCATTGTGGTTGGGCTATGGTGACGCGCCGCCTGACCGAACAGCAAGCCGCATGGTCAGGGATCCTTCCGTTCACCGTAAAGTGATGGGCTGGCTTCGGGACGCGGATCTCGGGATCGAGAGCGTGGAAGTACGGCAGCGGCGCGTGCTAGAAGCGGATCTTCCCAAGAAAATGCCGGACGACATCCGGCGACCCCTCCTTCGTCAGCTAATGAAGGGACATATTCTCGAAGTGTACAGCAGGCACCGGATGGCCGATACCGGCGCGCCAGTACGCTTTGACTTCAATGATGAGTCAGATGGAACGCGGTGCTTCTTCAGCCTCGCGGGTTACTGCCTGGATGTGCTGCAGAACGGACACGTCCTCGTGGTTGACGAACTTGATGCGAGTCTCCACCCACACATGACCCGCAAGATTCTTGAGATCTTCAACTCGCCGCTAACAAATAAGAGGAACGGCCAGATCATCTTCAGCACACATGACACGACGCTGCTCGATCCGGACCTGCTCCGACGAGACCAGGTCTGGTTCACAGAAAAGGACAAAACGGGGGCGTCGCATCTGTATTCCTTGATCGACTACCGTCCGCGCAAAGACGAGGCCTTGCAGAAAGGGTACCTCGCAGGCCGGTACGGCGCCGTGCCCGTGCTCGGGGGGTTCCGCTTCTGATGGCTCACAGGTTCCGCAGCGAGGAGTCGTACCGCCGCCGCCCCGGCCGCCGTGCGCCGCGTAGGTGCCTCTTGGTTGTCTGCGAGGGAGAGAAGACAGAGCCAGTCTACTTTGAGGCTTTGCGGCGCGCGCTGGGCCTGATGAGTGTCGAGGTAAGAGTATGTGGTCCGGAGTGCGCCAGCGCACCGATCTCTGTTGTAGACTACGCGCTGAAACGGATTGGTGAGGAGAAGCTTCAGCAGTTCGCGTACGACGCTGTCTGGTGTGTCTTTGATGTTGACAAGCATCCTTCTCTGGCTAAAGCCCTCGACAAGGCCAAAGGAAATCACCTCTTGGTTGCCCTGTCGAACCCATGTTTTGAGTACTGGTTCTTGCTTCATTTTGAGGACACAAACAGCGCATTCCTCAACGCCGCCAAGCTTATCAAGCACCTGAGGAAGCATCTTCCCAAGTACTCGAAGGGGCGCGACGTTTCTGCCATGCTGTACCCGAAACAGAAGGTTGCGCTCGAACGGGCGGCGCGCTTCGAGAAGAACCGGAAGGGCACAGGCGTCCGCGATGCCAATTCGGCAACCGACGTCCACAAGCTTGTTCGGGCCATGATTCGCATTGCATCTTCATGATTCCCGCGCGAGTGCAGCCCCAGTTCGACCTGCGCGCCGGGTGCTCCCCGCCATTCCGACACGTTTTTTCCCTTTGCCTCGCCCAGAGTTTTTGGAATAACAGTCTCCCGCTTCCTTCAAAGGCGGCGTAACTCGATCCTCCGGGTCGAGCCTCGATCCGGAGGATCAAGGTACGGCGCAGGGCGGTGGCGTGAACCACAAAGGAGAACGAAGTGCAAAGGCATCCTGACTACACCCGTGCACGGCTGCAGCAGTTCGGCGACCGCATCCAGAGACTGATCTACGCGCAGAGGCGGCCCGTGGACGAGCTGCTTGTCAGCGAGCGGACGGACCGCATCTCCTACGCGGAGTCGCGGAAGCTCCGCTACAAGCGCGTGAAACCCGGCGCGCAGTTCGGGCCCGGCTGGGCCACGTTCTGGTTCAAGGCGAAGACGCGCGTTCCCAGGGAATGGGCCGGCAGGCGCGTGGACCTGCTGTGGGATTCGCACAGCGAGGCGACGCTGTGGGTCGGCGGGCGCACTGTGCAGGGGCTGAACCACGAGCCGCACGGCCCGGACAGCGGCGCGCGGCCGGATGCCGTGCTGCTCCGCAGAGCCAGGGGCGGCGAGACGATCGCCTTTGACGTCGAGATGGCGTGCAACCGCATGTTCGGCAAGCCAAGCGAGGGGCCGTTCCGGTCGCTGAGCCCCTTCGTGCTGGACCAGTGCGACATCGCGCTCTTCGACGCCGAGGCGTGGGACCTCTATTACGACTTCCTTGTCCTGCAGGAACTCGAAGCCGATGCGGAGAAAGGTCTGGACAAGACCTGGGCGGGCGAGCTGCTGTCGGAGTTGAACCGCGTCGCGAACATCTGCGACCTCGAAGACCGCGCCACGTGGCCTGCGGCGCGAAAGATCCTGAAGGCCCTGTATGGCCGCCGGAACGGGACGCTCACGCACGAGCTGTCGGCCATCGGTCACGCGCACATTGACACCGCCTGGCTGTGGCCGCTGGGAGAGACGTACCGCAAGTGCGAGCGCACGTTCAGCTCGCAGACCACGTATATGGACGCGTATCCCGAGCACAAGTTTGCCTGCTCGCAGGCCTGCCAATACGCGATGATGAAGGAGAAGAACCCGGCCCTGTACGCGCGGATACGAGCGAAAGTGAAGCGCGGGCAGTTCGTGCCGGTCGGCGGAACGTGGGTCGAGCCGGACTGCAACATCCCCTCGGGCGAAGCGCTGGCGCGGCAGTTCCTGCACGGGCAGCGGTTCTTCCAGAAGGAGTTCGGCATCCGGTGCCGCGAATTCTGGAACCCGGACGTCTTCGGCTACAATGGGCAACTGCCGCAACTCATGCGGCTGGCCGGCATAACGCGCTTCCTGACGCAGAAGCTGTCATGGAACCGTTTCAACAAGCCGCACCACCACACCTTCACGTGGCAGGGCATTGACGGCAGCGAAGTGCTGGCGCACTTCCCGCCGCTGGATACGTATAACGCTTTGGCGACCGTGGCGCAGCTCCGCGAGAACGCGCGCAACTACAAGGACCACGACCGCTCGCGGCACAGCTACCTGCTCTTCGGTTTCGGCGACGGCGGCGGCGGGCCGACCAAGCGGATGCTGGAGATGCTGCGGCGCTGCCGCGACCTGGAAGGCGTGCCGCGCACGCAGATCCGCAGCGCCGAGGAGTTTTTCACGCTTCTGGAGGACGACTGCACCGACAGGCCGCTGATCATCGGCGAGCTGTACTTCGAGTACCACCGCGGCACGTACACAACGCAGGCTTCAACCAAGCGGAACAACCGCAAGAACGAATTCCTGCTGCATGAGGTGGAGTTCCTGTCGGTGCTGGCCGGCACTGGCGGGACTAAGCGTCCCGCCTACCGGTATCCGGCGAAGGCACTGGACCGGCTGTGGAAGCTGCTCCTGCTGAACCAGTTCCACGACATCCTGCCAGGTTCTTCGATCACGCTGGTCTACCAGGACACGGAGCGGCAACACGCCGAGATACGGAGGACGGGCGAGACGCTGCGCAGTGCGGCGCTGGAGGCGGCGGTCGGGCGGAAGGCGGACAGCGCGGCCCTGTTCACACCCGTGAACACGATCGGTTTCGCGCGCAGCGAAGTGGCGCGGCAGCCCGATGGCACGGTGGTTTTCATCGAGGCGCCGAGCTACGGCGTCGGGGCGGTTGTGCCCGCGCCGGACGAAGTGCGTGTCACGCGGCAGGGCGAGCGCATCGTCCTGGAGAACCGCCATCTCAAGGCGGTGCTCACGACGTCCGGCACGCTGGAGAGTCTGGTCGAGAAGGAGAGCGGCCGCGAGGCGCTGAGCGGGCCGGGCAACGTGCTCCAGGTCTTCGATGACAACCCGACGTCCGCAGACGCGTGGGACGTGGACCCGTTCCACCTCGAGACCGTGAAGGATTGCCCGCCCGCCGAGAAGTGCAGGGCCCCGGCCGGGCGGAAGCCGTTGCTGCGCGCGGAGGTGGTGTATGAGCGGCGCATCGGCGCCAAGAGCAAGCTGAAACAGACGGTGCGCCTCGATGCCGGCGCGCGGCGGCTGGAGTTCCACACGACTGTGGACTGGCAGGAATCGCGCCGGATGCTTAAAGCCGCGTTCCCCGTGAACGCGCGCGCCATGAACGCGACGTACGAGATGCAGTTCGGCTGCGTGGAGCGGCCCACGCACTACAACACGCCGTACGATCTGGCCAGATACGAGGTGCCGGGACACAAATGGGCGGACCTGAGCGAGACGGGTTTCGGCGTGGCGTTGCTCACCGACAGCAAGTACGGCTACAGCACCTACGGCAACACGATGCGCATCAGCCTGCTGCGCGCGAGCACGACGCCCGACCCGGTGGCCGACAGAGGGAAGCAGACCTTCGCCTACGCCATCATGCCGCACGCCGGCGGTTGGCGGGAGGGCGGCGTGGTCGCGGAGGGCTACCGCTTCAACGTGCCGGTGCAGTTCGCGCCGGGCGCCGTTCAGCCGCGATCGCTGTTCAGCGTTGACCAGCCGAACGTGGTGCTGGACACGGTGAAGAAGGCCGAAGACTCGGACGCGATCGTGGTCCGGCTGTATGAAGCTCACGGCGCGCGCGGGACGGCGAAGCTGGCGTGCGCGGCGCCGTTCAAGAAAGCCGTGTTCTGCAATATCCTGGAGGAAGAGGGCAGAGCGGCGGCGGTCCGCGATGGCTGCATCGCGGTGCCGTACACGCCGTTCCAGATTGTGAGTCTGAAACTGAAGTAGCCGCGCCGCAAGCGGCGGATAGCATTTGGCGCGCGCTGGTGGCGTGCATGGGCAAGATGCCCATGCTACGGCGCACATGGGCGGAAGGCCCATGCTACGGGTGGGAGGAGAGGAACGTGAGCAGTGGAACGTCTGTCCGGGCGGTCAAGCCAGGCACGAAGGTGCTTATCGCCGACGCGCTGAATGAGCGCGGCGCGGCAATTATCCAGGCAGGCGGTCTCGCCGCGGATACGCGGCCGGGGCTGACCGAAGACCAGCTTTGCGAGATCATCGGCGAGTATGACGGCCTGATCGTGCGTTCCGCGACCAAAGTGACGGGGAGGATCATTGCCGCGGGGAAGAAGCTGCAGGTCATCGGGCGCGCGGGCGTCGGCGTGGACAACATTGACGTGGGGGCCGCGACGGAGGCGGGGATCATCGTTCAGAACACGCCGTTGGGGAACATCACCTCGGCCGCCGAGCATGCCGTCGCGCTGTTGTTCGCCACGGCGCGCAACGTGGCCAGGGCCGACAGGGAGATGAAGGCCGGGAAGTGGAACAAGAAAGGCCTGACCGGCGTGGAACTGACCGGGAAGACGCTCGGCGTGATAGGGCTGGGGAAGGTGGGCGGCATCGTGGTCAAGGTCGGCCAGGCGCTGGACATGACCGTCCTGGTGTACGATCCGTACGTGACGGACAAGAAGGCCGAGGAGTTGGGTGTCAGGAAATGCGATCTGGACACGCTGCTGCGCGAGTCGGATTTCGTGAGCATCCACACGCCGCTGACGCCCGAGACGAAGAACCTGATCGGCAAAGAGAAGCTGAAGCTGATGAAGAAGTCGGCGCGCCTGGTCAACGCGGCGCGGGGCGGCATCGTCAGCGAAGAGGCGCTGTATGACGCGCTGAACGAGGGCCTCATCGCCGGAGCGGGCGTGGACGTGTTCGAGAAGGAGCCGCTGACGGCGGATGCCAGGCTGCGGACGCTCGACAATGCCGTGTTGACGCCGCACCTGGGGGCCAGCACGACGGAAGCGCAGGAGCGGGTGGCGGAGGACATCGCGAGGCAATTCGTGGAGTTCTTCCGGGACGGCGTGATCCGCAACGCGGTGAACCTGCCTGTGTCTCCGGACTCCAAGCTGGCGCCGTACGCCAAGCTGGCGGAGATGCTGGGGAGCATGGCGGCGCAGATGGCGCGCGACCCCGTGTCACGGCTCAAGGTCGGGACCTATGGCAAGCTGGCGGCGGGGGACACGCGCGAGCTGAATCTGTGCGCCCTGAAGGGGCTCCTGAGCCGGAGCAGCGGCCACGTGGTGACGCTTGTCAACGCACCGGGCATGGCCGAAGCGCGCGGCATCGAGCTGGCCGAGCACAAGAGCGACCAGGTGCGGACGTACGCCAACCTCATCGTAGTCACTGCGGAGACCGCGGCCGCCAGCGGGGAGAAGAAGGAGTGCGTGGTCGCGGGGACGTGCTTCGACGGCCAGGCGGCGCGCATCGTGAAGATCGGCGATTTCGACATAGACCTGAAACCCGCGCCGCTGATCCTGCTGATGTTCTACCCGGACCGGCCCGGCATGGTGGGCAAGATCGGGACGATCCTGGGCGAGGCGGAGATCAACATCGCGAACATGGCGGTGGGCCGGCGCGAGAAGCGCGGGCAGGCGGCGGTGGCGCTGACGCTGGACGATCCCGCGCCGCCGGACGTGCTGGAGCGGCTCCGCAAGGCGGTGGGCGTGGACGACCTGTTCGCGATCCAGTTGTCGTAGCGGATGCCGTGAGGGCGCAGCAGTGCGGGCAGCCGTGGGTGCGGGCTGCCCGCGTGGTTTTGGGCCGAAGGACTTGCCGACTGTTGTTATCAGATGATAATATAAAGAGGCGGGGATGGCCAGATGGAAGATCAAGGGGTTCGTGATCTACCAGTGGCCCGGCGATCACGGGGCGCACGTTCACGTCTATCGGGGCGGCGAGTACATCGGGAGATACGACTATGAGCAGGACTGCTGGCTTGATGGTCCGCGCCGCGCTGCAGCGCAGGCAAACGCCGCGGTCAGCGAATAGCGGGAGCAACAAGGGCTACATTGAGCCGCGTTTTGACTATGTCGTGCTGGGTCCGCGCAAGGACGTGGTGCTCTGCAAGTTCGACAATGGGGCGCTGTACGAACTGCCGGTTGCGGCCCTGGAGTGTGCTGAAGGCTGGGATGGCAGCGCGGCGGTGGCGGCCAGGGTGGTGGAACATGGGCTTGGCGCGATGGTGAAGTCTGCATCAGGTGCGCGCGTTGAGTTCGCTCCGGACCTGGTGCTGTACCACTGCGAACCGCGTTACGCATGGGGCGAGGGGGCGAGCCGGACTTCCCGTATCGGCGGACGTATCCGGCGGTTGAGGGAGCGGGGCGGCATGTCGCTTGAGGACCTGAGCGCCAAGACGGGGATTGCCGTGCCCAACCTGTCGCGTCTGGAGCACGGCAAGCACAGTCCCATGCTGGCGACCCTGCAGAAGGTGGCGCGCGCGTTGCGCGTCGCTCCGCGAGCGTTGTTGACGGACTGAGCACGGACGGCACCCATGTCCCGTGACCGGCACTTGAACGCGGCGCTGCGAGTGCTCAAGATGTGCTCTCATGGATGACGCGCCTGCCACACAAGGGGCTCAACCCTCGCCACCGCCGCTGCAGTCGGGGAGGCCGACTTCCGGCGGGAAGCTGATCTCGCCGTTCGACGAGGCGAAGACGGCATTGTGCGTCGAGGCGATACGGGAATTTCGCGCGGGGCTTTCACAGGCCCTCCTGTACACGCCGGGCACAATACAGTTTGAGAAGGTATGCGAGAGCACGTTCAAGGTGCTGACGACGGCCCTGGAAGCGGTAGGGACGTTCAAGCTGAGCGTCGTCAAGGCCCAGGCGCTGGTGAACGGCGAGCGGATGGAGACGCCGACGGGCCTGCGCGGGCAGCTCGAGTACGTCGAGAGGATAATGCTGGGCGCGGGCATTGGCGGCGTGCGGTTCGAGAAGGGGCTGACGCACCCCGAGTTGGGCCCGTTCCTGCAGTTGCTGGCGCGCAAGCAGCTTCCCCGGGTGGAAGGCGCCAAGGTCAACCACTTCCTGCGCGAACAGGGCATGGAGCACCTGCAGGTGGACGACCTGCGCTATGTGGAGCTGAAAGGCGAGGAGCGGGTCGTCACCGGCGACGAACACGTGCTGTCGAGCCATGCGGTCGCTCAGAAGGCCGTCGGCGAGCTCGTGGACATGACGCTGGCGTCCATCGAGAAAGTGGGGGACGAAGAGGCGCGTAACTACCTGCGGGCGGAAGTCGCCGATCAGCTAATCGAGAAAAGCGAGGGGATGCTGCCCAGCCTGCTGGCGACAGCGACGCAGC
>JAPLOD010000615.1 GCA_026692735.1 Planctomycetota bacterium | reverse complement strand
GCGGCGGACTTCAGGCCGGCCTTGCCGATGCTGTCGAGGCACAGGTCAACGGTCTTGGGGTGGCGCGACAGACAGGCAGTCTTCGGTGTTGTGCCCTTGGCCAGGCGCCCGTGCACGGTCAGCGTGACCTGCTCGGCGCTTGTGGCGACGACCGTGCCTACGCCGTAGACTTTCAGCGCCGGGCCATACAGGTCGTTGAGAATCTGTGTCGCGACGCACGGCCGGTCCCCATAGCGCGCCATGATGCTTTTGCAGCCGATCAGAAAATCCTGCAGCATCGCTGACCCTCCTTCCGCTCGAACGCTCTTTTTCCCTCGCCCCTACGATCCGCCTGCGCGGGCGCTTGCCTTGAGCATGGTGATCTCCGTGTCCTGAAGCGGGTCTACCGCGCGGCCGCAGGCCTTCAACCGTTCGGCTATCCAGCCCTGCAGTTGCCCTTCGAGTTCACGGACGACCTCGGGCCGTTCCTCCGCGATGTTCCGCGTCTGCCGCGGATCGGCCGCCAGGTCGTACAGCTCCCGCATCGGATTCCCGTACCAGTCAGGTTCCAGCGCGCGGATGAAATGGTAGCGTGCATCGCGCAGCGCCCACTTTTTCTGCCAACTGCATTCCTCTGTCACGAGACACTCCGCCAGCGCTTCAGTGCGCTGCCCCGTGAGCAGGCCCCAGGCGCTCTTGCCGTCAATCTTCTCGGGCAGCCGCAGGCCGGCGGCTTCGCAGAGCGTCGGCAGAATGTCATGATGCTGCAGCAGCGCTTCGAGGCGCCGGCCGGCCGGAATCCGTCCTGGCAGCCGCGCCATCAGCGGGACGTTGAGGTTCTCGGAGTAGAGGCCGTGGTGGTCGAAGTAGATGCGATGCTCCGTCAGGCATTCGCCATGATCGGCCAGGAGCAGTACCAGCGTATCCTCCGCCAGGCCGGCGTCGTCGAGCGTGGCGAGGACGGCGTCTATGCCGTCGTCCACGTGGCGAATCTCCTGGTCGTACAGCGCGGCGACATAGTCCGGATCGTTGATCGTCGCGCCGGGATCGCGGCCGGTTTCCTCGAGCACGCGCTTGAGCCACGTCTTCTTCCATCCGCTGCCCAACTGGTGGCGGTACAGCGGTTCGAGCGACTTCGCCGGATCGAAGGGATCGCCCGTGTAGAACAGGCTGCGGTAGCGCGGCGGCGCCCAGTACGGCGTATGCGGGTCCCAGTAATGGACGAAGGCGAAGAACTGCTCGCCGCTCTCGCCGCACTGCCTCAGGAAGGGGAGCAGGCGCGCGTTGATTTCTTCGCAGGTGACCATCAGGCCGCAGCCGCGCCGCCGGCTCGAATCAATCTGTGTCTCGAAGCCGCGGCCAAAGTACGCCTTGCTGCCGCCGGCGAGGTTGTCGAACGCCGCGGTGAGGAACCCGCGCTCGAGGAAGAGCTGGGGAAGGGTGGGGGTGTCGGCGGCGAGTTCCTGCGTGCCTCCCTGGCAGATGACGCCGTGCCGGATCGGATGCTGCCCGCAGAACAGCGTGGTGAACGACGGATGCGTCGGGATGCCCGGCGCCATGAAGTTGGTGCAGAGCGTCGCGTGCGACGCCAGGCGGTCCATGGCCGGACTGGTCGGGCGCGCGTAACCATAGCATCCGAGGTGGTCGGTGCGAAGAGTGTCAATGGCGATGAGGAGGACGTTCATCTACAGATCACGCTCCGGGGGGTAAGGAAAGTCCATCTCGCGGGTCTCCCTCTTGCCCCGAATCGGCCGACCGCGACGTGTCCTCTCATCCGCCGTAGCGACCTCAACCACCTTCCCCGTCTCCAGCGATTCGATGGCCGCCGCAATCACCTTCTGCGCGGCCAGGCCCGCTTCACCCGAGCCGTCAATCTTCTCCGGCGGCACGCCGTCGGCCAGTTCCTTCAGGAAGCAATGGATGCGTTCGCGGAACGTGTCGTCGAACCCGCGGCAGCCGCCGAAGACCGGGTTCGTGTACACGGATTTCACCGAATCGCCGCCCGCCGGGTAGAGCGTTGCCTCGCGCCACATGTCCTCGAGCACGAGGCGGCCCTTCACGCCCGCGACCTCGCACCGCTCCATCGGGTGGCCGCGCTCGATATCGTAGCTGCTCGTCAGATGCCCGACCGCGCCGTTCGCGAACTCCATGTTGATTGACGCCGTGGACCAGAAATTCCGGCCCGGCGCCTTCATGGCGAAGCACTGTACTCTGGCAACGTCGCCGGCGTAGTACCGCATGATGTCCACCGAGTGCGGGTTGAGCGCCTTCAGGTGGAAGTACGGCGAGTCGAACCCGCCGGGGCGGCCGATCCACAACGCCATGTTGACGAACAGCAGACTGCCGATGCGCCCCTCGTCCTGCCACTTCTTTGCCAGGCGCGCGGCGGGAGTGAAACGGTGGTTGAAATCCACCGCGAGACAGCGCTGCAGCTCGCGCGCCACGCGGACCATCTCCGCGGCCTTGTCAACCTCGTTGCAGATCGGTTTCTCGCAGAGGACGTGGCAGCCGGCGCGGAGCGCCTGCAGAGTCGCCTCGTAGTGGTCGCTGCTGTACTCGTACCCGCCCGTGGCGATGCTGCAGACGTCGGGCTTGAGTGCGGCGAGCATCTTCTGCGCGTCGAGGAACCACGGCACGCCGAGACGCTTGCCGGCCTTCTCGGCGCGTTCCGGTATGAGGTCGCAGACGCCCGCGAGCTGCGCGAGCGAGTCGGACTTATAGATGTCCGCATGGAGGTTGCCTATCGGCCCCATGCCGATGACACAGACTCGCAACGTTTCCACTCTTCTCTAGATCCCTCCTGTAAATGGCACGCAGGAGACAAAAGGCCGAAGGGTTCCGGGTTCCGGGTTCAGGGTTCAAAACAACCACCGCGGCTGCAGACCGTATACCCGGAACCCTGAACCCTAGGCCCTGCGTTCATCCGTCACAGCTTCTTCGCGCCGCGCTGAGTCTGCAGTTCCTTCTGCTGGGACTGCAGCTTCTCCGCCGCTTTCGGCGAACCGATGTGCAAGCTGTCGTACGCCTGCTGCGAGGACTTGAACGGCCCGCAGCCTTTGCCGTGCCAGTTCAGGGTCGTGAAAATCGGGTTGGTGCGTCCGGTCTCCTTCTCGCGGCGCGCGATGTGCGCCGTCATGCGCGCTTCGAGCAGCCTGGCGATCTCCGGTTCCTTCCTGGCGACGTTGTTGTTTTCTTCCGGATCGGTGATCAGGTTGTACAGCTCGACTTCCGGCTTGAAGTGGAAGTCCGGCTCCAGCGCGTGGATCAGCTTCCATTCCGGTGTGCGCCACCCGTGTTTGCGCATCCACGTGCACTCGGTGATGTAGAACTCCGGCTCCGGCGTGCGCGGCCTGCCCCCCAACAGCGGCGCCAGGCTGCGGCCATCGAACTTGATCTTCGTCTTGATGCCCAGCAGCTCGAGGATCGAGGGCGCGATGTCCTTCATCTGGCAGAAATCGGTGCAGCGCTTGCCTGCCGGCACCTCGCCGGGGAAGACGAAAACGAGCGGGATGTGCAGCGTGCAGTCGTAGATGCCGTGGTGGTCGAAGAAGCAGTCGTGGTCGTAGAGCGTCTCGCCGTGGTCGGAATCAATCACCACGAGCGTGTCTTCCTCAATGCCCAGCGACTGCACGGTGGCAAAAATGTTCTGGATGCACGCGTCCATGTAGGCGACGGCGCCGTCGTATTGGGCGATGATGTAGTCCTTGTCTCTGCAGCCCGGTGGGAACCAGCTCGCGAAGTAATCGCAGAAGGGCTTGAACTTCATCACGGGGTCCAGCGACTTGTTGCTCGGGTCCAACTCATTGCCGTCGTAGAAAATCCGCTCGAACGGCCGCGGCGGCAGGTATGGCGAGTGCGGGTCCATGTGGCGCAGGAAGAGGCAGAAGGGCTTCTTCTCACCCGCGAGGCGCTTGAGTTCCGGAATGGCGACGGCGTTCAGGTTCTCCGCCTTGTGGCTGCGGCCCTCCGCCCAGGAACCCCAGCCTGTGAAATCTATGTACTTCTCGAAGCCGCGCGAGGCCGGGTTGCCGCTGAAGCCCACGCAGGTTGTGTTGTAGTCCTCCGCCTTGAGGATTTCGGCCAGCGTGGTGAGGTGCTTGCCGAGGCCGCCTTCGTGCCGCAGCGCGACCACGTCCATGCCGAACGTGTCCATGCCCGTGAACATGGACGTGTAGCCCGGCGTGGTCGGAATGTGCGGGCTGAACATGTTGGTGAACACCGCGCCGCCCGCGGCGAACTTGTCCATGTGCGGCGTGGTCAGCCGCGGGTAGCCATATAGGCTCATGTGGTCCGCGCGCAGACTGTCAATGCCGATGAGCAGCAGATTCGGTTTTCGCTTTGTGGGCATGACGCTCTCCTCTTGTTCTTTGACTCGGTCCCCAGCACAGATCCAACGCGTGTTGCTCCTAGATGCTACTCCAGTGTGGCCGTTTTCACCATTTCGTTAGCTTCGGCCACCTCCTGCCTCACAGTCTCCAGACTGCCCATTGTGTAGGACGCGAAGACGGTAACCTCCCTAGGGATCAGCCAGAACTGGAGCAACCCCTGCTTTTGCGATTTGTATATCGCAGTAGCGAGGATGCCAGACGAACACTTGTCATGGGCCATCAGCTGCCGCTCTCCCAGATCCATGCCAAGACTGTCCAGTAGCCGCGCTAACTCGTTTTCGGCTTCCTCACCGGTCGTGACCTTTCGCTTCAATGGTGGTTGCAGCGAGATCTGCAACACTCCCGACCCGTCTGCTCTGCGGCGGAACGTTCGAGGCGATTTGCCGGGCTCCTCATACCACCCAGCAACCAGAGTGAGTCTTAGCTGTCGAATCGCGGGTGATGGCGCCTTGCTGCGCCGCAAACACAACGCCACCGCAAGCGCGAAGACGACAACGACAACAGCGACGATCACTGAAATCTTCATGTCCCAGTCAACGGACGGTGGTCCGTCTTCCCTGGCCGGCCGATTCGTAGCACGCCAGCACCAGCCGCAGCACGTCGCGGCCCTCTTCAGCCGTGGCGATGGCCGGCCGCTTGCCGTGCAGGAACTCGGCGATCGGCCCGGCCAGCCCGGCGATGCGTTCGCCGTGGCTCTTGATCTCCGGCAGGTCGCTCGCCGTCCACGCGCCGGTCTTCTGGAAATACCATTTGAGCTGCGGGCCGGCGCCGGGCGGGCGCGGCACGTTGCAGCTCGGCACATCGCCGTAGTTGCCGATGATGACGCCGTTCTCGCAGGTGACTTCCGTGACGTTCTCTCCCGCCACGGCGACGAACGTGCAGGAGACTTCGGCGATCAGGCCGTTCGGGTAGCGGAACACGACGATGGCATTGTCGTTGGGGACTTTCGGGTTGAGCGCCGTCGTCATCTCGGCCGTCACGCTCTCGGGCATCCCCAGCAGCCAGTAGATGAAGTCAATGGGATGCGCGGCGTCGTCGGCGAAGATGTCCCGGTTCAGCTCCGGCTTCACGTGCCACGTCTTGTCGAACTCCTTGAAGTGCTGCGTGGGCAGGCAGTGCCGGCGGCGCACCATGAACACGCGCCCGAACTCGCCGCCTTGCAGCAGCGACTTCACCTGCAGGTTGTGCGGGTCGCAGCGCATCTGCCAGGCCATGGTGAACGGCACGCCTGCCCGTTTCACCGCCGCGACGATGCGCTCGGCCTCGGCCATGGTCAAGGCCATGGGCTTTTGCAGCACGATCGCTTTGCCGGCGGCGGCGGCCAATTCGACCAGCTCCGCGTGCAGCGAGGTTTCCGCCGTGATGACGACGGCGCCGATCTCCGGGCGCTTGAGCAACGCCGCAGTGGACGGAACGTTTTCGATGCCCTGGTTCTTGCAGTTGTCGGCTGCGCGCGCAGCGTTGTGGTCCCAGCCGGCGACGACGCGCACGCCGTACTCGGGATGTTCCCGCCAGCGGTTGCAGTACATGCCCACGTGCCCGTGAGCGAAGCCGAGGATGCCGAGGCCGATTTCCGTCATGTTCGTTGTTCCCCACCCACAGCTACCTCTACTGTAACCGTTTTTCCTGAAGTTTCCTGGAAGGTATGACGAACCTCGTATGTGTGGGGGCGTGGAGGAGGCATGGTCATGTCCCTGCTCGAAACGCCCGCGGCGCAAGCCCTGCTGGACGAGGCGGTGGTC
>JAPLOD010000614.1 GCA_026692735.1 Planctomycetota bacterium | reverse complement strand
GCCACTGCTTGCCGGGGCGCCAGGACATCGGCCGTTCGCCCGCCAGACCCGTCGCGCCGCCGAACAACTCCAGGAACAGCAGCACGGGCAGGATACCCAGCGCGCTCGGCTTGCTTAGCAGCGCCAGACCGTACAGCACCGCGATGGCCGGCAGGCGCCACAGCGTACCCTCGAACCGCAGCCACGCCCACAGTGCTGCAAAGCCGAACAGAGCGGCGAGCGCGTTCTTGCGCTCCGAGACCCAGCATACCGTCTCACACGCCAGAGGATGCGCCGCGAAGACGCAGGCGATGAACAGCGCCTGGCAGCTCGACAGCCTGAGACGCAGCAGGATGCGCCACAAGATCAGAGCAGCGCCGGCGTGATAGAGCAGCGTCATGAAGCGCACGCCGGGAGCGTAGGAGCCCCAGAGCCGCACCAGCCAGCCCTCAAACAGCAGCCGGTCCAGCTTGTAGCTCAGCAGCGTCACCGGAAAGTACGTCGAATGCGCTATCGGCTTGACGACATCCGCGATGGGCGTGGCCTCTTGCACCTGCGGGTTCCAGGAGACATGCACTGGGTCGTCGTACGTGGTGAACCCGGCTGTCAGGCAGCCAACCAGCAGGCACGCGCCCAGACCGGCGATCAGGACGCCGTGCCAGCGGGAGGGTTGCGGGGGTAAGGCGGGAGTGGTAGCAGGATGTGCCACGGGCCGCGGGAGCTCGTTGCTACAAGACGCGGAAGGCGATCATCGTGATGTCGTCTTCCTGCTCACTGGAGCCGATGTGGCTCTGCACCGAATCCTCGATCAGGTCCATCAGATCCGCCACCGACCGGCCCGTGTTCTTGGACAGCAGCTCTCTGAGCCGCTCTTCGCCGAACTCCTTCTTGTCCCTGTCCGGCGCCTCCACCAGACCGTCCGTGAACTGGAAGAAGAGGTCTCCAGGCTGCAGGTGGATTACCTCTTCCTGCGTGATGACCGCGAACCGCTTGCCCGTCTTGTCCACGCCGAGCACCATGCCGTTGGGTTTGACCTCGCGGACGACGGGATCGCGCGCGGGGTTCACCAGGAAGGGGGGATTGTTGCCCGCGCGCGCAAACCGGAAGACGCGCTCCTTGATGTCGAGCACGCCATATGCCGCTGAGATGAACGTGCTCTCGCCCAGGTCGCCGGCCAGGTCCGCGTTGGTCTTGGCGAGGGCTTCCTTGGGGCTGGACAGGCCTTTGGCGTAAATCTGGAGCGCCTTCTTGGCCATTCCCATGATGATGCCGGCCTCAATGCCGTGTCCGGAAACGTCTCCCAGGGCCACGCCGATCTCGTGATCGCTCACGTGGATGAAATCGTAGAAGTCTCCGGAGACGTTGGCGCACGGGACATACAGGTTCTGGAACTCGAAGCCCTCTACCTTCGGCGACGTCGGCAGCATGTGGAGCTGGCGCATGCGCGCCATCTTGATGCTCTGCTCCATCTCCGATTTCTGCTTGAGCTCGCTGGCCAGCATTTTCAGACGACTGGTGTCCATTGCACATCCCCGTTGGATAGCGCCACCACGCAACGTTACTCTACCGCACATGTATGTCCGGCGTCAACTGGCGGTTGTTGCAGTTGCCATGGAGATGCGGGTCTGTTGTTCGTAGTTGGGTGGCCTTGGCATGGCCGTGGCTCCAAAGCTGCGCGTACGCCCGCGCTCGACTGCCTGCCCCGTCGGCTCTAAAGGGTCAAAAGACAGCAGTATGGTGTTATCTTTGTCCCTTGCCAGTCGCTTTCCTTGGGTGTATAGATGCTCCGTGGATTGCACGCGGGCAGACAAGACGGTGGAAGGCCAGAGCCTGCGTGGGGGCAGGCTCTGGAGTTCCCCGTCTCGCGTGAGCGAGACCCGGCGGGGTCTCGCTTTTTTGTTGAGCTGTCGGGCAAGCTTTGAACCTTGCCCCGGGCGAACGGCAACGCTCGCCCCGCAGCACTATTCGTGAGGAGAATAACGCATGGCCAGGGTCGCTGCTGAGAACATCCGCAACGTGGCGCTCGTCGGACACAATGGCACAGGCAAGACGACGCTGACCGAGGCCCTGCTGTGTTTTGCCGGCGCCATCAAGAAGAAGGGCACTATAGCCGAGAAGAGCACCGTCAGCGACTTCGACGCCGACGAGAAGGATCGCGGCCACTCCATCGAAACCAGCGTCACGCACCTCGAATTCGCCGGCAAATGCGTGAACCTCCTCGACTGCCCGGGCCTGCCCGACTTCTCCGCCGGCGCTGTTCAGGCGCTGGCCGCCACTGATATGGCGCTCATCGCCGTCAGCGGGCCTGCGGGCGTGGAGGTCATGACGCGCAAGCTGTGGGGCACCGCCACACTCATGGAGAAACCGAAGGTGTTCGTGGTCACCAAGATGGACCATGATCGCGCCGACTTCGGCAAGGTCGTCACGCAACTGAAGGAGGTCTTCGGCTCGGCCGTGGTGCCGCTCTTCCTGCCCATCGGCACGGGCCAGGACTTCAATGGCGTTGTGAACCTGATGGGCGATATCTCCGGCGCTCCGGCTGACCTCGCCGACGCCGTCAAGGCGCAGCGCGCCAATCTCATCGAGACGGCCGTCTCCGTGGATGAGAAAGTCATGGAGCGGTACCTGTCGGACGAGGTCATATCGCCGGAGGAGATTTCGGCCTGTTTCACCAAGGGCCTCCTGAACGGCTCCGTGGTCCCCGTCTTGTGCGTCTGCGCGGAGAAGGATCTCGGGCTGAAAGAGCTGCTCGAGGTCATTGCCGACAAAGCGCCGTCCCCTCTGCAGGCTCGGCCCAAGCTGCGTAAGAAGGCCCCGGACAAGCAGCCCCTGGGCTACGAAGAGAAGGTCCTGGAACCGGTCGCCGACGGCCCGCTGTACGGCCTGGTCTTCAAGAGCAAGCGGGACCCGTTCGTCGGCAAACTGGCCTACATACGCATCTTCAGCGGTTCGCTGCCGCCGGGCGGCGTGGCGCGGAGCTCCTCGGTCACACGGGCCGACAAGTTCAGCAAGGCGCTCGAGGTCCAGGGCAAGGACACCAAGGACAAGGAAGGCATGTACTGCGGCGACATCGTCGCCATCGCCAAGAACGAGAACCTGAGCTTCGGCGACACGCTGTCGTCCGAGGAGGCGGGCTGGACCTTTCCCCCGATCCCCGTGCCCATACCCATGCAGGCCCTGGCCGTCGAATCGAAGAACCGGAACGACGAGGCCAAGGTGGCTCAGCGCCTGCGCACCCTGGCCGAAGGCGACCCGACCTTCATTGTCGAAGTTGACACGCAGACCCATGAACTCGTCATCCGCGGCTTGGGCCAGACGCACCTTGACATCATGCTCAACCGCCTCCGCAAACAGCAACTGGAGATCGCCACCAAGCCGCCCAAAATCCCCTACCGTTCCACCATCAGCGGCACGGCTGAGGTCCTCTACACCCACAAGAAACAGAGCGGCGGCGCCGGGCAATACGGGCGCCTGCAGATTCTCATCGAGCCGAACCTGGGCCAGGGCTTTGAGTTCCTCGACGAGATCGTCGGCGGCGTGATCCCGCGGCAGTTCATCCCCTCCTGCGAGAAAGGCGTCGTCAACAAGATGGCCGAAGGCGTCTGGCCGGGCATTCCTGTCGTGGACGTGAAAGTGCACCTCAACGACGGCAAGCACCACGAAGTGGACTCCAAGGACATCGCCTTCCAGATCGCGGGCCGCGAAGCCTTCAAGGAGGCGTTCGACAAGGCCCGGCCGCAGTTGCTGGAGCCGATCATGAACCTGGAAGTCATTGTGCCCGGCAAGTTCATGGGCGACGTCACCGGCCACTTGAGCGGCCATCGTGGGCGCATCCAGGGCATGGACCAACTCGGCGACATGCAGGTCGTCAAGGCCCAGGTGCCCGCCGCGGAAGTGCTGAACTACTCGGCCGAACTGAAGGCTATTACCGGTGGCGAAGGTTTCTATACGCTTGAGTTCTCACACTACGATGTTGTGCCCTCCAGTATCGCGGGGCCGATCATCGCGGCCGCCAGGACCAGGCAGGTGAAGGAAGCTGAAGGGTAATGCGGAGCACGCCGAACGCGCCACGGGCAGCCACTGTCGTTGGCTGCCCGTGCGTTTCTCCCACCCGGCATCGCTGATTGCTTTGCGTCGCTGCCATGCGCCGGCATGTGGGGCCGCGTGGCGTCCGTACTAGCAGTTTGCCCCGCCGGGATTCAGCAGGTCCATCTTCTTCGCCGCGTTCAACTGCTCGCGGACCTTCGTCAGCCACGAATCAGACCAGACTCCGGAACCGTACTTCCGCGTGGGCTGTTCCACGGTGGCCGGCTCCGGCGCCGCAGCCTCCGCCGCAGGCAGACAGACCGGCGGGACGGCATTGCGGGCTTCCGGCCCCATTGTTGCCATGACCCACGCTGCTCCCCAGCGGGTGCGGCGGTCCTCGCTGTTCATGGCTTCTAGCAAGTACGGGACCGCTGTTGAGCCAAACGTGGTGAGCGCTACGGCAGCACATTCCTGCGTGCATTCCTTGGTGTCTTTAAGGGTGTCAATCAAGGCAGGGATCACGCGCGGCCCCATATTGACGAGCCGCCGCATGGCAAACTGACGCAACCCTTCACGGTCGTCGTGAAGTGCTCTCACCAGAGTGGTGATTGCGTCATCTTCCATGGGGCACCCCCGCGCACTGTCGCAATTCGGGCCACCCTCCATCCCTAATGATACCACAGCCGCAATCCAATTGCCACATTGTGCATGATTCACAACTAATTACAGTTCAACACCTTATATACTTGTTAGTATTGTTCGTATCACGTGCCAGCAGCTACCAGCTTGGACTGGCCAGCGCCCCCTTCATGTTACCTACCGTAACCTCCAGGTCTGGAAGAGGTTAGTCGAATGCTCTCGAAATCTTGTGGGCTCCCGTCTTCAGACCGTTGCCAATGGTGCCTCCCACGTCGTGAACCCAGAAGTTGACGAACTTGTTGCCTCCGCGTTCCTTGGTTTCCTTGCTCTCTTTCTTCTCCTCTTTTGCTGCTTTCTCAGCCTTCTTCTCCGCTGGTTTGTCACCGTCGCCAGCGACTACGCTCAGCGGGAACAACCCCAGCACCGCCGCCAGCGCCACCATCCATATCCTAGACATGTGCCCTGCCCCCCGGAAAAACGCCCTGCTGCACGTCTACGTCTCCTGCAATACAGACGAGTGGGCCGGTGCTTTCTTCAGCCCATGCCGCCGTCCGTACCTCCCATCCCCCCGATGGGCCTTCCCATACTGTGTCGGCGATATCCGCCTTTTCGATAACTCCAAAATTCGCGCGTTGCGTTTTCGCCCGTTCAGGGCAAAGTCCTCGCATAGCAGCACGTTGGGCTGCCTGCTCCATGGAGACCCTCGGCCTTCAGCATGGTTGGCGACCTTCACCCAGACCCCGTGCCCAGACCTCGGCGCGTCGAAAAGCTCGATGCCTGTCCGCTCTGCGGATCGCGCTGGCTCCTGGTGGCTCCGGTTCAGCCCGAGCCGCCCTTTGGGCTGAGCCAGTGCAGCGCGTGCGGCATCATCTTCCTCTCGCCCCGCCCTCCCCTCGACGCGATGAAAACGTATTACGACGCCATGTATGACCGCGAGGACCATCCCCATCCGCGACAGCAACAGCGCGCTCTGCGCCACCTGCGCCGCCTTTCCCGTTATGCTCCGACTCCCGGCCGCCTCCTGGATGTCGGCGCCGGCGACGGCTACTTCCTGAACGCCGCCCGCACGGCAGGCTGGCAGGTCGAGGGCCTGGAACTCGCCGAGCCGCGCGTCGCTCGCGCCCGGACGTGGTTCAACCTCTCCCTGCGATCCTGCGACATCCTTGCCGCGCCCTTCCCGCCGGCGACCTTCGACGCTGTCACCATGCTGCAGTTGCTTGAGCACCTCCATGATCCCCGCGCGGTGCTGGCCCGTGTGCATGAGTTGTTGCGGCCCGGAGGGATCATGCTGCTCTCGACCCCGAACGTCCTGGCCTACGCCCGCAAGCATCGCGACGTCAATAGCTGGCGCATCCATCTCGTCGCCCGCAAGAAATGACCCCATTGTGGATTGGCGATTGCGGATTGCGGATTGATTATTGCGCGCAGGCAGCTAGACTGATTATCTGTTTGTTTGGGAAGATTGCGTCTTGGGCGGCGGCCGTTGTAGGAGTCGCCAATCCGCAATCTGCAATCCACAATCCGAAATTCGTTCTGGGGGTGCGCGTGGTACGAGTAGAAGGACGAGCCGGTGAGAATATGGAGAAGCTTCTCCGCCGCTTCAAGAAAGCGTGCGAGAAGGAAGGTTTGACCAAGCAACTGCGGCAGAACCAGCACTTCGAGAAGCCCAGCGATAAGAAACGCCGCAAGCTGGTTGCTGCCCGCCGTGCTCAACGCAAAGAGTTGCTCGCCGCGATGCCCGCCGCCATGCGGCGCAGGTAGAGAGCCGGTTAGCTGCCACTGGATACCTTTGGATGCTGCTATGCCGGGCGCTCAGCGGCCCTGCCGCTCTATCCCGTGCGCCCGCTCCCACGCTTCGATTTCCCCGGTGAAGTACAGCAGCCGTGTCTTCTTGTACTCCTTCCGCGAGTACAGTGTGGCGTAGTCCCGGATGCCCGTCTCGCGTGACAGTCCGGCCAGGAACTCGTCGCACGCCGCCGCCGTCCGCCCGTGCACCATCGTGAAGACGTTGTACGGCCAGTCGGGATACCGCGGACGCAGGTAGCAGTGCGTCACTCTCGTCTGAGCCGCAAAGAGCCGCCCCACTTCCTCAACGCGCGTCGGCGCCACGTTCCACGCGCCCATCCCGTTGGCGCTGAAGCCCGCGCGGCGGTGATGCAGCACGCCCGCGACCCGTCGCAGCCAGCCTTTCCGCATGGCTTCCTCGCACCAGGCCAGGAGTTCCGCCATCGTTATGCCGGCTTCGCTGGCGAGCGGCGCGTACGGCTCGGCCTGCACAGGCATGTCCTTCTGCAGTGCCCTGACGCAGCGAATGTCGCGCTCAGTCAGCGGCGTCCCTGTCTCCGCATCCCCCGTGGCCGGTTTCCGAACCCTGAACCCTGAACCCTGAACCCTTTCCTCTCTCCGCGTCTCTGCGTCTCTGCGGTGAACGTCACTCTCCCCCTCGGCCATGTCCAGCTTCACGCCGATCTTGAAGACGCGCAGCGCGGGCAGCAGGCGCATGGCCGCGGCCCCGCTTTCCTTCTGCAGCACTGCTATATGCGCTTCGAGACTCGAGGCCGGCGGCACCGCGAGCGTGAACCAGAGGTTGTACACATGGTTGCGCGAATAGTTGTGCGAAATGCCGGGGTGCTGGTTGAGCGCCGCCGCGGCGGTCTCAACTCTCTCCGGCGCGACCTTGCACGCCACAAGGCTTGAGTGATAGCCCAGGCTCCGCGTGTCGAAGATGGCCGAGACCTGCCGCAGGATTCCGTCGTCCTTGAGTTTCCGGACGCGGGCGAGCGTCTCGTCTTCGCTCAAGCCGGCTTGAGCGCCCAGCGCCGTGAACGGCCGCTCCACCAGCGGCACGCCCGCCTGGATCGCATTGAGCAGCAGTCTGGACGCGCTGTCGAGTTCCGGCATAAGTCCTTCCTGTCCGTCAGCCTAGAGCCTATGTCAGTAGGTGTCGAGAGCGGATGCGCAGCGCCGGTCTAGCCCCCGGCTTCAGCCGGGGGTGGCGAGGAAGACGAGCAAGCCGTATCTCCAGAGTAGGGGCACGCGAGCTGGCGCAGCGTGCCGGTGCGCGAGTCTGACGAAGCCACGCGCCGCCCGCCGCAAGCAGACGCCGATGACGCCTACTGACATAGGCCCTTAGTACACGTCCACGCGCACTCTGCCAACGAGTTCTTCTGCGCGACGTTGAAATCGCGCTGGCGCGCGACACTGATAGCGCGCGGCGCTATCAGTGCCACCCGCCACTTGTCCATGCACTGGCTGATCTGTTCCTCCTCGGGAAACCAGACCACGGCGTGCCTATGGTCCGGCATGATGACGAACCCGCAGCAGATGCCGTTCTGCCGCGTGAGTTGGCTGCCGAGCGTGCCGATCACGATCCGTTTGCACACGTCCGGGTTGAGCAAGCGCCGCCGCTTGTAGCAGGAGAAGGTCACGTAGTGGGCATACGTGCCCGGGCCGTGGACTCTTCGCTTGGGCATGGCTCAGGACAATGCGTCAGCGCCTTCTGCTGTGCAAGGCGCAGGGAGCGGCTTCTTGCGCCTGCGGCGCCCACCCCGGTGGCTTGTCTTTACCCACAACTCATATCCCGCCGATACCCTGACAGGGGGACCGGGCGGAGGCGGGAACATGGATCCCTTGAGCGCGGGTGGGGCAGCTTGGTTACGAGCGGAGTTTACGGACGCAGAGCTTGGTGACAAGC
>JAPLOD010000613.1 GCA_026692735.1 Planctomycetota bacterium | reverse complement strand
TCCAGAATCCGGAACCCGTCCGCGGTTATCACCAGAGCGTAGCGGCCCTGTTTGCCCATCAGTGCCCCGTCCCCAGCATTCATCGCCTATACACCTTCGCCCTCCAAAAACCTGAAGAACTCGTCTCTCTCCTGGGCGGAGACGATTGGCCGGGCAGCGACCTTGCTTGATCGCTTGGGTTCCCCGCTCCCCTCTTTGTCGTCTTCCCCGCCTTCCCGGAAACTCCTTCTCTGACCTTCCGAGAAGCTATCCTTGCCGGCGCACAGGTCGCTGAATATTCCCATCCACTCGACATAACGTGGCTCCCCGCTGATCCGGGTAACCTCCGCACAGAAGCGCTTGTCGGAAGAGTCTTGCTTCTGCAGCAACTCGTACAACGCGTGACACATCCGCTCCACGTCGTCGGCGTCCACATCCGCGCCCTCAACGTCCAGCCTCCACTGTTCCTGGAGCTCCGACACGAATTCCTCTCTGCTTGTGAACCATGACCAATAGCCATAGTCGGCTGGCGCCGGAGTGTACATGTACAAGCCAAAACGCTCAGGAGGTTGTTTGTCGTGGCTCGCCAGCTTGGTTCGTGTTCGTGTGCGCCTGCATCCATTCGGCTTCGCGCTTCGCTCGCAAGCTTTCCGCTTGGCCATGCGTGCATCCTCCTGCACATGTGCCCAAATCCCTTGAGAACTCCGGGAGTTACAGGACTTCAGGACGGTTCACGAACCCCAAACGGCGCGCCGGCATCGCCCGCTTCCTACCTTTAGTGCGCGTCGTGATCTTGGCGCTCTGCATCGCCGGGCTGTTTGGCGATTCGATGTACTGCAGGTCCTCGATCTCATTCCTGCTCATGATGTCCCCCCCCGATATGCGGTGGCGACGGCGCGTGCTGCCTGGAGCTTTGACGCGTGCGCCGTCATCAATTCCCTCCCTGCTTTGCGGGCACGCTTTGCCGCATGTTTCAGATCGGCCTTGGGCCGCACTCGCCGGCGCAACGTCCTGATGAGCTTCTCCGCCGCCCGGCAGCAGGAGTCATCGAGGTCGCGGGCGCCGATCCTGTCGAGAAATGTCGAGAGCCGCACCAGGGCTTGGCCAGTCCCGTCCTTGTCGTGCAGCACCCAGTCGGTTTCGGCGCAGTGCTGCCGATACTGCAGAGCCTCGCCAGCCAGCGCCCTGACAACGTCGAGCCAAGGACTCTTGCCCAGCGCGCCGTACAAATAGCCCAGCAGGCTTTCGGTCGTGTGAAGTCGGCGGTCGCTGGGCCAGGGGACATAGTGTTCCTGTCGTTGCCGCCTAGTCGCCAGCTTCACCTTCAGCAGCGGGCAGAGCCTCCGCGCGATGTCCTTGGCGAGGACGAGGTAGTAGTTGTCGAACAGCGGCTGGTGGATGACGGCGTTGCAGCCGCGATTCAGCATGACGTTGAGGCCCTTCTCCTCGCTTGGGCGGCAGTCGGTTCGGAAGCCCACGACCGGCAGGCCCTTCGCGCGGGCGTAGCCTACCACGAACCCAACGCCGCTCTCGGCGTCGGGGCCACCGTGTATCTGGAGCGTCGCGCCATCGTCCACGACCTTCTTGACGTTGGGCGAGCGGGCTGGCGCGGCCGACTGGTCATTCTTGCGTGGCTTGCGCATTGGGCTTTCCTCGGGGTGCGCGCTCGGGGCGCCAGCCGCCCATGTCGAGGCGCTCGCCCCTCAGTTTCAGGCCGCGGGCGGCCAGGGCGCGCTCGATGTCCCGCACCGTGTAGCGGCCGCAGTTGGGCATCCGCCACATGTCGCGGTAGGCCTTGGCGGCCAGCTGGCCGACCGTCTCGATGCCCGCCTTGCGCAGGCAGGTCAGAGCCCGGCGCGGCAGGTCGAGGTTCTCGATTGGCTCGCCGGAGGCCCCGGCGGCGTCGGCCGCCGTCGCCGCGAGGGCCTGGTCCACCCGCTCGCGCAGGCGGTCAAGCTCCTCGCGGATCGCCAGCAGATCCTCTCGCGCGCCCACGTGGCTCCCCCCGGCCGCGGCCCTCTGGGCGGGCCGTTGGGCTGAATGGTAGCGGAGATGGCGACGGGCGGCAACTGGGCCGGGCGGACGCCGCCGCGCTTGCCCGCCTGTTGACGTTCGAGTTCCGCCATGTATAGGATGAAGCCACGATGAAGGGCATCACCACCATGACTCGACCAACCGCCCTGGCGGCCATTCTTGGCGCGCTGCTTCAGGGGGCCAGCCTGTTCGGCGCCACGATCCCGGTCACGGACGGCGGGGTGCTCAGCGGGCTTTCCCCGTTCAATTGGGTCTGCAAGGACGACTCGATCAGCTCGGCGGTCAACGGAGCGTCCATCACGCTGAGGTTCAAGGGCACGCGGCGGGTGGCCTTGCAGGTGGCCACCGACCACCTGGCCACCAAGGTCGCGGCGCGATTCCCGATCATCGCGTGGTCGGTCAACGGCGGCGTCCCGCAAGCCCACCAGCTCGCGGCCAAGGAGGACTCGGTGCTGTTGTCCTCGGGCGTCGCGGATCCGATGATCGAGTTGTACATCAAGGGGATGTCGCCCTTCGAGGATCGCTACTCGGGCGACGTGCCGGGCAACGCGCTGAAGATCACCGGCTTTGCCGTGGATGACGGGGGATCCGCGACGACGGCCGCGCTCCCCGACAAGGTCTGGCTGAACATCGGGGACTCGATCATGTCCGGCGACGGGGCCGCGTACGCGCAACAACAAGGGCGGCCGCCGGACGACGCGTGGGCCGCGTCGGAGGACGGGCGCGCGAGCTACGGCTACCTTCTCGCCCGACACTATGGATACCGGGAGGCGCGGATCGCGTACGGCGGGTACAACTGGGGCGGGGGAATGGCCCATCTGCCCGCGCTGGGCACACTGATTGACCAAAGGACTTCGACGCTGAGTCGCCTGAGCGGCGAGAAGCTGAGCCCGGCGCCCGACGTCGTCCTGATCAACCTCGGCGAGAATGGCGCCCCTGCCGAGGCGGCCGTCACCCAGGCTCTCGGGAAGCTGCGCAGTCGGGTCAGCCAGGACGCCAAGATCATCGTGATGATTCCGGTGTCCGGGCGGGCGCGAGCCGAGGTGACCCGGGCCTTCAACAGCTACAGGAGCTCTGCCAAGGACGAGAACGCCCATCTCGTGGACTTGGGCCGGGTGACGTTCGCGACATGTGACGGCCAGCATCCGACGGCGGCGGGGCATCAGGCGATCTTCGCGGCCGCGTTGCCGGTTCTTGACGCCATCGTGGGCAAGACGGCGAAGGCGAAATAGCGACGTACGGGGCGGACTTGACGGGGCGTTACCATCGTCGGGGTGCGCCCGGCCACTCGACCTCTGTGCGTAAAAGATTGACGCCCCACTTTACGCTATTGTTGACGCCCGGTTTTACGCTATCCAATGGCTCCCTCGAAGACCCGGATGTCGTGTTCTTCGAGTACGCGGTACAGGTACGCCCGGAGCGTCTCCCCAGGCGCTTTCCCTGCTGTATCAACGCCGAAATCCACGAGCGACATGCGTGATCTACCCTCGCTTATCAGGCACGGGCCGTCGGCGCGGCGCAGGTATTTCCGCAGCGTGCAGTGATCGGTACGATTTTCGACTTGGCTTCTGCCTCGGCCTTGCGTTTGGCTTCCGCTTCGGCGTGAGCCTGCGCTTCAGCCGCCGCCTTGCGGCACGCGCTCAACGCCTGGCCGAGCGGCGCGCCATCGGCGATAGCGCAGCACTTGCCAAGCGCACGAGAGGGCGTTACCACAGTTCCTGAAGATATCGCTGAGGGCGCTCATCGCCGAGAATAGCGCTCAAGAGACGCGAATCAAGACATGTGCAAGTCGTTGCGACGCAAGGGAGACGGAATTATTCGGGGAAACGCCCTGCTCACATGTGCACACGAGTGGTGAAAGCGTGTCCTTTCGTGCTCTTGTGCCGTAAGTAGCGCTGATTCGTCTACATTACTGCAGGAAGAGGAGTATCCTGAGGTAGGCCGACGGTACGCTGGACCGAAGGCTGCCAGACTGCGAAGGTGGAGAATGAGCGCGCTTTTCCTTCCCGAAAAGACGAACCGCGTGAGCGCTGCCCACGTTGCCGTGGTAGCTGCGTTGCTGCTCGTCTGCACCGTCCATGCGCCGGCACGAGCTGGCACGCCTGCTGTCCGCAATGAGGGCGCCGTTCATCTCGAAGACTACCGCACCTGCGAGGTCTGCAGGAAGGCGCTCGACAAGTCGTTCGGCTACGTCAAAGCCAACCTGAAACCCGCGGTCCTCGACCACGTCTGGTACGCCGAGATGCTCGGCTCGTTCTACGGCGGCTTCGCGTTCCTGATGGAAGGCAACAGCCAGAAGGAAGCCCAGCAGTGTGCCGAGCATATCTGCAAATACTTCGATTGGGCCAAGCACCACATGGGATATGAGGGCTGGTTCTGCTCCATGTCCATGGCGTACCTCACCGAATACAGCCTGCGCTACGGCGCCACGCCGGAGATCAAAGAGAAACTGGAGTGGGGCGCGAAGTGGGCCCACAAGACCCGCGAGAAAGAAGGCGGCTGGTTCCACGGGCCGCGCTGGGGCCAGGGCAACTATGCGCTCGACATCTCGTCCGTCGGCTGCGGGTATTTCATGGCGCTCGAAGAGATGAAGGTCCTTGGTCTGCAGACCGGGCCCGCGCTGGATGAAGCGCGCGACTACGTCGGCAAAGTCTGCGATGGCAAGTCGGTGGCCTACGGCCTGTGGGGCAAAGGCGGCTTCTCGCTCGGCGCCTCCGGCTACATTCTCATCGGGCTGACCAGTTCGGGACAGAGCGACGATCCTCGGGTGGCGGGAATCGGCGGGTTCCTCAAGGAGCACTATCGCGACGTCCGCAAAGCTCACGCCTGTGGCTTCCTCCAACATTTCGGCGTGGCGGCCGCGCTGCATCGCACGGGGCCGGAAGCGTACGGCCCGTTCGCGCAATACTACCTGCACGGGCTCATCATCCCCAACATGCGCCCGGACGGCACCATCGGCACGTTCCCCAACGATAACAGCGAGGAACCGACCGTCGCGTACGCCAAGCTGAAGGAAGGGAGCGACTACGTCTCGACTGCCGTGCTGGCCTGCATGCTTCTGTTGGAACGGCCCGGCACGTTCACTCCCGGCGCCGTCAAGAAGCGCGGGTCCATGAGCAACAAGGATGCGTTCCGCATGGCCACCGACGCTCAGGCGAAAGGCGAGCTGGGCAAGGCGTACAAGTACTTCGCCGAGGTGCTGCCGCTGGGCGATGCCGAGGAACTCGTGCCGCAGGCGCGCGAGCAAATGAAGAAGATCGAGGAACCCCTGCGGAAGCTCCTCAAGGAAATCCAGGGCAAGGACGCTCAGGATATCCAGCAGGCCAAGGCCCTGGAGGAAGCTCAGGATATCCGCGGCGCCATCGCCGCTCACGAGGGCGTCATCAAGGCCTACGACGAGCTCGCCAAACAGTACGCCGGCGTCCCCGTCGCGGACGACGCCAAGACGCGCGCCGACGCCCTGCGCAAGGCCATGCAGCCTCTCAAAATGAAACTCGCCTACGGCGGAGGCGGCAAGTCCACGGCTTCCGCCGCGCCCGCCGCTCAGCCGGCGCCCGCGGAGAAGACGGCCGCGCCCGCCGCGCAGCCTGCGGCGGTGAGCAAGACGGCAACTCCGGCCGCCCAGCAAACGGGGAAGCTCCGCAACCCCGAGCTGCTGAAAGTCTGGGAAGGCAAGCTGAAGGACCGCGTGCAGTCCGTGGTGAAAGCGGGCGGCCGGCCGCGCTGCGATTTCAAGGCGTTGAGCATGCGGCTGACCATCGTCTCGATGGACGACCAGGGCGGCTTCCAGGCACTGCTCGAGAAGGGCGGGCAGATGGAGATGAAGTGGGCGCAACTGCAGCCCCCCGACCTGCGGACGCTCGCCCTCGACCTAGCGGCCACGCAGGCCACTCCGGCCGACCACGCCCTGGCCGCGTTCTACCTGCTGTATTTCGATGACAAGGACAAGGCGGACGGCCACCTGCAGAAGGCAGGGGATGAGGCCGCCGCCGTGCGTGAGGCGTTCGCTGCTCCATGACCGCCGCGCTGTAGCATGGGCTTCCAGCCCATGGGCAGGGACGAGACCGGAAACCATCATGACGCTCACTCGCACTGCGCTCGTGTTCTTCCTCGTGCCTCTCTTCCTGGGTTCGTCGCTGTTCGGTGCTGAGCAGAAAAAGAAGAAAGAGGAAGAGCGCGACCTGCTCCTCGAACGCGACCTCCTCGGCGTGTACCTCAAGACCCAGGCCGGCGGCCCCAAGATCGCCGCGGAAGACCTCGCGGGCCGCACGGTCCTGATCATCTTCTCCGGGCCGAGCGATGCCAGATGGAACGACTTCAACCTGCGCATGGGCAGCCAGTACATCAACGCCGCGCCGCCCGGCGGCGTCGTCACCATCTGGCTTCTTCCCGGCAAAACTACCGACACCAAATGGTGGTTCGATCTGAGGGGCAGCCCCTTCGTGAGCTTCTACAACACCGAGAACTTCGGCGCGCCGGGCTATGGCGTTGGCGCGGGCCCGCGGTTCACGCTCTTCGACGCCGAGGGCAACCTGCTCGGCGACATCTGCCACGACGGCCGCGATATGAGCGGCAATTCCGTCCACGTCTGGGGCGGGACCCGTTTCACGCCCGATTCCGTCCGCAAGACCGTCGAATCCGGTTCGGGCTCGGTGGTGAAGGCCGCCGCCTACACCGAATGTGCCGACGACATGCGCAAGCTGGTCGAAGGCGCCCTCACCGCCGCGCCGCTCACGCCCGTCCTGCAGGTCCTGCGCAGCAAGGCCAAGGACGGCAAGGGCGCCGCGCGCGCGGAAGCCGCCGTGTTGCTCGAAGGCTTCAAGGAATACCTCGCGCATCAGCTCGCCATCATCGAGAAAACCTACGCGGCCAACCCGTTCGTCGCCAATCGAGTGCTCAGGCGCATCCAGGCGCAACTGGCCGGCGACAAGGAGCTGGCCGCGCCCTTCGATCGTGTCGCCGAGCGGATCAAGACCGATAAGGGATTTCAGGAGGAGTGTCGGGCCGCGGAGATGCTGCACGCCACGCGTGGTCTGGCCGCGTCCATCCAGTGGGGTCTCATGGACCCCGACTGGCCGGTCCGCCCCAAGGAAAAGGTAGTGGCCATTCGGCAGGCCCTGGACGAAGTCGTCGCCAAGTTCCCCAAGACCCGCGCCGCGCAACAGGCCGCCGATCTGAAAAAAGCCTACACCGACTGGGTCGCCAAGGCCATTGACCCCTCGCCATGGTAGGCGCCATTCCCGCCGCAGGACAGAATCAACGCTTGCCCGGGTTCGGCTCCTTCAACGCTCTGACTGGGCGCCTGCTCGCGCACACCGCAGCGGCAAAGAACAGTGTGGCCTTTCGGACGCACCTGGAACTGCTGCTGCGCGCTTGCGCCGGACGCCACATCGTTCTATTCCTGGACAACTGCTCGATTCATCACGCCAAGCACATTCAACGCTTCCTGGCTGACCACCGGCGCCAGTTGACTGTGATCTGGAACGCCGCCTATGGGGCCTGGGAAGAGGAAGGCCGGTGATGGCCCACGCAATGCGTGGGTGAGGAACGACCAGCACTCTCAGACGGCAGACTGCGCAACCGCCCGGGCTGGTGCGCCTTCCCAGAGCTCCAGGCCTCTCGAAAAGCCGCCCATGACCCCGACAAAGAGGGGACTTCACGGCCTGGGAGCGACGATCTTGGTGCCGGGGGTATGATTGGGCGCCTGGAGGAAGATCGCCGCGAAAGACGGCTGAAACCGCCAGATTCGGCGCGGTAACAGGCAGCCGATCTCCGAGCCGCTGTGCGAGAACCCCGGACAACTGGACGGAAGCCGGGTGAACCGGGCAGTCAGCTCCTCCTTTTCCTGCAGTTCGGGCACAGGCGTCTGTGCCGCTTGTCCGGCGACCGAAATACCCGGTTGCAGCGTAAGCAAGACACGCGCTCGCGATTGCCTGCCGCCTTGGGCTTCTTCTCGGACATGGCGCCAGTATAGCCGGTCGGCAATGGGCTGCCCACGTCATCCGACCCGCCGCGTTTCATGACGACCTGATCGCCACAGGGAGGGCCTCCATTCCGCCGTTTGCCGCCTTCGCTGGCAGCCGGTATAGTCTCGCCCGTAACCACTCCCTATCGAGGCCGCAGGCATGACGGACGACCCGACTATGCCACTGCCGAAGCCGCCGAGCGAAGACCCCGGCGAGACGCTGCAGGCGCTCTTCAAGGAGATGCTGCAGTGAGCCGGCAGGAAGTGGATGAGCTGATTCGACGCGTGGGCGTTACCAAGGCGGGAATCGAGCGCAAAGTCGCAGCAATCCTCTTCACGTACCGCTGCTCCATCGCTTGCCGTCACTGCCTGTTTGGGTGTGCGGCATCGCGCCCCGATGTGGTGATGGACGCCGAGCGCTGCGTGCGCTACCTCGGCCAACTCTTCGACCTCGGCCGCGTGGTACACATTGCCGGCGGCGAAGCGATGCTCTACTGGAACACGCTGAAAGAGGTGTTAGTCTCCGCCGAACAATGCGGCGTTATGCCCCATTTTGTTGAAACCAACTGCTCGTTCGCGGGCGATGACGCCCTCGTCTGCGAACGTTTCACCTTCCTGAAGGACCACGGCTTGATGGGCATCCTCCTGAGCTGTGACCCATACCACCAGGAGTTCGTCCCGCCCGAGAACTTCCTGCGCGCACGGCGCATCGGCCGCGAGGTTTTCGGCCCGGAGAACGTCTGGGAGCCAAGCGCGTCCGACGACGAGGTTCGGGAGTTTCCGCGCATCGTCAACGATGAGCAGCGGCTGGCGGAGTACGTCTGCGCCCGGCCCCCGACGTTCACGGGCACGGCCGCGCAGAAGCTCGCGCCGCTGGTGGAGCCGAAGCCGCTGAAGGAAGTCGTCTACGAGACCACGGCGGATGGCACTAGGCGGCCCGTCGTCTGCGCCAAGGAGCTGAACGCGGACAGCATCTGGGAAGTCCACATTGACCCGTACGACAATATCCAGACCAACTGCGGCCTGATCTTCGGCAAGGCGGACCGTACACCCCTTGCCGACGTGATGAAGCAACTTCCGCGTGTGAATTTCATCGTGCAGATGCTGGCCGAGGAAGGGCCGATGGCGCTGGCGGAGCTCGCCCGCGCCAAGCACGGTTTCGCCATCCCAACGCATGCGCGGCAGAAATGTGAGCTCTGCTACTGGACGCGACGTGTCCTGCACAAGCACTACCCTGAGATGGTCGGCCCTGCGGAGATCTACGCGTGAAGCACGCCGCCTGGTTGCCAGACGCCTGCCTGCTCCTCTGTGCCTTCTTACCCCTCGGGCATGTGTCGCGGATTGGCAGGATATTGTCGTAGATGGTATCTCGTGATGATCGGCCGACCGGTGTACACATGGTTGCACAGTGCGCACAGAGCGGCGCTTCGAATAAGCACTACGGAGACGCAGCAGCTACTGAGCGCACAGACGACGCGGAGAATACTCGGTGAACAGCCACATTCTCAAGGCCGTTGTTCCTTGCGTGCTCGTTATACTGGTGCTTTCCCGGACAGCTCCCGCTGGGCAGGCGGGCAAGAGCCCGGTCAAGGTCTTCGTTCTGGCCGGCCAGTCGAACATGGAAGGCCAAGCTGTTGTGGACCTGGACGGCAAGGACTACAACGATGGAAAAGGCACGTTGGCATTACTGATGAAGGATGCGCAAAAAGCGCCGCTGCTAAAGCATCTCAAAGACGACAAGGGCCAGTGGGTGGTTCGCGACGACGTGTGGGTGCGCTATCGGCGCGAAGGCGGGCCGCTGCTCGCCGGGCCACTTGCGTTCGGTTTTTCGGTTTATGGGGACAAGCACCACTTTGGACCGGAACTGCAGTTCGGCCACGTCATCGGCGACCATCTCAAGAACCAGGTCTTGCTCATCAAAACCGCCTGGGGCGGCAAGAGTCTGTACAAAGACTTCCGCCCGCCGAGTTCTGGCGGCCACATCGGGCCGTACTACAGCAAGATGCTGGCGGACGTACGGGAGGCGCTGGCGAACTTAAAGACTGATTTTCCAGGCTACGATGGCGGCGGGTATGAATTGGCAGGCTTCGTCTGGTATCATGGCTGGAATGACGGGTGCGAACCGAAGACCGCGGTGCCGGAATACGAAGCGAACCTCGTGAACCTGATCAAAGACGTGCGCAAGGACTTGAACGCGCCGAGCCTGCCGGTTGTCATCGGCGAACTGACCGGACCGTGGGTGCAGGCTCCTGGCGAGTGGGCGACCCTGCGCAAAGCACAGGCCGCGGCGGCGGCGCGGCCGGAGTTTCAGGGCACGGTTTTTTTCGTCGAGACACACGACTTTGTCCGCAAGCCTGAAGAGTCTCCGAATCCCGGCCACGGACACCACGAGTTCGGCAACGCGGAGACGTACTTTCTGGTCGGGAATGCGCTGGGCGAAGGCATGAAGAAGCTGCTGACGGCTGTGGGTACGAAGTGACCGTTCGCTGACGCACCGCAGGAGGCCAACACGCCAGCTTCCGGTCCACATGTAAGGGAAATGCACATGGGAAACAGATTCGTACGCTTTTGTCTTGGCTCGATCGGTCTGGCACTGATGCTTGGCAGCCAGGTTGTTGCCGGGCAGCCGAAGCCACCGGACTTGACACAAGGCGAGAAGAAGGACGGCACCCCCGACTGGAACCTTGGACCGACAGGAGCGAAGGGCTGGGTCTACTGCAAGGGCTTCAGCACCGCCGAGTCGCGGCAGATTCTGGTGGGCCAGGTGGATAAGGGCTCGCCGGCTGACGGCGTGCTGGCCGCGGGCGACGTGATCCTGGGCGTCAACGGCAAGCCGTTCGACAGCGACGCCCGCCGGGCCTTTGCCGAGGCGATCACGGAAGCGGAAAAGGCCGAGAACAAGGGCGTCCTCAAACTGCTTCGCTGGCGAAGAGAGAAAGGCAGGGAGAAGGAGGAGGAGGCCGCCGCTCAGCTTGGCGACAAACGGCCGCACTATGGGAAACAGGACGAGGTCACGATTCAGCTCAGGGTGATGGGCACTTACAGCGAGACCTCCCCTATCAACTGCGAGAAAGCGAAGAAGATCGTGGAGGAGGGGTGCCGCGCCATCGTGAAACGGGGCTTGAGCACCGACATCCCAGGCAACATCAATGCTCTGGCGCTGCTGGCCAGCGGCAATCCGGAGTATCTCGACGTGGTCAAAACGTATGCCCGCAAGCTCGGGCCGCCGGACCTGAAGCTGAAACTGGAAGAGGGCATGCATGCCTGGACGTGGGGCTATGCCAACCTGTTTCTGACGGAATACTACCTGGCCACGAACGACGCCACAGTCCTGCCGGCCATCCGGGAGTATGCCGTGAATATGGCCCGCGGGCAGAGTTCGGTCGGCACCTATGGCCACGGGTTCGTCGTGGAGAAGAACCACGGCACGCTGGGCGGCTACGGCGCCATCAACCAAGCCGGGCTGATCTGCTGGATGTCCATGGCGCTGGCGCAGAAGTGCGGCATTGACGATCCGGACTTGAAGAAGGGCGTGGCCACGTCGCAACGGTTCTTCAGCTTCTATGTCAACAAAGGGCCGATTCCCTATGGCGATCATCCGCCCTACTTCATCCTTCACGACGACAACGGCAAGAGTGGCTCCGCGGCCATGACCTTCGACATCCTCGGCGACAAGGCCGGGGCGCAGTTCTTCTCGCGCATGGCCACCGCCGCCTACGGGGAAAAGGAGAACGGCCATACCGGCAACTACTTTAGCTTCCTGTGGGGCGCGCTGGGCGTTAACCGCGCGGGTCCCGAGGCCGCGGCGGCCTACCTGAAGGAGTTGCGCTGGTACTACGATTTGGCGCGCCGCTGGGACGGCTCGTTCTTCACCATCAGCCGCGACAACTATGACTGGGACATGACGGGGCTCTTTGTCCTGCACTATGCCCTGCCACTGCAGAAGCTCACCATCACGGGCAAGGGCGTCAGCAAGGAGAATCGGCTGACCGGCGCGGAATTGCAGGAAGTCCTGGAGTGCGGCAGGAGCTACAGCTACGGGCATGACCACGACTGCGACAATGCCAAGAGCGTCGAGGCGTTGCTCAAAGGCCTGGCCAGTTGGTCCCCAACCGTGCGCTACCGTTCCGCTATGGCCCTGTCCAAGAAGCCGGACGATGTCGTTCCCCAACTGCTTGGGATGCTGAAGGGCAACGACATGAATGCGCGCTACGGAGCGTGCCAGGCCCTCGAATACCTGGAAGCACGCGCGGCGCCGGCCACGGATGAACTGATCCAGCAGCTCTCCGCGGATGACATGTGGCTGAAAATCCGGGCGTCTTTTGCCCTGAGCTGCATCGGGCCGCCGGCGCGCAGGGCGGTCCCGGTGCTGCTGAAGCTGGCCATGACGGAAGACAAGAACGATCCGCGCAATACGCTGTGCCGCTATCTCGCGTTCGCCCTCTTCAAGACCGAGTACGTGGACAATACGCCGCGGCGCAACGGCCTGCTGGCGGACTCACTGGAGGGAGTGGACCGGGCCGCGCTCTATCCGGTCATCAAACGGATGCTGGCGATTGATGACGGTTTGTGCCGCATGACGGTGCGCTCGGCGTTGAACAGGTTGAACCTGCAGGAACTCGATCCCCTCTGGCCAGAGATCATGCAGGCGGTCAAGGTTGACGCGCCAAGCGGCGAGATGTTCGCCAACGAGATACGTCTGGCGGGGATCAAGTTGCTGGCCAAGAACCACATCCAGGATGGCATGCAGGCCATCGCCGACTATGCCCGGAACCAGACCGATTGGGGCAGTGAGAATCGGACCCCGATCCTGATGGCGGAACTGAAGACCTATGGCGCTGCCGCCCGCGACGTGGTGCCCGCCCTGCAAGACCTGGTGGCCGTATGGAAGAGCAAGCGTGATTTCCCGGACAACTGCAACAAGAAGAGGATTGCTGCCGTCGAAGAGGCGATCAAAGCCATTGAAGAGGCGAAAGACCAGCCGCAGTTGCGCAGCATCTCCCGGTTGTTGCCCAAGGCGGATGTGAACAGATAATCGTCCGGGCGTCCGAGCCTATGGTGTTCGCAGACCAATCTGGTTGCGGCGCGGGCCGGGACTTGGGAACGGCAACACGGAGAGAACGAATGGACTGGAAGCTGTTCGAACGCATCTGCAATGCGCCCGGCGTTCCCGGGCACGAGGACGCCGCGCAGGAGATCGTGGCGGAGGTGCTAGGCGCCTGCTGCAACGAGGTGCGCCGCGATCGGATGGGCAACGTGATTGGCCTGAAGAAGGCGACGCGGCGCGGACGGAAGGGCTCGCGGCCGAGGCGTGTGGTGCTGGCCGCACACGTTGACGAGATCGGGCTGATGGTGAAACACATAGATGAGCGCGGCTTCATCGGGTTTCATCCGATCGGCGGGCTGCATACCCAGGTTCTGGTCTCCCAACGGGTGGTGATCCACGGCCGGAAACCGGTCCGCGGGGCCATCGTTCCCAATATGAAGGACATCAATGACAAGGTGGCCGCGTTGACCGACCTGCGCATTGACACGGGCCTGCCCCGGCAAGCGTTGACGGACCTCGTCGAGGTGGGTGACACGGTGACGCTGGACTCTCCGGTCGAGCGGCTTAACGAAAAGACCTACATAGGCCGGAACTTCGACAACCGGATCGGCGCGTATTGCGTCCTCGACGCCATGCGGCGCGTCGGGTCGCTGGCCGTGGACGCGTACGCCGTTGGGACCGTTCAGGAGGAGGTCGGGGTTCGGGGGATGGGGCCGGCGGCTTTTGCGATCGAACCGGACCTCGCGCTGGCCATCGACGGCAGTCTGTGCCAGGGGCCGTATGGGGACGAGAAAGAGCGGCTCTGTGTGCTAGGCCAGGGCACGGGCATCTACCTGATAGACGGGCTGACCATCGGCGACCGGCGCCTGGTCCATTTCCTCGGCGATCTCTGCAGACGGGAGGGCATCCCGTGGCAGAAGAATATTGGCGGCGGGACGGACGCCTCGGCGCTGCAGAAGAGCCGCTGCGGCGCGCTGGTTACGACGGTGGGCGCGCCCGTGCGCTACATGCACTCAACAGTCCAGATCTGTCACGATGACGACATCGAAGCGACCATCCGGCTGCTCAAGGCCTTTCTCGAGCATGCCCAGGAGTTGGCGATAGACCACCCGTGAAGATAATGCGGGTCACGCGAGTGAACACGGTACTTCGGAAAGATGCGGCTGCGCCAATCGTCAGGGGACAGCACTATCGCGCCTGTGCAGAGAAGGTGGGGAGAAGACTTACATATACGGTGAATGACAAGGTGGTCCTTGAGGCTAACGACAACGAGCCGCTCACCGGAGAACACCGCTCAATTGTGGCTATCTGCGGCTACAAGGCCGATACGTGGTGGGACAATGTGAAGGTCTACCGACTTGGCGAGGCGGCGGCGGCGGACCTCCTAGACGTTGCCGCACGCCACCTTGAGCGGGGGAGCTTCGGACGCCAGCCCCGCCTTCAGGTTCTTGCTCTGCACGCTGAAGCTCAGCAGCCGTCATGGCAGGAAGGCTTTGCATGGAGAACAGCGATAACTACAATGCACGAAATCGGGCTGGACGTTCGGGTCGCGCCAGAACATCAATGTCTGTCGAGGCTGACTCAGGAGACTGTCCATGGCCTTCTTCCTGCAGTTCTCATTGGGGTTGCTCGTCGCGCTGGCAATCGCCGGATCGGTTCTGGCCGAGGCGCCGCAAGACGCCGAGGAGGCGCGCGTGGCCGAGGACGACCGCACCATCAAGATCGAGACCGACAGACTCGAAGCCGTCATCCCAAAGAAGGACCCCAAGCACTGGATGACCGGCATCGAGAAGGGGTCGTTCCTCGACAAGATTACTGGCTTCCGCGAGGTCGGTGACGGCCTGATGGTCGTGGACTGGCTGATGGAGGCGGGCAGCGACGAGGCACACGGCGACCAGGTTTTCGCCCCGGACGGGCACGGCGTCGGGCGCTACACCTGGCATACGAACGAAACCGATCCAGCCCGGCGAACCTACGCCCTGATGGCCCACGGCAGCAGCCATCGCAAGCGCGTCGTCGAGGGACCGCAGCTCTGCCACCGGATAAAGCCTGTGCAGCCCAAGGTCATCCACGGCAAAGACTTCATTGCGGTCACGACGACCTACCAGTACGAGTACGCCGCACCCGGCCGAAAGGCCGGATCGCGATGGACGCAACGGATCGTGTTTCCCCAAGGCGAGCGGTTCTTCGTGCTGATGGACAAGATTGACAGCGTCAACGACTCACAGGAGATGTTCCTCCGCAACGACACGCCGGGCTGCGTTCGCCACGAGCAGGGCGATACGTTCAGCGAAATCTACCTCAGCTACCTGAGCGGCCCCAAAGGAGTGCGCATTCCGTCCAGCGAGTTCTTCACCCCGTTCCCGCCCGACTTGAAATTCGGCTACCGCCGCGATACGCACAAGACACCAGAGCATTTCATCCGCGCATACCATTTGCGGGACAAGAAGACGGGCAAAGACGGTCCGTGGCTAGCGGGGCTGACGCTCGAACCGTCCGTGGTCTATGAGGCGTGGTGCAGCCAGCGCCCCGGGGACATCATCGTCATGATCGAGGAGATCCACGGCAAGCCGGTGAAGGCGGGCGAATCCTTCAGTGCGGCCCACATCGTGGGTTACTTTGACAGCATCGAGGAAATGCACAAGGCGTACGAGCGCTACAAGGGGCACACCGCGCTGGCTGCCGACAGATCGGGATGGCGCCTGGAGAAGTGACCGCCGAAGCCGGCGCTGCACCTGACCGCGGCGGCAGTCTTGAGATTGTGGGCCCTCACACTTTCGGCGCAGAGCATGGCTCCGCGGCCCTTTCTGCGATTTCACGGCGGTGGCGTGCAGAGTATAGTTCGTCCCATACTCATTCCATGTTGAGGCCGCAGGCATGACGGACGACCCGACTATGCCATTGCCGAAGCCGCCGAGCCAGGATCCCGGCGAGACGCTGCGGCCCGTTCGTCCCGCCACAACTGACGGACAGACCGAGGCCCTTC
>JAPLOD010000612.1 GCA_026692735.1 Planctomycetota bacterium | reverse complement strand
CCTCACCCCAGGAAGGATGAGAAGAAGGGCGGCTGGTTCTCGTGGGGCAAGGGCAAGAAGTAGCCGCTGTGCCGCGCCTGAACGCCCGCGGCGAACAGGCGTGGTATCTGCCGAACACCGTCGCGAAATACCGGCTTGAACCGAAGCGCTCTCCGGTGTAATGTCAAAAACGAAACGTGAAGAATGAAAGGTGGAACGTGGTGGGCTCCGCGGCCGACAGGATGACGAGACGCGGCCTGCTGAAAGTCGCCGGCGCCGCGGCGGGAGGCATGCTTCTCCCGCGGGACGTCCCCGCCGAAGACAAAACCCCGGAACCGAAAGGAACGCGCATGGCTAAGGTCTCCATTGGCGTCAACATGGAATTCGTCCGGCACGACGACAAGTCCTTCGAGTGGGGCGTGGCCAAGGCCGCCGAACTCGGCTACGAATATGTCGAGCCCATGGTCCACTGGGGACGCGAACTGCTCAGCGAAGCCGGCTACTTCCACAGCGTCTCCATGTTGGATGACCCCTTCCGCATCAAGCGCGCCTGTGAGAAGGCGGGCATCAAGCTCTCCGGGCTGTCGTCCCACACGCCGCTGATCAAGCCCGAGATCGGCACGGAATACCTCAAGCAGGCCGTGCGCTTCGCCGCCGAATGCGGCGCCCCCGTCATCAATTCCGACGAAGGCCCCAAGCCCGCCTGGACGACCGAGGAAGAGGACTTCGTCCTCATGAGGTACACGCTGCATGAAGCCGCCGCGTTGGCCGAGCCGCGCGGCATCCTCATCGGCATCGAACCCCACCAGCAGTACAGCAAGACCCCCGCCGGCCTGGACCGCATCTGCAAGCTGGTGGACTCGAAGGCCATCGGCATCAACTTCGACACCGGCAACAGCTACCTCGCCGGCCAGGACCCGCTCAAGTGGCTTGAGCGCGTCCTCCCGCGCCTGGTGCATCTCCACGCCAAGGACATCTCCACCCAGCAGAGCGAGAAGGAGCGCGGCAAGGTCACCGGCACCCCGGTCGGCTGCGCGTGCGGCGACGGCGTCATCGAGTGGAAGAAGGTGATCGAGATCTGCCGGCAGGCGCCGCGCGACATCGTCTTCAGCGTCGAATGCGGCACCATCGAGCAGGCTGAGCGCAGCCTCAAGCATCTGCGCGGCCTCCTGCGGTAGCCGGAGCGCTCTGCTCCGAGGATTATCGGGGTTTCGTGGAAGTAACAGCGAAGGCTTCGCTCACTAACTTGGGTTATGGACTGGCTTCACAACCTTGGCCCCAGAGGAGGGAGCAACATGCGGACAAGACGAGTGTGCCTGCTGGCACTGGTTGGTTTTGCTATCGGTCTTCTCAGTGTCCCTGCCATGGCGGCGGGACAGGGCACAACCAAGATTGACTTCAAGCTCACCATCGGTGATGCGGCGAGCAGCCGCATCTTCATCAAGCGGGATATCTCGGCGACATCGGGCCAACTGCCTGAAGTCGGGTCGAAGTCCATTAACGACAACCTCGCCGGCCAGACGGTGACACTGTTCATCGGCAGCGCGGGCTTTTCCGGCACCGCTGATGAAAAAGGAAAGGTGACCACGCCATTCACCGCGAAGATCACCGGCAACGGCAAGGGACTGCAGATCAAGGCTACCGGGCTTAACCTGGAGCAATTGCTTCCTGTTGACCCGACCGACGGCGATCATCAGGTCACTGTGCAGATCAAGGTCACAGCCAGCCGCACGGATGCCGCGACCGGCCAGGTCACGGAAGTTGTGCTGAGCGACGCCAGCGAGACCCTGTTCTACAAGGCCAAAAAGGGAAAAGTAAAAGGCAAGAACTTCTGATCGTGATTCCCGCGTAAGAGCACGGCGCGAAGGGGCCGCGAGGCCCGGGTGGCAGGAGAAGACACCTCCGACAGCCGTGTCGCCCGTCATTGGGTGCCACGCCATTCTTGGCGTGCACCCGGGCAAGAGCCACGGCAAGGATGCCGTGGCACCCGGCGGGGGGTTGGTTCTGTGGTCCACAGCACGGTTTTCTCTATGTTTCTGTGGGCCTCATGCACTATAGCCGTTTGAGATTCGATTTTTGGACATACGGTTGCGCTAAATTGTGATCTATTGCGATCAGCAGCGTTGATTCGCGCAAAAGCGCGATCTGCAAGGATGCCGTGGCACCCCGACGGAACGGCCACGGCAATGATGCCGTGGCACCCGGCTGTTGGCTATTGGCTGCCGTCAACTGACAACGGACAACTGACAACGGACAACTGCCCGCTCTACTTCTCTTCGGCCACCACGCGGAACCCCACGTTGTACACCCGCTGCCACGCGGGGTAGGCGAGGCGGAACGCGGAGCGGCAGAAGGCCGGCCTGTCGCGCCACGAGCCGCCGCGGACAACGAATTTCGGATTTCGGATTTCGGATTTCGGATTTTCCGCGTTCGCGGCGTCGTAGGGATAGGCCTTGTACGTGGTGCGGGTCCATTCGGCGGCGTTGCCGTGCATGTCGCACAGGCCCCACGCATTGGGCTTGTAGCTGCCGACCTTCACGGTCACCAGGCCGCCGTCGTTGAAGCGCGTGTCCTTGGGGATGTAGTCCTCGTACTTGCTCGGGTTGCCGAGCGGCTCGAAGACCGTGTACGGATTGCTGGCGAACTGAATCAGCTTCGCGTCGGCCACGTTGGCGAACTTGGAGAAGTCCGCGTTCAGGTCTCCGTAGAAGAGCGGCGTGGAGGTGCCGGCGCGGCAGGCGTATTCCCACTGCGCTTCCGTGGGCAGCGATACCTGCTTGCCGGTCTTGCCCGAGAGCCACTTGCAGAACGCCATCGCGCGTTCCCACGATACGCGCACCACCGGCTGCTGCGGCTCGTTGGCCGGGAATCCGTGGACGCCGAACTGATACGCCTGTTTGCTGATGACGTGGCTGTCGTGCGTGGGGTCGAACTGCAGGTACTGCTGGTTGGTGACCTCGCAGACGCCCATCCAGAACGGCTTGTCAATGCGCACGCGAGTCAGCGGCCGTTCGTCCACTTCGCCGTTCGGATCGCCCATGACGAACTCGCCGGCCGGCACCAGCACCAGTTCCATCTTGATGCCATCGCCGAGATCGAACGTCTGCTTGTACGCTCCCACGAACGGGACGTTCGTGGTACCACGGGCGTCTCGCCCGTGGCCTGCGGCCGTCTGGCGCCTGGTTGCCTCGGCGGCGTCAAAGGGCCAGCCGGGGAATTCGGGAAGCGCCGCCGCGGTCTTGGGCAATGGCTCCGGCGTGACGGGCTTCTCCGGCGGCTTGTTGCTGGCGATGACTTCCTCGGGGTCTTCCTCCATCCCCGCGTAGAGCTTGCGCAGCTCCATGCGCCGCTTGCGCTGGTTGCCGGGGTTGGCCAGCTCTTCGTGCCACGTGCCGTGATACGGCGCGTTGAGGTCAATCCAGGTGACGAGCCGGTCCCAGGACTCAGGATCGAGCTTCACGTTGTAGTGGCCCTTGTTCAGCATCTGCACCAGTTGCGTGGTGTCCGCGTGGAACTCGCACGGCGTCAGCACGTGGTAGTCGCTTTCGATGCCCGGCCGCCGCACGAAGCGGTGCAGCTCCGCATAGCCTACCGTGAACTTGCCCGCGTTCCCGCCGCCATTGCCCGGCGTGACCATGCGGAAATCCTTGATCTTCTCCGTGCCGCGCAGGTCAAAGGGGGTCTTGCCGTCGTAAGGCGTCTTGCCGTCATGGCAGCCCACGCAGTACTTATCAATGACGGGCTGCACTTCGCGTAGATAGCTGAACCCGCGCGTTGGCCCGTACCAGGGCTTGATCTCGGACGCTTCGCGCGCGAACGCCAGGGCCTTGGTGTTGGTGGGCGTGGAGTTCTGCCGCTCGTGGCAGCCGATGCAGGAGAGGTTCTCGCCCGGCATGGCCGTCGTCCAACTGCGCATGATCTGCAGCGCTTTGCCTTCGGCGTCGAGCGGCTGCATGGACATCGGCGTGTTGGCAGGCACACGGAACTTGGCCGAGCCGTCCTCGGCGACTGGCACCGTGCCCATCACGCGCTTGATGTCCCACGGGCCGTCCATGCCGATGACGCCCAGCAGGCCGCCCATGCCCTGGTAGGCGTAATGGTAGGTGAAGATCCGCAGGCTCTTGACCGTGCCGCGCGGAACGCCCCTCATACCTTCGCCCTGGTAGACGTCGGAGATGTAGACCGTCGCGTCCTTGCGCTGCGGCTCAGCCTTCTCCGGCACCAGCGGCGGCGTCTTCGTCTTGCGCAGTGGGATTGGCTCCAGCAGCGCGTAGCCCGGCAGTTCGGCCAGCAGCACCATGTTGTCGAAGACATCCACCAGGTAAATGCCCCACAGCGAACTCGGGGTCGGCTGTGCGGCGACCAGGAGGTATTTCTCGCTGAGCGGGTAGGGATGCAGGAACTTGGGCCAGCTTCCGTCCACCAGCGCGTCCGCGATCTTCGGCTCCACTTTCTTGCCGTAGCCGGGAATCCGCTGCACGGCGCCGTCGGCTTCAAAGCGGGACCTGGCGGGGTCGAGGATCACCAGTTCGCCCATGCGCGGCACGCCGTGATGCCCGGTGACAATGCCCGCCACTTTCGTCGGATGGTCCGGCACGGGCCGCGCGTAGAAGACCCCGTTGGGCCAGTACGAGTTGCTGCCGTAATACTCCGCCTGTTCGGTGCCGTCGGGGTTCATGTGGAAGAGCAGGCGCGTCTGCGAATGCGGCGTGTCGGTGTACTCCCAGCGCAGGTACAGCACGCGGCCGTTGTTGAGCACCGTCGGGCACCAGCCGTGTTCCTGGTCAACGGTGAGCTGCCGGATGTTCTTGCCGTCGGCGTCCATGAGATACAGGTTCGTGACGTGGTCGCTGCCGTACACGCAGGGCACGCCGACGAAACACGCCGTCGAGTTGAAGACGATCTTGCCGTTGGGCAGGTAGCAGGCGTCGTAATAGTCCACGTCAGGCTGGTCGCCGGGCGTGACCTGCCGCAGCCCCTTGCCATCCGCGCCGATCTCGAAGACCTGCCACCGGCCGTTGGCGCCGATGGACGAAAAGAGCATGCGGTCGCCGTCAAAATGCAGATCAACGTCCCCGACGAACTTACCGCCGTCGGGCTTGTAGAGCGTCTTCATCTGCCCGCCGGGGGTGACCGGCGACATGACGGCGACCTCATTGTCGTAGCCGGTCTTGTGCAGGCTGGAATTGCTCTGCCAGTTCTGCGGCAGCCCCAGGCTCGACACGCCGCGCTTGACCAGCAGCAGCTTGTCGAAGTCCAGCAGCGGGTTGGCCAGCAGCGCATCCTGAAAGAGCGCGCGCGCCTGCTGCGAGAGCTGCGCCAGCACCTGCGGATCGGCGCTCTTCTCGCCCTTGCCCGCGATGTCGGCCGCCATCTTCTCCATCTCCTCGGCGCGCGCGAGGTACTCGGCGCCCTTTGGATACTGGCTGCCGAACGTCGCCGAC
>JAPLOD010000611.1 GCA_026692735.1 Planctomycetota bacterium | reverse complement strand
GGTTTCTTTTGTTGAAAGTGACCTACACAGTTGCATCTTTCTCAGCAACCATCACTCGACAAAACAATTCACCTTCCATGGCGCCTACGCCGCCGCTCTAGCCGAGGGCCTGCCGCTTCCGGAGCGTGTGCGCCGTGCCGGCGCCGCCGCCGCGCTCAAGGCCACTCGTCCTGGCGGCCAGAGCGGCACGCCTGACCGCGCCGCCCTCGAGACCTTCCTGCGCGCCATCCAGCACGCGCCACGAGAGGACTGAACCATGGATCTCCAGCATCTCGAACAGCAGCTCTTTGAGGCCTTCGGCACGCTTCCCCTCCTCGACGTGCACACGCATTTTGCGGGCGGGAAGCTCGGCGCCCGCGGCCTCCACGACATCATCCTCTACCACATGCTGGTCAGCGACCTCTACGCCGCCGGCTGCCCCACCGGCAAGCGCTTGACCGAGTTCCCCGGCTGGCCCGACCGCGCCGAGTGCCACCAGCGGCTTGAGGAGGCCGTCCCCTACCTGGAGCACATCCGCAACACCAGCGGCTGGTGGGGTGCTCGCACCATCCTCGCCGATCTCTACGGCTGGCGCCAGCCGATCACCGCTTCCAACTGGCGGCAACTCGACGACTTGATCCGCGAGCGCGCTGCGGACGCAGCCTGGCACCGCGAGGTCCTCGACCGCATTAACATCAAGCGCACCTGCGCTGAGTATGCCCGGCGCGGTGACGGGCGCGACGACGACCGCCTCCAATACTCCATCGAATGGGGCATGTTCATGCGCACCCAGTGGGGCGAGTACGACACCGCCGTGTACGACCTGGAGCGCACCTGGGGCCGCAAGCCCGAGAGCCCCTGCCCTATCGGCGGCAAGCGCCCGCCCACCGACCGCACCATCCGCTCGCTGGCCGACGTCCACGCCGCCGTAAAGCACTACGTGGACTCGCTGCCCTATGGCCAGGTGCTGAGCATGGCCACCGGAATCTCCACCGACATTGACTATCGCGTGCCGTCAGACGCGGAGATGGAGCAGGCCTTGGCTCGCCGCGCAAGCGCCGGCCCGGCCGAGCGCGACATGTACGCCGCCTACATTTGCGAGCACTTCCTGACCGCGCTGGAGAAGCGCGGCAACGAGATCGTGTTCCAATTCAGCCTGGCCGCCGAGCCGCTGCCGTGCGAGACCATGAGCCGCATCTCGCAGAAGACCCTCGGCCAGGTGGCCGAGATCGTTGGCCGCCACCCGAAGCTGCGCTTCCAGTGCTTCCTCGCCAGCCGCCACGCCAACCAGACGCTGTGCACCGTCGCCCGCGAGCTACCCAACTTCAGCCTGGCCGGCTACTGGTGGCACAGCTTCTTCCCCGGCGCCATCAAGCAGGTCATGGAGGAGCGCCTGGATATGGTGCCGGTGAACAAGCAGTGCGGCTTCTTCAGCGACGCCTACTGCGTGGAGTGGTGCTACGGCAAGTGGCAGATCGTGCGGAAGATGATGGCCCAGGTCTACGCGCGGAAGGTCCACGAGGGGCAGTACACCGTGGACGAGGCTATCTCCATCGCCCGCGCGGTGCTGTTCGAGAGCCCGCAGACGCTTCTGGGCATGAAGCCGCTCACTTCTCCGCCTTCTCGATAAGGAAACTCGCCGGCGCAAACGCCCGAAGCGGCACGGCGAACGTGCGGCCTTTGACCGACATGGGCTGTCCCGCCGGCCGGCCGCGCAGGTCCACGGGCTGTACCGTCTTCACGTCGCGCGGCAAACGCACATCGCAGTTGCCCGACGAACCGGCCAGTTCCCACAAGCGCAGCAGCGTGCCGTCGCCATCCGGGTTCGGCCCGAAGGCTGTCACCTGCACGCCTTTCCGGGAAAGCTCCAGGCCGCTCTGCGTCGCGGGCAGCTTGCCGGCCGGTCCGTCGGCAAAGGCGGCCAACAGCGGCGAACGCGCTTCAAGGCACGGCGTGATAAGCGATGCCTCGGCGTCGTATTTCTCAATCGCCCATATCCGCACGCGCGAGTACCACGTGGCATTGCCGTTCCACATGCGGAAGTTGGTCGTCCACTGGTTGTTGAACAGGTTTATGAACACATACGGCTTGCGCGGCGTGAACTGGGGCGTATATCGCCAGCACCCCGGCTGGCCCAGGCTCACCAGCGGACTGTCGAGCGGGCACAGTCCCGCTCCTTTTCCCTCGGCGTCCAAGACCGCCATTCCACTGTTCAGCCAGAACATCTCGTTGTTGCAGCCTTCCACGCAGTCCTTCGCCGGATCAACGATGCCGCCCAACCGCCCCAGCCTGAACTCCGGCTCCGTCACCTTGAATGGCAGGCAGATCCATACCGCCTCCGGCCACGGGTCGGCGGGCCTGCCGTGCGTAACGTCGAGATCCACGTACGGCAGTTGATCGTAGAGCGTCAACTTCACGGTCACCAGCATTGGCACGCCCCCGCCCGCCGGCGCCGACATGGCCGCACTGAGGGAACAGATACCCTCCTCGATCCTCAACGTGCCGTCCGTTGGCGACGCAGCCGCGTAGGGCGCCTGCTCTTTCGGCGGCATGTTCGGCTTGCCGATTTCGTTCGTCGCCCAGTCGGCCTGGATTTCACGTATGCCTTGAGGAACGCTTTCGTGTTTTCCACGTCGAAGCGTTCGCACAGGTACTGCCCGAAACCATACGGCGCGTTGGCGTCCACCAGTTCGCGGCCCGAGCGTTTGTCCACGAGAGACTTCACCGCGCAACGCGCGGGATCAAGAACGGCTTTGAAGGCGGGGCTCTCGATAGTCGCGGCAACCGCGTCCGCGGTGACGCGCGGTGCAGGCGGCTCAGCCTTCACGGGCACGTATGTCATGTAGCCCATCGGCGGCACATCACGCGCAACGAAGCGCAGCGAGTTCCTGGCCGACCTTGACCCCGACTTGGGACTTCTGTCCTCGACGTGTGCGACATAGTCGCTGTCAACGGCCTTCAGCGCCCCGAACATTCCACGCGTGTGCAGCTCAACAACGCCGCTGCGCTTCCACGGCAACGGATTATAGACGACAACACGCGGGCCATCGGCCTTCACGGACTGGGCAAGGGCATCCGCGGGCTCCAGCGACACGAGATTGCGCGCCTGCTCGATGTAACTCGTGTGCTCCGCCCACGATTCCTCCAGCCGCTTGAAACGTCCCTTCTCGCGCTCCGCCTTCCACACGTCGCCGTAGCCGAACTTGGTTCCTTTGCCATATTGCGTGATCCAGTACTGGGCGCCGCCCCAGGTGTGTTCGCCGTAGAGCAAGCTGTTTTCGTATGCGGCTGCCAGCGCGGGCGCCGCATCCTGAACCTGCACGCCCCACAAACCCAGTTGCGTGTGCAATGCTTCGGCAACCGCGATCTGCGGGCGAACGTTGCGTGCGATGCTGGCCCCGGCGGGGTCGGACATCAGGCCGTGAATCCACGTGTCGGGCATGTCGCCGCGGACGATGGGCAGGTCGGGCTTTTCGGCGAGAATCGCGTCACCGAAGTCGGAGAGGCGGCCGATGCGCACCTTCACGCCGGGGAGTCTGCGCGCGGCTTCGTCGAGCAGTTTCTTCACCTCGTCCGGCGTGGGCGGGCCGTGGTTGTCGCCGGTGTGCGTCAGCGCCAGCCACGTCTTGTAGGGCCAGCCTTTCGGCGGGACGAGGCCCGTGCCGTAGCCTTCGGCCGTGTACATCGTGAGCAGGCGCGAACCGTCCGGGCTTTCCCACAGGAAAAGCGATGGGACCTTGGGCGACTTGCACGCGGCGTTGCAGCCGAGATGCAGGAAGTCCACGCCCGCGTTCCGCAGCAGCATCGGGACGATCCAGCAGTGGCTGGCCACATCGGTCATCTTCGCGTCGCGCGGCAGTTCCAGGTTCAGTTCCCGGCAGATGCGCGACGAGAACCCCAGCCCGCGCACCAGGTCTTCGGCTTCCAGCGTCTCCGTGTGCGTGGTAAACGGCAGCGCGTGGACGACGAAGCGGCCGTCTTTCAACGCCTGCCGGATGCGCGGCTTGCGTTTGAGATCCTGGGTGTCATAGTCCTCGAGCATCTTGTGCATCGGCCAGCCGGGGATCGTCCAGACGAACTGCTGTTCCGGCGGCAGGTTCTTGTTCTTGTCAACGACCTGCAGCGCCTGGTCAATCATGCCGGTGCGGTAGCGCTGCACGACTTCGCGCGCCAGGGCCGTGTAGCCGATGTCGAAATGCGTCTTGAACGCAATGATCACCTGCTCGACGCCCTTCGGCCGCGGCGGACGCTTGACCGCGCCTTCCGGCACCTTGCCCAGTTTGGCGCCCGGCGCGCGCAGGGACAGCGCGTCGTAGAGGACCCAACTGCCTTCGGTGCTGGTGATTTCGATGGTGTTCACGCCGGCCTTCAGCGTGCCGGCCGCGATGGGGACATCGAAACGGTGCGGCTTGCCTTTGTCGGGCTGGCCGAAGACCGACGCGTCGCCGGCGCCCGCGGGCATCTGGTGGTCGCCGGCCTTGCCATTGACGCGGATCGTCAGGCGCGGCGGCGCTTTGGCCTGCGTGTCCACCAGCGCTACGTTGAGGGCCGCATCGCCGGCGGGCGCAGTGTCCAGCGCGAAGGCAATGGTAAAGGTGTGCGGCTGGGTGCCGGCCCACGGGTCGGTCGGGCCCGGGTGCACGTACGGCCAGTCGCGCGCGGGGTTGGATTCGCCGACGATGAAGAAGCCGTCGGCGGAGTAGTCCGCGTAACCGCCGGGCGCAAGGGCAAACTCGCGCGTGTCGTTGTCGGCCTTGCCGATCTCCCACAGCGGCGCGGCGTCATCGACGGCGAACACGGCGGCGGATAGCAGCGCGAAGCAGACGGCGGCCAGGAATGTTGGGGGCAAGAAGCGGGACACGGGCGGCCCTCCGAAGAGATGGCATCGGCATAGTCGTGCCGGTGTTGTCTGGCAAGAGGAAAGCGTGGGCCGGTTTCAAGTTTCAGGTCTCAAGTTTCAGGTTCACGGCTTGCGGAGCCTAGTGCCACTGTCCGCAGACAGTGCCACCAACCAGTTGCCCTTCGCCGACGTAGCAGTACAGTTGCGCTTTGCGGAATCTGGTTCGTCCGCCGGTGGCGGGGCCGGCATGTCGCGGAACATGCCGGTGAGGATATGCACGACAGGCCCGTGAGCTGAGGAGACCTGCATGAGCTACCGAACTGGGACTATACTGATGAAGCTGACCTTGGCCTGCGGCGCGCTTCTAACGGCGAGCTGGCCTTCGTCGGCGGCGACCTATCACGTGGACTTCGCTGGCGGCCAGGACGCCAACGACGGCACGACGAAGGAGACGCCCTGGAAGCATGCTCCGGGCGACAAGGCCGCTACCGACAAGCCGGCCGGCGCCAAGCTGGCGGCGGGCGACGTCGTCAGGTTCAAGGGCGGCGTGATCTACCGCGGCAGCGTCGTCGCCCAGACCAGCGGCACGGCCGAGAAACCCATCACCTACGATGGCAACAGCGACGGCCAATGGGGCGAGGGGCGGGCCGTCCTGCAGGGCTGTGAGCCGCTGACGGGCTGGACGCAATGCCAGTCGGCCGAAGAGTGCGGCGGCAATCCGCACTGGAAAGACCTGTGGTGGGCCTGGGCCCCCAAAGGCACGGCCTCCGGCACTGCCAACCTCTTCGAGGACGGCCAGATGCTCTTCCTGGCCCAGGATCCGAAACAGCCCGACCCGTTCTTCATGGACAAGATCAAGTACTTCTACACCATTCCCTGCAAGGACATGACGGACACCTCGGTCGTTGACCCGGCGCACCTCAACCAGAAGGATGAGCATTACTGGGACGACGCCTGGGTCATCGTGTGGGCCGGGCCGAACGCTGTCTACTACCGGAAGATCGCCAGCTTCATCCCCGCCGAGAACAAGATCACCTTCGCCAAGCTGCCCGCCCCGCCCTATACCGACCGGCCTGAGCACTACACGATCTACAACAGCCTCCACCTCCTCAGCGTGCCCGGCGAGTATTACTTCGACAACCGGCCGGCGGCCGACGGCCGGCACAAGGTCTACCTCTGGCCGAAGAAGCCGGGCGACCTGAACCGGCAGGAGATCACCATCTCGGTGCGTTCCGCGGGCCTCACGATCGCCGAAGGCGTCGGCGGCATTGTCATCGCCGGGTTCCGCATTGAGCGCTACAGCGGCGCGGGCCTGTCTGACGGCGTCGGCATCTGTATCCTCTCGTGGCACCACAAGAACGAGAACATCGTCGTCCGCAACAACAGCATCGGCCACATCCGCTCGGCCGAGCTAAGCTACGGCGGCATCTATGCCAACGCGGCGGACAACCTGCTCATCGAGAACAATGAGATTGCCGAGAACCCGAGCAACATGGGCATGCTGGTCGGCCCGCGCCGCGTCGTCGTCAGGAACAACACGGTCCGCAAGTGCGGCGGGCAGGGCATCTGGTTCATGGGCTGCCAGGACAGCCAGATTGTCGGCAACACGGTGCTGGATGGCACCGGCACCCACGCCAACGGCATCTCGGTGTACATGGGCAGCAAGAACATTCTCGTGCTGGGAAACCGCGTGACCAACTCGAACATCGCCTTCACCAGCTCGGAGTCCGACAACGTCACCGTGGCCTACAATGTCTTCCACACGGAGGCCTTCTACGCCTTCGCCAACTGGAACAAGAACACCGATATGAAGGTCTACAACAACGTCATCCTGCGGGGCGGCGAGGACCTGACGGCCTATACCCAGGCGGCCGGCACCACGGTCACGCTGAAGAACAACATCATCACCGACAACGCCGGCAAGATGGATGAGAACCACAACCTGCGCGTGGTCGCTGCCGACTTGGCGAAGATCTTCGCCGGCCCGACTGAGCTCGACTTTCACCTGAAGCCCGGCAGCCCGGCCATTGATGCCGGAGTAGACGTGGGCCTGGACAAGGACATCGCCGGCACGAAGGTGCCGCAGGGCAACGCGCCGGACATCGGGGCGTACGAGTTTGTGCCGCGGTGAGCTGCCGGCAACCCCGCCCTGGGGAACGAGAGGATGACACCATGGTCGGACGATTCGCGTGGATCGCGATTGTCGTGTGGTCGCTGGCGGCGGCGTCCGCTCGGAGCGGCGATACCGCGGGTCCGGGGCCCGTCATGGAGCTGACGCACTACAAGTGCGGGATCAGCCTGAAGGTCCTCGGCACGAACGGCGCGGATTACGCCTTCGAGCGCTTCTACCATGACCCGCTGGTGGATGACCACGGGGTGCTCTACATCCGCAGTTCGACGAAGATCAGCCTCGAGCACAACGAGCGCAACATGCTGACGATGAGCTACGAGGCGTCCGCGGCGAAGTTCATCGGCGTCAACGGGGCCGACGGGAAACCCGACTCGGGCGATGAGGGCGTCATCCGGTACAAGGTGGACATGGACTGGTGCTGGCGCCTGAACTGGGTTGGCGGCGAGGAGAAGGACCGCTATCCGCGCTTCCAGGCGCCCTTCGCCTTTGATGACCTGCGCTATTTCGATGGGACGAAGGTAGCCGGAAGCTGTGGGCCGTCGCGGCCGCTCGACCCGCTCCCGAAGCACGGTACGACGGACTTCTACTGGCGCGGCGTCCAGGACGACTTCGGCGATGAGTGGCACATTCTCACAGTCGGCGACGACGACAGCAACGTCCCGGGACAGAAATGGTACGAACACCTCAGTTCCGACGGCAAGATCTTCTACTTCGTGGTCAACCCGAAGACGCCGGCCATCGGGTTCCTCACCGCCGGCCCGGACGCGCAGTTCTACACGACGCCCGCCAAGGCCTACTTCGTCCCGAAGGTGCACCGGCAGACGACATACCTGACGAAGGGCGTCTCGTTCTTCTTCACGAACCTCGTGGATAGGGAGCAGGCCGTCCTGTTCCGCGTTGACGAGATCCACAAGGACGCCTGGCAGAAGTACGCGACGCCGGTCGCCGTCGAGTCGCTCGGTCTGAAGCCCGACACCGTCTGCACGCTTCGGTGCAAGGTTGGGGAGAAGGGCGCGGAGAGGGTGCGGCGGCTGTACTTCGAGCCGGCGTTCCCGAGCGACGCCGAGCCACACCCATCGCCAGCGCTGTTCAAGGACGCGCAGACGCTGGAGAGGATCAGGAAGACCATCCAGACCAACCCCATACACCGCCTGCGCTACGCCGAGATGATTGACGGCTCAACTGGCGAGCCGAAGGATGGCCTGATGATCGGTTCGCGCGCGGTGTCCGGGCTGGGCGGCGCCAGGCTGGCGTTCCCCGTCTTCCTCGACGGCATCGGCAAGCACCCGCAAAACGGGAAACGCACGCGGCGGGCGCTGCTGGATCACACGCTGGTCCTCGATCCCATTTCCCACGAGCGGACCCACACGCAATCGGGCCCGTGCAAAGAGCAGGTCAGCCACGGGTACTACTTCGTCGCCAAGGTGATGGACCTCGCCGCCGGCTACGACCTGGTCATCAAGACGCAGCGGCGCCCGGCGTGTCCCGACGGCTTCACCGCCATTGAGGACTACAAGATCCGCGACCTGCTGGGTTCGTTTGCCATGACCACGATGCAGATAAAGACGGCAAAGGAGAGCTGGAACCCGATTGACGTCTGGCCCGACACCGCGCCCTGTGCGCCGAGCATCGGGATGTGGGACACCGCGCGCCTCATGACGCTCGGCGTGGTCTCCATGATTGTTCCGAAGTACAACACGCCGTACTACGGCACTTCCGGCGCGGACGGCACGAAGGCGACGCACCCGTTCACGCCGTATATCAAGACGCCCATGTCCTGGTTCGATGCGTGCAACAGCAGAGAGTACGGCTCCGGCCTGTACGGCGTGCTGAGCGACGATCCGGAGCCGATATGGAAAGACCGCGACGGCTATATCGGGGGCCGGATGATGGGCTGGATCTACGCGGTGCTCTGCAACGCACGCGTGAATTTTGACGGGCACCGGTACCCGCATGTCGAGAAGGCATTTCTTCTCGCCACGCAGGGGAAGCTCAAGGCAACCCGCAAGGCGCCCGACGATCCGGACTTCATCTGGCACTACACCTGCCTCTTTATGAACGAGCACTTCCCCGAGATCGCCCGGCCGACCGCGCTGAAGTTCGCCGAGATGGACGCGGCCAAGAAGGAGTTCGAGCGGCTCCGCAAGGAAGGGCAGAACCCGAAGCCGCCGTGTGAGTACAACGACCGCTCGCTCGATTTCTCCATCTGGACCAACGGCGTCTTCGGGCTCTGCTATTGCCGGCCGGACTGGGAGCAGCAGGCGCAGGGGAAGTGAGCCGTACTGCGGGGGACCGGGGGGACATGACCGGAATTTCGGGGAATTCCGTCATCATGTCCGCCGATTGTCCCACGTGCCCGGCGCGCCAGCGGGTTCCAGGTTACAGGTTTCAAGTTACAAGGTAACGGCACGGGGAGCTTGTGGGACCGCGCGGTTGTGGTGCAGGCCTCTGGCCTGCATGCAGCCGAGACGGCTGCACCACAAGGCCGCGGCAGTAACGGCGCAAAGGCGAAACGGGGGGATACGGATGGTGGCGCCGGAACTCTGAGAGTGTTTCCTTGATTTCTTGGAGAGGAGGACGACACTTCTGCTGTTCCATTGTTGGAATGAAGAGGATGCCACCAATGTGGTCACCGACTGACGATAACCTGAAGATCCTTGCGCAAGGAAAGCTTGAATGGCCAATGGCGTCCATTAAACTAAGCGAACCCAGACTGGGCGCAGCACAGGAAACCTATTCAGGAAACGGATGGGTTCGGCAGAAGGATGATGGATCGCTGGAGTTTAGGATGTTTGTATCGGAGCGCAGTGGGACTACGCAACCGCGGTTCGGCAAAGCTGGCGTGATCATCGGTGAGGAGCATTATTACGCGTTGGAAGCAACGCATATGGACGGTGAAATCTGGCACTGCCCGCGGGTGCTACCCACCCCACACCAGTACAACCAATCGCTGCTTGTGGAGGGGCAAATAGACACTCTGTCGCAGGAGCATAAAACGGAACCCGGGCCGGCTGACAAAGCCGCCTATCTAAAGATGGTCTTTCTGACGCCCATCGAAAGCTTTCCATGGAACCGCCCCAGAAGACTTGTGACTCACATTGACGGGGAATACCAGCACGAAAGTTCGTCAATGAGCGTCGCAAAGTTCGAAGCCTGCAACTGTTCATTCAAACTCGAAAAGATTGAGTCTATCGGCGTCGAGCTTGTTGTGACCGGAGCGACCATTGAGCAAAATCCGTTCTTCCCGATGCGCGTTGTCGAGGCCCTGCAGTTCATCTTAGGAAGGGAGATGCATTGGAACTGGCTGCAGGTTTGGACAGCAACACGATATGGGGCGTATCTGAATGGCAGAAGGCATTCCCAATCCAGCCGATTACCGCCGCTAAGTCTCTCCTTCGGCACGTGCCATCAGGACGTCTTCAGGATCTTTGAGGACTACCTCAAATATGTACTGCTGTTTGACAAAGAACGCGTGCATCGGGTGTCAGAAATTCTTTGTGGAATTCATCGTGCACAAGACGCCTCGATCGACGCTTGGGCCTTGACCGTCTCGGTAGCGGCCGAAGCGTTGCTGATGGAAAGTTGTCCATTACGAGGAAAGCCATCAAACGACGAGCAGGCTGCGTTCGACAGAGCGTTGGCCCTGCTGAAGGAGCAACGGTTCGAAGACCGGGTAGGTGAGCGCTTGGAGGGGGCCATCCGTGCGCTGTCCCATCCACGTGCAAAGGACGCATTCCGGGAACTCATCAAGGAGGGAGCGGTACGGCAAGGAGATTTCGATGCTTGGGATAAGCTTCGGAACAGGGCCGCGCATGGCGCATCCATAGACAGAATCCAGCCGCAAGAGTTGGTGGACTACTGTAATGCGGTAATGGTTCTCTGCTATCACCTGATCTTTCAAAAGATTGGCTACCAGGGCAAGTCCACAGACTACGCTCGCTACGGCTACCCCGATATCGAATATCCAATCCAGAGAAATGAAGCTACCCAGCACGCCTAGACAAGGACGGTTGGCATGATAGCGCGCGTTTCATCTTCGAGCGTCTGAAACATAACCGGGGGAACGCGAAGCGGAAAGCGGGGTGAGCGATACGTCTGGTGGCCTAGAACTCCCCTACCCGTGAGTCTGCAGGAACCCCCGCACCTCATCCAACGAGTACGGCGGCTCTCGACGGTGGAGCACTGCGTGGCAATTTGGGCAGACGGGCCGGAGATCCTGTACGGCATTCACCTGATAGTCTGCGCCCACGCTTGCTAAGGAGTTGAGGTGATGAACATGGATGAAACCCGTCATCACTTCGCCGTACGCGGCGACGAAATCAAAGCCGCAAAGGAAGCAGGTTGTACCGTAATGCCTGATACACTCCTGGCGAGCGCGAGGGTCGCGCTCGTACCGGTTGACCAAGATGCGCTGTACGCTGCCTTCGGCGTAGGCGGCGCCACTTGAAACTTCCTCGGGTAGCCTGGCGTCCGCCGTGCCTTCATCCACTTTCCCGTTGTGAAGGATCTCCTCCGTAACCGTGATGAGTTGGTCCGACCTCGGCAACCGATCCGTCACTTCGATGATCCGGTCGAGCAGTGCGGCCGTCTCGGGGGTGAGTTCGCGGACTCCTCTTGTTGCCTGATTGTCCAGCTCTGTGTCGGAGACGAAGAACGGTTCTCGCGGGCCGGCCTTCGAGGCGAACCGAAGCTGCTTCGTCACAGCCGGCGATAAGCGGCGATGCAGGTGGAGCAAGGTGCCGCCTTGGTCGGGATCAACAATCCACTCGTCGGCATCGTAGACGTCCTCATTGTTCCAGAGGCGAAGCGCTTCGGCTCTGGAGATAATTCGCTTCACCGTCATCCGGCCACCAAGGTACAGTTGACCCGCGCTAAGAGACACAATGTACGCGGTGTCTCCGACCGATACGCCTCTCTTCTTGAACATGTTGCTCGCGGACGAACGAAGCGGCTGGCCCTCCGCGTTGATGTCGGGCCGCCAGTAGCGAAACTGCCAATGGCATGTCCAGAAGCGAACCACCCCGCGATCTCCCGCCGCCGAAGTTACGCCGTACCCGCCCTTGATATGACAAAAGCCTATCCGCTGTGGCAGCGCCGTCAATAGGTGTGCGTTGAAGCAATCGCGAGGACTGAAGGACCGGTCGCGTGCCGCGGCAACCCTGGGCTTTGTTACGCAACCTCTTCGAGGTTGGACGGGATGACCTCGTGCGCGTTATTTTTGGCATATTTTCGGTTGCGCGATCATGGGGCATGTGATAGGGTGATGTTTGGTTGGTCCGACACATATACAGCCCGGCTTGTCTCGACGAGGCGACGGGCGAAACCGGAACGACCCACCGAAGGCCACAGACTACAGGCTACAGAGAACAGACCACAGACTGCAGGCCGGCAGGATGCCGGCGCTACGGCAGACAAGAATGTCTGCCCTACCATAGCATGGGCTGCCAGACCATGGCGGGGTTCGCGCGTGTGACACGAATCCTGGAGAACGTGCTACCGAAGAAAATCGGGGGGACGCGGGAGGGAGAGTGTTGTCCCACAAGGATGAACGATGAACGATGAAGGATGAAGGATGAACAACGGACACGGAGTGACGCACCACGTGCAGTCTTGGACAGCAAGAACAGCCGGTTATCGGGGTTCGGGTATCGGGTATCCGGGAACAGGCGCAGGGCGCAGGCTGGCGACAGGACGAGGTGCAGTCCTGGACACGGGGGGCGTGGGACGGACAGGGCAATCCGGGGGATTGCGCTACATTGTGCAGTCCTGGACACGGAAGGGAGCACGCGTCCTACTGCGGGACTACGACCGACTCGATGCCGAGCGCCTCGCCAATCTTGCGGATGGTCTCCGCGTGCCGGCCGATCCCGAGGGCAAAGTGGTGCGTCGGGCCCGCCGCGAGCCAGCGCTTGAGGAACGTGACAGCGTCGGGCTTGAAGAACCCGCGGGTGTTGGTGTTCCCGGTCGGCGGAATGGGGCCGCGCACGGATTCGCCTTCGGCGATCACGAACTTGAAGCGCCCGTCATACGTCTGCGTGATGCCGAGCATGGTGATCGGGCCTTCCTTGATCTTGAACTCCACGCTCGCGCCGGAGCCGGGCTTGCCGTGGTACTTGGTCAGGCTGCGCAGCGCGGGCCTGCCGTCCGCGATGTTGACGTGGTGCGGCCCATCATGGCCGACAAGGATGAAGCCGTTGTTGAAGTCAACCGGATGGAACTCGGCAAAGCTGCCGCCGATCTCCAGCCGGTCCATGATGAGCATCGCGACGCAGGTCTTGAGGTCCGCTTCGCCGCACATCGGAAAGCCGGCCGCGGTGAGCAGCGAATTCCCCACGATGAAGTTCGTCACGAGCTTCCGCATCTCGCTCCCTTCTTCCGCCTCATAGTAGTACGCGAGCCCGTCGAGCCGTTTCTCCGCGATGAACTTGTCAAGGGCCACGGCGACGCGCGCCGCGGTCTCAAGGTCCGCCTCGGCGAGTTTCCGCGTCACGGGATCGGACTTCGGCTCCGGCGTGTCGAAGAAATCGAGAATCTCCTTGCGCTTGGCGCCAACCTCGGCGGCCGCGGCGGTCCGGTAATGACGGAGCACGTCGTCCGGTTCGGTCTGAACGACGTGGATGCCAAAATGCGCGGTGAAGGCGGTGGGGTCGGAATGCATATCCAGCATGGCTTCGAGAACGTGCCCCATGTGCCCGATCCGCGCGCCGTTCAGATCGTGCAAGACGCGTGCGATTCGGCACCATTCGGCCACTTCCGCCTGCGCCCGCAGGTCGTCCCGGAGCGTGCCGATCACCACGGGCGGCGATCTCTTCCCCATCCGGATGGCCACGCCGGTGAACTCGGGAAGCGAGCAGATGTTGTCATTGGCGAGCTGCATGTGGGTGCAGGCCTTCTCGTAGTCCAAGGCCTTCAGGGGCTGGAGCGCCACCAGGACAATCGGCAGGGGAATGTCGCGGACAATGCTGGCCCACGTACAAGACGGCGCGTACGTGAGCATATCACAGAAGAGCAGGTCGAGGTCGGCGGCCTGGAGCGAACAGCGCAGCGCGTACGCGCTCTCCGCGTCGTCCGCCATGCCGAAGTTGACCGTGTTCACGCCGTTCGCCCGGACCATCCGCTCGAACTGGTCCATGTAGCCGAGCAGCTCCGGCTTCAAGCCCGGAAACTGCTCCCAGTACACTCGGTGTCCCACGCCGAAGACGCCGATGTTCGCCGCGAGCGGCTTCCGTCGTTCGATGCGCATAGCAGCTCCTTACTCAACGCTTCCGTGAGTGTCCGTTCGTCTCAGCGTCGCGGACTATGAGGACCCTCGCCCCCTGCCTGAGCCCGAAGGGAAGGAAGCAGTAATCATCCGTCCAATTGGCCTCCCGTTCCCACGGCCTCCGCAGCCAGTCCGGGTGGTACTTGAAGTCGTGTTCCCACGTACTGTCGGGCTCGCCTCCCGGACGATGATGCGGGCCAAGGAGATTCCGGAGGGTGTTGACCAGCTCGATCTGGACGGCGTTCTCGCCCTGGCGGACCACTCTCGTGACATCCAGCTCGTACGGCGACCAGGCGATGGTCCCGGCCGCTGACCCGTTCATGCGAACCTTCGCGAGCGCCGCGTCGAGACGCGGCAACGACAGCAGCGCCCGTTCACCACTTCGCGGCGCGTTAATCCGAACTGTCGCTGCAAGGGTCATCCGCCCCGCAAAGAAAGGATAGCCGTCCGCGAGTAGATCGCCGCCGGTCCGCTTAGGCTCTTGTACGAGGGAGAACTCCGGACGGAACCGGACGCAGCCGGCGGCGCCGGTCGTCAGTTCTCGCCTCGGCTCGCCGCTCGCCAAGCGCCCACGGACCGCGAAGTCACCAACCAGGTACACGGACTCCAGTTCCGTGCCGGAAAGGCACTCAAACAGGCTGGACAGGCCGAAGCGGGATGCTGGGACCGGACGGAATCGCCGCGACATCTCAACCACGTTGTCGCCCTTCTTCACCTGGCGTGTGACCTCCACCTGATGAAAGGACCGGTCCCAGAAGGCGCCGGCGGCGCCGGACCCGGTCTGGACCGGCGTCCCGTTCACAAGGATTCGCCATTCGGCGGCGTCCTCGACCGCCAGAAGAAGACGTTTCGGCTTATCCTCGACGCGAAACTGGAACTCCAGCGTGACCGGGCCGTGGTACCGTTCCTGTTCCAGGATCTCGTGCACGCAGATGACTGGGAGAGATTCGCTCCATTCTTCCTTTCCTCTGCGGAACCGGCACCAATCGAGCGTCAGGGCATTGGGTGAAGAGCGCCGCAGTCGCAGCCAGGGGGGCAGCGCGTACGAACGGAGCACACGGCGCGGCGCCTGCAGTGCCGGTGCCGGGCTCGCCGCGGCCACACCTTCATGGAACACGAGGAGACGCGAGGCCGAAGGAGCGAGGAACACCGGGGCGACGACAGCTCCATTCTCCTGGTGCTGAGGTACGGCCTCGACTTTGCCAGTCTGAAGATCCCAGCATTCCAGGCGTCCGCACCGGCGGTGCCGGCCCACGGATTGGCGGATTCGAAGTCGAGCGGCGACGGCGGCATCCCGCCGCGTGTTCAGGAGAAAACAGGTCCTTCCGCCCTTCCAACGGCGCCCATGAACCCAAAGATCGCCGGGATCGCCCTGGTCGCCGGCCTGTAACTCCATCTGCGGCGGGATTCGCCCATCCAGAGCCTCCTTGAGCTCGGCGGGATCGTTCGGGACGGAGCGGACGCGCTGGAGGAACTCCCCCAGGAGGCCGTGCCGGTCTCCGGATGGCCGGTCCGGCATCCCAGAGCGCAGGGAGGACAACGGCCTTGTACGTCATCTGCCCCACGACCAGCTCGTTCCCGACAACCTTTCCGTGCCGGGCCAGGATCGTCTCATCGCCGTAGTCGAAACCCCGGTGAATCCGCAGCAGGTTCTTGCTCAACGCGACAACGCCATCGTCCAAAGCCCGGATTCCCGCGGGTTCCCGTTCCCGGTCGAGCGGGTCCTGGATCCTGCCGGGATCGTAGAGACAGAACCCCGATTCGACCGGATGGATCACCAGCACGTCGGCGTCGTACGTTCCCTGCCGCAGGGCGTACGAGAGCCGGGCGAAGTAATCCGCGATACACCGGTTGTCGTTCCACCATGGCTGTTGGTGCGAAAGGTGCGGCACGTAGGTACGTTTCCGGCGGCCGCGCATCGAGTAGAAGGCGCCGTGATAGCAGCGATAGTTGATCCCCAGGACCGCAAGCCACTCGGCGATGCGCTTCCGGTCCTCGAAGGCGATGCCTTGCGAGCTGACGCCGTACATCTCGGAGAGAATCTCCTCCCTGCCGACTTGGTGCGCGGAGCTTGAGCACTGCTTCGGCGTCAGGATGAACGGCTTTCCGGAGGGCCAGGTGAGACTCATGGTGAGGTGATCAATGCCGGGCAGATGCATGTACTCGTAACAGGGCATGACCGCCGCCGTCCAGCCGATCTGCGATTGGATGGTGTCCTCACTCATCAGATGACCCGCGAACTTCACGTTTCTTCCGTCGCACCAATCGCGGACGCTGGCGAAGTACCCCTCCAAGAGCATTTCCAGGACGGTCCGCCAGTAATGGTGCCGCACGCTCCGGTGGTTGCCCGTCGGGGAGAACAGAGCGGGAAGCTGCGGTTTCAGCGGATAACCCCACGCCCGCTCGAAACGCTCCGGCAACGCCTCGCTCCACGGCAGGGACGGCGGGTTAAAGTGCGGTTCGTCCACCCAGAGCGCCTCGATGGTTCGCCCGAACTCCTTGCCGAACCTGCGGAGCCACGGGCGCTCGTAGGCGGTTTTGAGGTACTCCGACACCGCCTTTGGGCTAAGGAAATCCACGACGTGCGGCCGCGTTTCCGCGCGATACGCATAGTTTCCATCTACATGAATCGTGTCTTCTCCCGGCGCTTCGCCCTTCAGCTTCCGAACCACTACTTTGTGTGCCATATCGGCGCTCAGGTCCGGCACGGCGCTCGGCATGTAGCCGGCCTGAAACCAGACTCGCAGGCCCTCCCGTCGTGCCACACGGACAATCTCCTTGAGGATCGCCATCCATTCGTCGCTCAGGTACTGCGTGAGCAGCCCGACGAACGTCCGCGCAATGACCGCACCCCAGCCGGCCTCGCGGAAGCCTCGAAGCTGTCGGGCGATCTCCCGCTTTTCCAGCTTGTCGTTCAGCATCCAGAGAGCTACGCCGCGGTACGCGGCGTCGGGATTGGAGAAGGCCCCGAGTTTCATGTCTGCGCTCCTGACATTTCGCCCTGACGCTTCCGCTCTACAGGCTGGGCGAGCCCGCCCAGGCTCTTCGCTGTTCCATCGGCGACCTCGTAGAAGGTGTGTCAGCGTGCGCATTATACCGCCTGCCCGTTGTTCAGCAGCACTGAATGTGCGCAGTAACACCATACAAGTGTGGCCGGTGCGCGGCAGCGTACTTGAAAATGACACCCCTCCGCAGGAGAGTGTCGGTACCGCAGGCATTCCCCCTGGGAGGGCTCACCATGAAGATCGGCGTGTCTTCGTACAGCTACTGGCGTCTGGTGCGGGAGGGGAAGCTGGACTTCCTCGACATTCCCGCCAAGGCAAAGGAGATGGGCTTCGACGTCCTCGAGTTCTCGACGTTTCAGATGCCCGCCGGCGAGACGCCGCTTTCGTTCGCGCCAAAAGTGAGGGCCGCGTGCGACCGCGCCGGCATTCCTGTCGCCAGTTACACCATCGGCGCCGATTTCCTGCGGGCCGCGGGCGGCTGGCAGGCCGAAGCGGAACGCCTCAAGGACGAAGTGCGCGCGGCAAAGATCCTCGGCGTGCCCGGCATGCGCCACGACGGCACGGGCGGCTTCCCGCCCGGGCACACGGGGGCGAAGGGCTTCGACGACGCGCTGCCGGCACTTGCGCAGGGCTGCCGCGCGGTGACGGAGTACGCCGCGACTCTTGGCATCAAGACAATGGTCGAGAACCACGGGTTCTTCTGCCAGGACAGCGGGCGCATCGAGAAACTCATGAACGCGGTGCACCACCCGAATTTCGGTGCGCTGATTGACATGGGCAACTTCCTCTGCGCCGACGAAGACCCGGCCAGAGCCGTGGGCCTGCTGCTGCCGTATGCGTTCCATTGCCACGCCAAGGATTTCCACGTCAAGCCCGGCACGGCCCCCAATCCCGGGGAGGGCTGGTTCCAGTCGCGCGCGGGCAACTACCTGCGCGGCGCGATCATCGGCCACGGGGATGTTCCGGTGACGCAGTGCCTGCGCCTGATGAAGAGAGCCGGCTACGATGGCGTGCTGTCCATCGAGTTCGAGGGCATGGAGGACGTGCTGACCGGCATCGCCGTAGGCCAGGAGAACCTGCGGCGCTTCGTGAAGGAGTTGGGGTAACAGATGCTCTCAGCTCTTGGCTCTTGGCGGCGACGCGCGACCGGAAACCAAGAGTCAGGAGCCAAGAGCCAGGAGCAAGGAGCCAGGACAATGATCAGGGTGGGTTTCATCGGCACCGGCTGGATGGGGCGGTATCAGGCGCAGGCGTTCGCCAAAGTGAGTGGCTGTGCCGTCGTCGCGGGCGCGGACATCGCTGACGAGGCGCTCAAGAAGTTCGCGGCAGAGCACCCCAAGGCCGCGCTCTACACCGATTACCGAAAGCTTCTGGCCAACCCGCATGTTGACGCCGTGGTGATCGCGGTGCCCACGGGTCTGCACAAAAAGATCGCCGAAGCGGCGCTGCGCGCGAAGATTCCGACGCTGCTGGAAAAGCCCATGGCGCGCACCGTGGCGGAGTGCCACAGCCTCATCGAGACCGAGCGGCGGACGCGCACGCTGCTGATGATCGCGCACTGCCGCCGCTACGATCCGCACTGGGGTTCGTGGGGCAGGCTGGTGACGTCGGGCAAGCTCGGCGCGCCGATCCTGTGGCGGCATCTGATGGCCGGCATCGGCCCCGGGCGGTGGTTCATGGACGACAAGCTCGGCGGCGGGCCGCTCATGGACGGCGCGGTGCACAACTACGATTTCGCCAACATGCTTTTCGGCGATCCCGTGAGCGTGCTCGCCAGTGCGGCAAAGATGGACCACGGCGTGACGGCGATAGACACGGCATCGGCGATTGTGCGGTACAAGTCCGGCAACCAGTTGCTGGTGAGCTGGAGTTGGGCCGTGCGCGGCTGCAGCCTGCACGACATCATCGGGCCGAAGGGCTTCATCCAGTTCGGCACGGGCGACCACAAAGTACCCGAGGCGGACAAGAAGAAGTACAGCTACTGCTGCTTCACCGCTGCGAAAGGCAAACAGACGCTCATCAGATCGCAGCACACGGAGCAGATGTACGTCGTTCAGGCCAGGCATTTCCTCGATTGCATCCGCGGCAAGGCCAAGTGCCAGACGCCGGGCACGGAATCCATCAAGGCCGTCGCGGTGGCGGAGGCGATACTGAAGGCGGCGGCGAAGGGCGGGGAGAAGGCGGTGAGGTGGTAGCGGGCAGACTTCGGGTATCGGGTTTCGGGTTTCGGGCCGGGACAGCCGGGCGACGATGTCTCCCGGTTCAAGTGTTGACGCTGTCTGTCGAGCGCCGTCGCGTCCCACACGTGGCGACCCGGGGGGTGATAAGCTATGCCCACCAAGACCATGACAAGACGCACGAAGATATTGGTGATCGTGTTTGGAGCGATATGCCTGGGTATACTTGCCCTTGTCCCATTGCCGATTGGTCTTAATGCCAGTGACGAAGAGTATGCGGTCTCGCATGCACTAAGTGCCGTAATACACGGCCAAAGAGTGCAGACGGATGACGGTTACCGTCAGCTATATGACTGTAGTTTTGTGAAGGGCAAAGACCGCCTCTACTTCGAGAACGGCCTTGGCATACCGGACCGCGTGTTCCTGGCGCATGGCCTGAAACCCATTCCCACAGACCGAAAACTGAACGTTGATGCGGGTGACGTGATCGTCTCATTCTCCTATCGAGACACCGAGGGCACGCGGAGGGACAATATACAGTTCTCGTACATCTTCGGCAGTCTCGGCGCGCAGGGGTACGAGCTGAGGATCTGCAAGAGCCTGTTGAGACGCTACATCGTTTACATACATCGGTGGGTCTCATAGGGCAGGGCCGATTGGCTGGCACTATTACCGCCGTTGAACGTGGCGTTCGCTTGACGCGACGCCGTTGCCCGCGCTACTCACGGCATGCGCTTGACGGGGTGCCGTTGAGGGGACTGTTTCGGAACACCGACTTGACATGTGTATATATTCATTGTATACAGAGAGGGTAGGATGAATGGGTATCATCGGCTCGCAGAGTGTACAGGGTTTGAGTGGGACGAAGGCAACGCCGTCAAGAACTGGCTGAAACACGATGTCAGCCAATCGGAATGCGAACAGGTGTTTTTCAACATGCCGTTTCTCGTCAAGCCGGACGAGAAGCACTCGCTTGCCGAGACTCGTTTCTACGCGTTGGGCAAGACGGACGCCGGCAGGTTGCTTTTTATCGCGTTCACGATACGGGGTGAGAAGGTCCGGGTGATCTCGGCACGCGACATGACGATGCGTGAGAGGAGAAGATACCAGCCATGAGGAAGATACCGGCATTCAAGAGCGAAGCAGAGGAACGTTCGTTCTGGCAGCACCATGATTCAGCGGAGTATCTTGACTGGGCAGATGCAAAGGAGGCGTCTCTCCCGAAGCTGAAGCCCTCCACGCGGACCATCTCTCTGCGTTTGCCGGAAGCGACGATTGAGGAGTTGAAGATCTTGGCGAACAAACGTGACGTGCCGTACCAGTCGCTGCTCAAGGTGTTCCTGTCTGAGCGGATAAAAGCCGAGTTGCATGCGACGAAGAGGTAAGAGTGAGTGGGAGGCGAAGCGTGGGTGTGTGTCGTGTCCGGGTCAAGCTGCGAAACTGGCAGAACCAGTTCCTGCCTCAGGAGCGCAGAGGTGCGGACGTTGATTGCGAGGTGCTCGTTGACACAGGAGCAGCAGAGCTGGCCCTTCCGACAGACCTGATTGAGCGGCTCAGACTTCAGCACACCGGCGAGGTCCAGGTGTATACTGCCGACGGCGGTGAGCACACCTACCGGGTCTTCGGCATTGTTGATCTCTCGATCCGTGGTCGTTCGTGCCAGGTCCGCGCGATCGAACTCCCCCACGGCGCGGAGCCGCTGCTTGGCGCCGTCCCTTTGGAGGAGATGGACTGGCACGTCTCACCTCAAGGCAAAGAGCTTGTGCCCAACCCGAGATCCCCGGAGAAGCCGCTTCTGCCCCTTTGCTGATGAGAAGCGCAGAACCACGCGCTGTTCTTTACGGAGGCCCATCATGCAAGTCGGAATCAGTCAGCTCGTAGCGTCGGACATGGCGATGGAGGAGTTCTTCACCAAGGCCGCGGCGGCCGGGTATGAAGTCGTCGAGCTCTGCATCAAGCGCGAGGGGGAACTGACGCCGCAGACCAGCGACGCGGGCCTCAAGCGCATCGTCGAGCTTTCGCAGCAGCACAAGCTGCCCATCGTGTCGCTGTGCCACGGCCACTGCACGGGCAATCTGCTCGACAGCGGCGCGCCGCAGAAGACGTCCATTGCGGAGACCGAAGCCGGCCTGCGCGCTGCGGCCGCGCTCGGCGCGCGCTGCACGCTGCACACGCTTGGCCGCCTCAACAAAGACCTCTTTTATGACGACGCCTACAACAACGGCGTCGCGGCGTTGAAAGCCCTGTCGAAGACGGCGAAGAAGCTCGACGTCGCGATTGCCGTCGAGTTCGTCTGGAACGGGTTCCTGTTCAGCCCGCTGGAGATGAAGGGCTTCCTCGACACGGTGAAGAGCAGCCACGTCGGGTTCTACTTCGATCCCGGCAACATGGCCGTGTTCCAGTTCCCGCACCACTGGGCGCGCATCCTCGGCAAGCACATCAAGATGATGCACATGAAGGACTGGAAGGGGAACGCGCTCAACGGTTCGTGGCCGGCGCTCCTGAAGGGCAGCGTAGACTACGCCGCCATCAACCGCGAACTGCGCGCCGCCGGCTACGACGGCCCGCTGATCAGCGAGGTCGGCGCCAATGATGCTCCGTGGGACGAGACGGCGCGCGCGATACGGCAGATCATGGCTATGTGAGAAGCACTTACGGGGCCAATTCCTGCAGGAGGAACAGCGCCGCCCGCTTGTCCGGGATACGACCGCGCACGGCGCTGTCGAGGTCGGTCTGGGCGAAGGCCGGCACGGCTGCGCCGACGCATGACGGGCACCCGCTCTCGCAGGCGCAGTCGTTGATGACCGTGCGGCACGCCTCCAGGATTTCCGGCATGTGATCGAGACAGCGCCGCGCGTAGCCCATCCCGCCGGGGTAGCGGTCGTAGAGGAACAGCGCATCGCGGCCGAGGCACGCGGCGTCCACGGTGGTGCCGATGTCCCGCACATCGCACATCACGTAGATTTGCGCCATTTCCACAAGCACGTTGGCCAGGCCGATCAGCGCCTCGCCGGGGACCATGCCCTGTTCGCGCATCCGCGCCACCACCGGTTCAGGGGGCGCCAGCCAGAGCGCCACGGTCTCCAGTTGCTGCGGCGGCAGTTCGAGCTTCTCGAAGCCCAGGCTGTCGCGCGAATGGAAGCGGATCTTGCGGAACATCGGGATCGTCGTCGTGACCGTCACATCGCCGAAGCCCAGCAGCGCTCGCACACCGCGGGCCGGCTGGCCGCCGGCCGGGTCCCCCTCCGCGTGTTGCGGCGCAGGGGCCTCCTCTTCCTTCCGGTCAATGCGAATCTGCGACACCTGCACGGATTGCGTGTAGTAGTCGAGGTCGCGCCGTTCGGCGAACGCGATCTTCTTCTGCAGGTCGAGCTTGTGGATGAAGTACGTCTCGCCGGCGTGCAGGTACACGGCGTGATCGTGCAGTTGGCTGAGCGCCGAGACCTCGTCGAGCGTGCCGATGACGCGTTCGCTGGCCGCCTGGTGCTGAATCGTGTAGACCGCGCCAACGATGTTGCGCAGGTTGACCTTCGCGGCGGGGTAGTCCGACCGCGCCCAGTACCAGCGCCCGTCAATGTTGCTGACGGCCTGGTCCTCCACGAGCAGTTCCATGATGGCGGGGGCGTACGGCCCGAACAGCGGCAGTTCGTCGGCGGAGAGCGGCAGTTCGTGCGCGGCGCAACGGAGGTAATCCACGGCGATGTGCGGGTTCTCCGGGTCCACCACGGCCTGCTCGGGGCTCTGTGCGAACAGGTAGCTGCAGTGCGTCATCAGGTACTGGTCAATCGGCGAATTCTGCGCGACGAGGAACACGATCGCCTCCTCGCGCCCGCGCCCGGCCCGGCCGGCCTGCTGCCAGAGGCTGGCCACGGTGCCGGGGTAGCCGACGAGGATGCAGGCGTCGAGGCTGCCGATGTCTATGCCCAATTCGAGCGCGTTGGTGCTGGCTACGCCGAGGATCTCGCGGTTGACCAGTTGCCGCTCGATCGCGCGCCGCTCCTCGGGCAGATACCCGCCGCGGTACGCGCGGATCGCCTCGGCCAGGCGCGGGTCGTGCGGCCGCAGCAGCTCGCGCGTGTTGCGGTAGACCAGCTCCGCAGCCTGGCGCGTGCGCACGAAGACAATGGTCTGCACGCCTTCCTGCACCAGCGCCGCCAACAGGTACACCGCCTCCCACAGCGGACTGCGGCGGTCGCCGCCGGCCAGCGCGGCGGCGTGCGCCTCGGGGCGCGGCACTCCGGGTCCCGCCTCGCGGCCAGGCAGGGGGACAATCGGCGGCGGATTCCACATCACGAAGCGTTTGGGTCCGCGCGGCGAACCGTCCTCCGTCACCAGTTCCATGGCGTGCCCGGTGATCCGCGCGGCGTGCTCTTGCGGGTTGGCAATGGTCGCGGACGAACAGATGAACTGCGGCGTCGCCCCGTAGTGCCGGCAGATGCGCGCCAGTCGCCGCAGCACATTGGCCAGGTGCGAACCGAAGACGCCGCGGTACGCGTGGACTTCGTCAATCACGACGTACTTGAGATGCGTGAAGAACCGGTTCCAGCGCGCGTGCTGCGGCAGGATGCCCTGGTGGAGCATGTCGGGGTTGGTAAGGACGAAGTTGCCGGCATCGCGCAGCTTGCGGCGCAGGTTCTGCGGCGTGTCGCCGTCGTAGGTGCCGGCAACGAAGCTCTTCTTCTTGTCCTCACCTTCGAACATGGCGAGCGCGCGCAGTTGGTCCTGCGTCAGCGCTTTGGTCGGATAGATGAAGAGCCCCGTCGCGAACGGATCGGACAGGTACGCTTCAACGGCGGGGATGTTGTAGCAGAGCGTTTTGCCGCTGGCCGTGCCGGTGACGACGACCACGTTGCGTCCCGCGCGGATTGCGGCGATCGCCTCGGCTTGATGCGCGTACAAGCGCGTGATGCCCTGCTTTTCGAGCGCCTGCTGCACTGCCGGATGCAAGCCGTCCTGAACTTCAGCATACGCCGGCGGGCGCGGCGGCAGCGCTTCGACGTGCTGGATCTGCCGGTCAAAGAAGCGCTGGTGGGCGAGGCGCTGCAGGAATCGGGTGGCGTCCATGTGCGGCCTTATTGTCCCGCGTCGCGCTGCTTCTTCAACTTCCTCGCGCGCGCCGCGAGTGAATCACCAGCCTGAACCGGCGGCGTGGCGCCGGGCAACTCTCCCCTCGCCCGGGCCTCTTCCCGCAGGGGAGACGGGTCGAACGCCTTCGGCGACAGCGTGCCGCCGGCGGCTTTCATCCCCGGCGGCGGCCTGGCCACGGGCGTGCCATGCGGCGGGCCGCCCAGCGCAAGCTTCTTCGCGAGCCGCCTCCGGAAGTCTGTGTCGAAATCGCCGCGGCGTTCAATGCGGCGGGAAACATCGGGCGTCGCGAGCGTGGCGGGCGTTTCCGCGTCGGGATACTGCGTGGCGACCTTGGGTGCGATGGGGTGCAACACGTCGGGTTCGCGCTGCCGCTCCAAGCGCCGCCGCAGCGCCTGTTCCAGCCGCAACGCCTGGGCCTGCCGATCATCGGTCAGCGCCTGCGCGTCGGGGCACGCCAGATTCGCGCCGTCGGCAAGCAGCCCCTCGAGGATCATGAGCGCGGCCGCCTTCGACGGAATCTGCGCCTCGGCCCGCTCGACGTTCCACGTCGCGTACCCGCGCAACGGCTTGCCGGTGCAGCACGGACAACCCTCCGCGCACGGGCAGTGACGGATGTGGTCCAGCACGGCGGGCAGGACGCGGTACAGGAGTTCATACGCGCGCGCGGTGTAGCCGAGGCCCAGCGGGTGCCGCTCGTAGACGAACAACGCGTTCCACGGCGAGTTGACGCTGCCGACGCTGTGCGAGAGATCGAGCGTGTCGCACGTGATGAACAGCGGCAGCAGCATGCGCGTGGCATACGCGACCCCGCGGAGGCCGGCGTGCGCATTGAGCCCCGCCTGCTGCACCTGCACCATCAGGCCCTCCGGTGGCACGATCCAGACTGCCATCGTCTCCTGGTAGAACGCCGGCAGCTCCAGCGGGTGCATGGAGATCGCGTCGAGCTCGTAGAAGCGTACTTTCTCGTAGCACGGTGTGCGGAAGTGCACGGTGACCTCACCCCAATACGCGCGCCCGCTGCCGAACGGCTTCTCGCGCAGGCAGGCATCAATGTGATCCACGTCCGTGCCGCCATACGGGTAGGTGTAGTAGTCCACCTCCTCCCGCTTGACGGTCGCCAGACAGCGCTCGAAGTCGAGCGACAACACGCGATACGTCTCGCCGTTGTGCATGTAGATGGCGCCGGGATGAAGAATCGGGCAGGCGTCGAGCTTGCTCAACTCGCCCAGCACCGCGCCGCTGTCGGCATCCTGGATGACGACGTTGCGGTCGGTCCCGCCGCGCAGGGACACCTCGTGCTGCGGCGTCTCCGCGGCGGCGTGGTACCAGAGCCCGTCGAGCTGCCGCAGCTTGCCGTTCTCTTCGAGGACCTTGAGCACAAGGCGCGCGTGGGGGCCGAAGCGTTCGGCTTCCGGCGGCGCGAGCGGCGCCTCGTGCGCCGCGCAGCGCAGATGGCCGATGAGCACGAAGGGGTTGTCCGGGTCAACCACCGCCTGCTCCAGCGTCCGCTCGAACAGGTAGTCCGGATGGCTGAGCACGTACTGGTTGACGGCGGTGTCAAGTCCGATGAGGACCACAAGCGCGTCGCGCTCGCGGCGGCCCGCGCGGCCGGCCTGCTGAAAGAAGCTCGCGAGCGTGCCGGGATAGCCGACGACAATGCACGCTTCGAGCGCGCCAACGTCAATGCCCAGCTCCAGCGCGCGTGTGGCGCTGACGCCGAGAAGCTCGCCGGCGAACAGACGCCGCTCGATGTCGCGCCGTTCTTCGGCGAGGTACCCGCCGCGGTAGGGCGTGACCTTGCCGGCCAGATGCGGTGCGGTCTTCCGGAGCGTCTCGCTGACGTAGCGATGGATCATCTCCGCGGTCATCTTGGCTTTCGAAAAGGTAATCGTCGGAATGCCGCGCCGGATGAGTTCGGCCATCAGCTCGTGCGCCTCAACGTTGGCGCTGCGGCGCGAACGGTAGGTGGTGGCGCGCAACTCGGGCGGGTTCCAGAGCACGAACACGCGCCGCCCGCGAGGGCTGCCGTCGCGGTCCACGACGGTGAGGGGCCGCCCGACGAGGCGTTCGCCCAGCTCGCGCGGGTTGCCGACGGTCGCCGAGCACAGGAT
>JAPLOD010000610.1 GCA_026692735.1 Planctomycetota bacterium | reverse complement strand
CAGGCAAAGACTACCAGCGTGTCATCCGCGAAATGCGGGCCGGCGTCGGCAAGCAGTACATGCTGTCGCAGCGCCACTTCACGCCGGTGGCGTTCCTGTGGAGCGCCAACAGCCAGCGCGCGGCGTGGGCGACGGGCAAGTTCGAAGAGTTCAAGAAGATTGAGAACGACGTCATGCAGGCGCTGACAGACGCGGAGCTCGATCCGTTCTTCGTCTCGGAAACGGCGGTGGCCGATGGAGAACTGGCGAAGCGCGGCGTGCGGGTCATCGTTCTGCCCATGTCGCTTTCGCTCGGCACGGGAGCCAAGAAGGGCGGCCTCGGCGTCATCCCGGCGTTGACCAAGCTCCTCGATGCCGGCGGCATGGTTGTGGCCACCGACGAACCAGCCTTCGATGAATTCCTCCAGCCCCTGGCCCGTGGGAACAAAGGATGTCGTGGGGGCCGACGGCGTGATCCATTCGGTGCCGGATGCTTCGGGCGGCAAGGAAGTCGAGACGCTCACCGTGGATGTCTCGGCGCTTGGAAGCTTTCGCGTCTACGACATGCGCAAGGGCGCGCTGCTGCAGGCGGCCAACGGCAAGGTCGCCATCGAGATGCAGGCCGGCGACGGCTATCCGCTGTCCCTGTTGCCGTACACGGTTGAGGGCCTCAAGGCCGCCGGCGAGGTGAAGCACGGCGCGCTGGCCATCAAGTGGGAGCTTGCGTCAGACGCGAAGGCATTCGCGCCGCACGTGGCCCGCGTGGAAGTCCTCGATGCGGCCACCGGCAAAGCCGTCTCGCACCTCAGCGCCAACGTCGTGACAGGACAAGACGGCAAAGGAAGCGTGCTGTTTCCCGTATCCGAGGAGGAATCGGGACGCAAGTTCTCGGTACGGGTGCGCGACGTATTGTCGGGGCGCACGGCGCGGCATGAGGCTATTTCTTCTTCGCGGCCTTGAGCTTATCGAGGTCTCCGGCGCTTTCCAGCGGCGCCGGCTACGGCTGAACCTTGCCCGGCGGGGATGCTTTTGGTTGCGCCGTCGCGGGCGCGGTCTGGTCAGCGGCAGCGGGCTTCTTCTCGGCGGCTTCGGCGGCCAAGCGCGCGGGGCGCAAATCCACGCAGACGATCCAGGCAACGTCCAGGTCAAAGCAGAGGAGTAGATCGGTTTTCGGGTCAATGATTAGCAGCGGTTTATAGCGGCCGACCTGGTCGGGCAGATCAAGGGTGCCGGCGACCTGCAGTTTTTCGAGATCGAAGATCACAAGCCCAAGCTTGCCCTCCTGGCCGGCGGGCCAATATTCCTCAATGGATGCGGCGTAACGAAAACCGTCGTGGTAGTATGGCACCCCAATGAAGGTCTTACGAGGCCATGGCACGGAGTGATTGCCCCCCGGCCCGTTAATGCTGAGTTCCGCGCATTCGGTAGGCTTGCCGATGAAGTACTTCCCCTTGTATTTCACCGCCGCAGGCCGGTCCATCGGTTCCAGGGAGTGCTCCGGCTCTTCGTCCCCCCGTTTGTCTGCACGCAGTTCCGCAGCACTCCAATCGAGGACCAATGTCTTATTCGCCTTATGGCTCCAAACCAGCGTCTGCAGGTTGGTCGCATCGCGTGTGTTGACAACGCGGAGCTGACGTGCGTAGGTGTCGCCTTCGACTTCCATCACAGGGCGCACGTTCCCGGCGACCATGATCGGCGTATCGTGGCCGGAAAGTCTCGCAGTGGATCTTACCACGCCCACGGCTTTCCAGTCCCCCGGGGTCGCGGGCTTGGGCTTGAGCTCGTTGAGAGCGTCAAGCAACTGCTTCATGCCGGGCGGCGCGCCACGCAATGTCCAGCCGAGCTGTATGCCGCCCATCAGCACGCCCACGATTAGCACCGCCCAGAGGATTTTCTTGTGCCGCGGTGTCATGGTCACTTGCCCTTCGGGATGGTAACGCCGTCGGCCATCAGCGACCGTGCGATCCCATCGTCTGTGATGGTCCCATGGTCGCGCTTGAAGGTGCCCGCCAGCCTGAATACGTTCCCTGGGAAGCCGGCGGGATACGCGCTGGAATGGGTGACGAGGAAGTCGTTGGGGTCGGGTGCAAGGGTGCTGGGGTTCTCCGCAACGATCCTGAACCCGAACCGGTCCCGCGCGAGGGTAACCGAACCAACGTCGCGCAACGCGCCGTAAGCCACGTCCGCGAAGAGGCCCGCAACCGCGGCGAACTTGATGGAAGTTTCTTTCTCGTTCATGGTGATCCTGCCATCGCTGTTCAGGTCGGCGTCGCCGCGCACGGCGAGGAAGGCGGGCGCGGTCCCATCGGACGTATTCGTCAGTGTCCACTGTGCGAGGATAGGCTCATACTCAAGGTATTCCGTACGGTTTGTTCGCAGTTCCAACGTGAGCGGTTCCGCTGACGACGCAGCACCCGCGAGAATGAGCATCAGCGGCACTGCGAACGTGAAAACTCTGGTCATAGACCATCCTCCTTGTCACGCACTTGGTACAAGTGCTCTCGGCATAATTCGTCCATGCCGTCCAGCCTGTTTCTGCCCGCACCGTCCATCAGGCATTGGTCGCTGTTATCCCAGGCTCTCTCCGTGTCATGGTAGCCGGCGTCGTCCCCGCCGGGGTCGAATTGATGTATAAGCTCGTGATGAACGGTGCTCCGCGCCGAGAGAGCGGGGAGCGGCGTCCCCATCGGCCACTCGTTGAACGCAAAGCTAATGTTTCGCTGAGGCGGCCGATTGGCTGGGGTAACTGGGCGATATGCGCCCCATGTTGCGCCAACCCCGTCACCAGCATAGAACTTCGCGCCAACCAGGTACACTACGTTCCGGTGCGCGTCCGCCGACGCCCGGTTGTCGAACCAGGTCCAGGCAAACTCCAAAAGCGCCGGGTCGTCCGGCGCGCTCAAAAGCGGCACGCGGGGTGAACGCCGCTGACTCAGCTCGCGCCACTCGACATACGTGTCATCGAACGTCTGCGGCAGCGCGCTGGTGTCCGGGATGAAAAAGTCTGCAGCCGCAACGCCAGTCTCGATGCCTACGAACGCCCCACGCCTGTTCCGAATCCCGTAAGGCTGGGTCAGCGGCGAGGAAAGGTGAACCCTGCCCGCGGGTGCGGGGCCAAGCGGCTCTACCCTGTCGATCCGGATCAACGCGGGCTCCCTGTTGACCTCGTCGAAAACGCGCACCTGTACTACGCCACCGCCAGCGGTCGCAGCGACAAAAGGGGCCACGTCTTGCACGTCCACCCACAGCAGCCGTGCTGTAGCAGGATGACGTAGGAGGGATCCGCGCCTGTACATCGTATCCATCTCATAATAGACGCGCTTCCACGCCGTCAGGACCATGCTTTCCTGGACATCTATCCGCGGCAGGTGGCGGGGGCCTGGGCGGGAACAGCCTGGAGGACCTGATTGGCGTCGGCGGTGCGGCCTCGCCTGGGACCGGCGGCGGCTGGGGCGGCGGGAATGGCACGGGGGTTGGGAGCTTTGGCCACGTCAGCGGCGGCGGCCGCAGGCTGATGGTCATGCGCCACGGTGGCTCCCGGGCGACCGAGAGCGGCGTGGACACAGCGCTGCGCTGGCTGGCGAGTCATCAGGAAGCGGACGGCCACTGGGATGCCCAGAAATGCAGCACCGCCGATAGCAGCGATACCGTCGCCACGAGCTTCGCGCTGCTGGCGTTCCTCGGCGCCGGCCATACCGAGAAACTCGGCGAGCACAAGACGAGCGTGCAGAAGGCTGTGGCCTGGCTGAAGAGCAAGCAAGCCGCCAACGGCGCAATCACGGACGAGACGGATGCGAATAACAAGAACGTCACGATTCCCCCGACGGCGATCGCGGCGCTTGCGTTGGCGGAAGCGACGGGGATGGGGAACGTCACCGACACGCGAACGGCGGCGCAAGCGGCCCTGGATTACTGCGTCAACGTTCATCCGGGCGCGGAGCCAGGCTGGGGGTTCAAGGCCAAAGACCCCGGCGATCTGACGGCGTCAATTTGGTTCATCATGGCGCTGAAGTCCGCGAGGGTCGCAGGGCTGAAGGTCGCGCCGAGCGCGTTCGATAACGCCATCAAGTTCCTGGATTCCATTGAGCACAAGCTGGGCAAGGAAACGGACACGGGGCACGGGCCGGCTTCCATCTACTGGCGCACCAAGACCGCGGAGGACGCCCACGCCAATCATCCCAGCGCGCACCTGCTCACGGCGATGGGCACGCTGGCCCGGCAGTTCCTCGGATGGAAGAAAGAGGACCTGCAGGCGAATGTCGAGTGGTTCGTGGCAAAGGGCGGCGTGCCTGCATGGGAGAAAGCCGAGCCGCTCTACTGGTACTTCGGGACGCTCTGCGTCTTCCAGCAGGGCGGCGATCTCTGGAAGACCTGGAACGAAGCCCTGAAGACGATGCTGGTAGATAACCAGTCCAAGACGGGCGACGCCAGCGGCAGTTGGAATACCCAGTGGGGCGCCATGACGGGATCGTTGTGCCTGGAGGCGTACTATCGGTATCAGCAGGTGGCCCCGTAGATGGAGCGACGGACATGCGAACCAGAGACTGCGTTGTCTGGGCCTTGGCGTGCGGGTTAGCCGGTGCGCTGGCTGCAGCCGGGGAAGAGCCGCCGGCTGCCTCGCCGACGCCGTTGCAGAAGCTTCAGCAGCGCGCGGACGCGCTCGCAAAAGAGGCCATTGAGCACAAGCCTGTTGAACAATCTGGCAGATTGTTCTACGGGAAGGGACAGATCCTTGCGGCTCGAGCGCGGCTGCAAATGCTCTACCTGCTCTACACCTCTCCTGTGGGCGCACGGTTGCAGGCCAGGTTCGCAACCGGCGAACTGCTTGCGGCGGCGGATGGTGCGAACAGGGAGCTGTCGCAGCAGCGTGCGAAGGACCTGCCGGCGCTCGAGAAGCAACTGGACCTCATCATCCGGAACAGACGCCTCGACGATGCCGTCGCCGACATCTCCAAGGCGTCCGGGATCAAGATAACGCTTGTGCCGGGAAGCGCGGACGACGCCTGCCAACTGGCGGGCGCCGCGGAATGCCGCGTGACGTGGCTCGACCTGCGTCACGCGACGGTCGTGCAGGCGCTGGACTGGCTCGCGGGCCTGACCAAGCTCGACTGGCGCGCAAGCAAGGACGGCGTGACGGTCGGCAGCCAGCGGCTCCTGCCGGGGGAGTCCGCATGGGTCTACGAAGTCTCGCGGCTGGTGCATCCGGCCGAAAGCCTGAAGCCCGACGATACTGCCGCGGCAAGGAACGACGCGATCCGGAACGCCTCGGTGGTCTTCCTGAAGGCCGTGACGAAAGCGCTGGCGCTTGAGAATGAGAACGTCCATTGGCGCGGGCCGGGACAGTTGCTGATCTGGGGCGACGCCGCCGCCCACCTCGCCGCCGGCAAGCTCTTCACGGCTCTGGCCGATGCCAAAGCCACGTTGTCCGTTGAACAATTTGGCAAATTGTTCTACGGCGGTGGACTCGCCGAACTGCACACACTGACCGTCGAGCGCTACGCCAAGAACAAAGCGGGCGCCGAGCAGCACCTTGCCGCGCAGGCGCAGCGGCGCGTCGCCGAGGCGCTGCAAACGTTCTCCTGGAAGCTGCTCGCCGCCGCCGCTGACGCCAGGCTCGACCTGGAGGCGCTCACTGAGCTTCAGGCAGCCTGGCAGGCGCCGCAGGCGGCGCAGTTGTTCAAAGGACCCGCCGCGCTGCTCGCGTGGCGCTCCGCATTTGCGATCACTGAAGCCGCGAAGGCGTTGCCCAAGGAAGACGAACTGGCGGCTCTATCGGCACAGGTGCTCCCGCTTGCCCGCGCGGAAGCAGACGACGCGCTGGCCGCGTTCGAGCGCGCTCCGGCGGGTACCACCGCGTGCCTGAGCTGCATCTATGCGGCCCTGATCCTCGACGACCCGAGAATCTCGGCGCGCGTGCGCCTCTTCAGCCTCAACGAAGCCTGCACGACAGCCAATCCTCTGGCGGCACCGATCACCAACGCCTTGCTCACGGCGCAGCCCGCCGGCAGCGCGCTTGAGCCGCTCCTCAAGAATGCCTCGGCTCGCATCGCCGGCGCCGACTGGGTTGTCCTGGCCGCGCTGGCGTTCCGGCGCGCCGGCGGCGAGGAGTGGGAAGCCTGGCGCGCCGCGGCCAAAGATATCCTCGGCCCGCAGGCGTTGCCGGGCAGCGTCGTCGTGCTGGTGAACCATCTGGGCCGCGCATCTCTGCCGCTGGTGGCGGTGGAGAGGAAGTGAATAATCGAGACTAGAACCGCTTCGTCAGCGTCAACATCGTCATATTGCCTTCCGGGCGGTCGCGCGCGCCGAATTCCCGGATGAAGCGCAGGCTGGCGTGCAGCTTGATGGTCTTGATGAAGTAGTTGGCTTCCGCGCCCGCGCCGTAGACGCGGTCTTTGCTGTGGCCCCAGTACACGCCTGAGCCTTGGTCGTCGGTCAACTGCCACTGGCAGTAGCCGACGGCGCCGACTTCAAAGCCCTTCTTGAACGCCTTCCCCACGCCCCACTCAAAATGGAAGTCGTGGCCGGGCGTGATGTGGGCGTTCCGTTTCTCGCTGTGGATCTCGTAGCGGGACAGCAGGGAAACAGTCCAGGTCTTCTCCTCGTCCAGGTAGCCCGTGCCACCAAACGTGAACAGGTGCGTCCAGAACTCCTTCCCGGGCGTGGCCGGCTCACTGCGGTCCAGGTCCCCGGTGGGCATGACCAGTTCGTAGTCCAGCGCCAGGTCAAAGCGCTTCTTGTGCCAGGAAAGCAGGACTGGGCAGACGAAGATGTCGCCCACGCGGATGCGCTGGTCATCCACCCCGATGCGCGACATCTTCACATCCTGATACACAAAGGGCACAACGGCGTGCATGCCGAAGTCGCACCCGATGATGTCCTTGATCCTATCCGTCACCCAGATGGCACGTTGCGCGGACGCGACCACGTCCAGGTTGAAGCCGAGGTCCACGTTCTTCCCGTTCCTGTCATGCAGCTCGGAGGCGTGGTACCAGAGGTCGTAGTTGCGGTAGTAGATGCCGGGGGGCGGCACCGAGGCGCATTTGATCCCTTCCAGGCCATTGATGTAGTGTTCCGTCTCTCCGGCCCAGGCGGCCGCCGCGAACACCAGTACGGCCAAACCGGTCACCACTCCGCTGCACCGCATGGGGGATCCTCCCGAAGAGGCAGCACGACCACCACGTGGCCGACGCGCCTCGAGATCAGCGCCTCATTGTAGAAAACGATCGGGGCTCTCTAGCACGTTGCGCCGCCGCGGTCAAGCAACGTTGCGCCGATTGGCTGGACGCGTTGCCAGCTCGGGGTACAGTAGGCGCGTTCCGGAGACTCCTCACATGAACACTTCACCTGAGCCCCGCGGCAGCAAGCTCACACGGCGGCACTTCGTCGGGGGCATGGCCCTGGCCGGCGCGATCACCATCGTACCGCGCCACGTTCTGGGAGGCCCCGGCCAGAAAGCGCCCAGCGAGAAACTCAACATCGCCGGCATCGGCGTGGGCGGACAGGGGGCGTCGGACATCAAGCAGGTGGAGAGCCAGAACATTGTGGCGCTCTGCGACGTGGACGACAACCGCGCCGCCGGCACACTCAAACAGTTCCCCGATGCGAAACGCTACAAAGATTTCCGCAAGATGCTCGACGCTGAGAAGAACATTGACGCCGTCGTGGTGGCCACGCCCGACCACATTCACGCCGTGGCGGCCATGGCCGCCATCAAGGCCGGCAAACACGTCTACTGCGAGAAGCCGCTCAGCCACACCATCCACGAGGCGCGCATGCTGGCCCAGGCGGCCAAGGAAGCCAAGGTCGCGACGCAAATGGGCAACCAGGGGATGGCCTTCGAAGCGAACCGCTTGATCAAGGAATGGCTCTGGGACGGCGCCATCGGCGCAGTGCGTGAAGCGCACGTCTGGTCCGATCGTCCGACGCACGCCGGCACGAGGCGGCTGTATTGGAGCCAGGGCATCGAACGGCCCACCGACACGCCGCCGGTCCCGGCGTCGCTCGACTGGGACCTGTGGCTTGGCCCGGCGCCGGAGCGGCCCTACCACCCGGCGTACGTGCCGTTTGCGTGGAGAGGTTGGTGGGACTTCGGCACGGGCGGCATCGGCGACATGGGCTCGCATAACATGGCCCCTGTGTTCGCCGCTCTGAAGCTGGCCGCTCCGACAAGCGTGGAGTCCAGTTCCACGGCCGTTTTCCCGGAGACACTGCCTCTGGCCTGCACCATCCATTACTCGTTCCCCGCCCGCGGTGACATGCCTGCCCTGACGCTGCACTGGTACGACGGCGGACTGATGCCCGCGCGGCCCGCGGGCCTGGAAGATGACCGCAAGCTGTCGCGCGAAGACGGCGCCATCCTCGTGGGCGACAAGGGGACCATGCTCATCGAGGGCTGGGGCGGGAACAGCGTGCGGTTGATACCCGAGGAGAAGATGAAGGCCTACACCCGCCCGCCGAAGGCCCTCCCCCGCTCCATCGGCCACCACAAGGAATGGATCGAGGCCTGCAAGAAGGGCACGCCGACGGAGTCCAACTTCGCCTTCGCCGGCCCGTTGACGGAAGCGCTTCTGTTGGGCCTGATCTCCGTGCGTCTGGGCGGGAGGAAACTGTACTGGGACAGCGCCAGCATGAAGATCACCAACGAGCCCGAGGCCAACAAGTACCTTCACTACGAGTACCGCAAGGGCTGGACACTGTAAGAGCCGGCGCGCAACGAGCGTCACTTCCCTTTGTTGGCGATGACAAAATCAACCAGTTCCTTGCAGCGGAAGAACCCCTGCCACATGTTGTGGCCCTGTCCCGGCGGAACCACCAGCTCGGCTTTCCCGCCCAACTCGCGATACCGCCGCGCAACTTCGCCTGAATTGTCCTTCAGCGGCACGACGGCATCCACGTCGCCGTGGATGAAGAACAGCGGCACTCCCGCCTTGGCCAGCGGCGCCAGACGGTCAATCGGGTTGTGCTTGTCGAGCAGCGCGGTCAGGTCCGCCGCGCTCAGACCATACGCGCCGCACGCCTTGTCAATGCCCGGGTAGCTGCGCAGGTTGCACACGGGGTAGATGCCGGCGATGCACGCGACCGATTCCGCATTCTCGCACGCCCAGTTGAAGAGCATCAGCCCGCCGCGGCTCCGGGCCAGCAGACAAGCTTTCCTGGCCAGGCCGCGCTTCTCGACGAGCTCTTTGTGGAGAGCGGAGTAGATCGCGCGGCCCTTGGGACTGCCGAACGATTCGCCGACGTCCACGCCCGCAATGGCGATCCCGGCCTCGAGGAACTTCTCGAACATCCAGCGCTCGCTCTCCTCCGGCAGGCCGGGCAGCGTCGGCGCGTACCATACCCACGGCAGCGGCTTTCCCGGGGTCTGCTGCTTCGGCAGGATCAGGAAGGCCGTGTGCCCTTCCACGACGAACACCTGCCCTTCAAGCGGCAGCTTCTTGTCGGGCGCCTTGCGCGGCTCCTCGCCGCGCGCCTCACTCAGTGTCGCCATCAACATCATCCCCAGCCACGCCGCCACTACCATGCCTCGCACGCCTTGCATAGCCACGCTTCCTTCCCTGCTCGCCGACCCGCTGAGCAGACCTTCACTTCGCAGCGGGCGGCGTCTCCACGAAAAACACGGACCGGACCGGCCCAAGGCGCAACCGAATGCGCGTCACATCGCAACCGGCCTCGGTCACGGGCGCGGATTCGGCCCGTCCGGTCTCGCCGGTGTGCGGGTCCCACAGCTCAAGCGCCAGCGTCCCCCTCAAACGCAGGGGCACATCCACCGGCGTGTCGGACGAATTCGCGAAGAAATAGACGTGGCGCCCGTGCACCACTTTGTGGATGTACGACAGATTGCCGCCTGACACTTTGACGTCATCCTCGAACCTCACGTCATAGACAGGCAGAGCGTCGTCGAGGATTTCCTTGACCGCCGCGACGCCGGGCGACTGCGCGAAGTACGCCTTCCCGCCCTTGGCGTTCGTGCGAACAGTGTGCGCCGACGGCGGCCGCGCGATGTTGCGCCCTTCGGCATCGCAGACCTCGAACTCGATGATGGACACGCTGTCGGACGCGATGGCGTCCATGCAGAGGCGCACCTTCGAGGCCGTCACAGGGTTGAAGGTGTCCGTCTTCTGCGCGCCGAGCCGCTCGCCCTTGGCGCAATCCACCCATTTCGCGCCATCCCAGCTCTGAATCCGGTACGCGCGCGTCCGCTCGAACGCCTCGCGGACAGTCGTCTTCACGAAGGTCTTCGGCGCGCCAAAATCCACTTCCAGCCACTGGCCGCCCTTGGCGCCGTCCGCCGCGTTCCAGCGCGTGTCAAGGCTGCCGTCCACCGCGTTGCCGGGGTCGAAGCCGCCCGCGGCCCACGAACTGGACGCCGACACGCGAGGAAAGCCCGGCGCCTTCCCTGCGTCAGAACCGAAGAGCGCCGCCACGGCCTCGCGCACCTCGGCGTCTTTTCCGAACTTGGCCGAGGTGTCGGGCAGGCGCGTCGTGGCAATGACCTTCCCGCCGTTGTCGTAGAACTCCTTGATCTTCCGCAGACTGCTCCAGTGGATAGTCCGCGAGCCCGGGATGATGAAGACCTTGTACTGCTCCACGTTCGTCTTGTTCTCCAGCCGAATCTCAGAACCGGCGACCGTGCATTGTTCGTCGAGCACTTCCGGATGGACGAACGTGAAGTCGCGCCTCACTCCCAGAGCGAGCCGCTCGCCGACCTCCATGTAATCCGCTTCCGGCGGGATGACGCCGCCTTCGTAGGGTTTTCCCGGCCCGAAGTAATATCCCGCCTGCAGCGTCGCGATTGGATACAGCACGCCGATGTCCGCAACATGCCGGCCGCCCTGGAGCATGCGCTGCAGCCGGCCGATGTAGGTGTTGTACTCGGCCAACTGTGGACCATACGTGGCGCTCGACGGCGACAGGTCCGGCGGAAAGATGATCTTGGCCTGGTCGTACCATACGGCGTGCGGCACCATGGCGTTGATGCCCTTCGCGAACTGATCCATCGCCTCCTTGTAGAAGTTCGCCACCGGCATGTTGTTCATGGCGCCATAGCATTCCGTCAGCACCAGCGGCCGGTCGTAGTTGTACGCCGCCGAACTGACGATCTTGTACGCTTTGGACGCGCGGCCGTAGCCGAAGATCTCGTCTATTGCCGGAATGTCCTGGTGTTTGAAGGCCTTCATCAGGTCACCGCACAAGCCGACGGGATTGACGATTTCCTCCTGGTCCACGTGCCCCGTCAACTGGATGCGGTGCTCGCGGCACCAGTCGTTGAGCACCTTCGGAAAGCCGGTGGCATACAACTCCGCGCGGAAACCAAACAAAGCGTTCCGCGCCGCGGCGGTCTCGGGACCGATGTCGTACCACAGCGCCGGGTAGTAAACGACGGGATCGGACCCGTGCTTCTGCCGGAACTTTTCGTTGAACGCCTCCGTCCACGCCCGGCCTCCCTGAACCCAGTGGAACGTCGGCTCGTCGTAGAAGGCGCTGTCTATGGTCGTGCCGAAGTGATCCGGGAATTTCGCGTAGTACGCCTGGTAGGTCAGCTCGACGAAGCGCTTGACGGCGTCGGGGCTCAGGTAGTCCACGAGCTCACGGGCGCCGTCGCGGACGCAGGTGAAGAGCATGATCTTCCACTGGCCGGCGGGAACACTCCAGGCCAGCTTCCCCTCCTTGACCGAGCCTGTGATGTCCAGGCGCTGCTTTGTGGCCGCCTCCATCGCGACCGCGCCCATGAACGTCCCCTGCGGCAGGGCCTGCGCGAACTCCTTCGGGCCGGAGACGTCAACGGCCAGCATGTCCAGCCGTTTGCTCAACGCTTCCGGGAAGCGCTTCGACAACAAGCCGCCCGCCGAGCCGCTGGGAAACCAGTATTCGTCGTAGAGGCACAGCTACATGCCCAGGCCTGCCGCCTGCTCCACCGCCGCCTGGTACTGGTCGAGAAACTCGGGCGTCATGAAGCCGGGCGTCATGTTCTGCGCCGGGAGGATTCCCACGCCGCAATAGCCGCGCTGCTTGCAGGCCGCGAGCGTTTCGCGCGTCCGCTCGCGCGACAGCGGCCCGTTCCAGAACCACAGCGGCCGAGACTTGAGCAAAAACGGCGGATCGCGGAAGTCCTTCCGCAGGTTCTCCTCGGACATGCGCTCCTCTCCCCGCACCAGCCCATCGGCGCCCAACGCAGCCGCGAACAACAGCACCATCCCGGGAACCGCTCTCATCTGGCGCATCCCTCGTCTCGTCGTACGGGACACACCGATACCACCCCCGCCGCAATCGTCAATCGCCGGCCAGAGCTTGTAAAACGGAAGAGACGGAGTATAGAGTCTTCCCGCGATCGTGGAACCGCCCGGTAGGCCGGGCACGAGTTGAACGAAGGAGGTTGTAAAAGCGAGCGGTACGGTTACCATTCGTTCTTGAGCGGGCCTGTAGCTCAATTGGTTAGAGTGCTGGATTGTCGATCCATAGGTTGCGGGTTCGAGTCCCGTCAGGCCCGCCAATACTCGAAGTGGCTGCTCTTGCTGTACTAACCTCGCTCCTTACGACCGTCGCTCGCAGGGACAGGTTACAGGTTACACGTTTCAGAACAGCGCTGCGCGATATCGTATCACTTATTTCGTCACAAGCCTTTATCCCCGCTCCCCCGCGGGAGAAGGCTTACAATACGGCCACGCACCCCGTTCCCAGCTTCGAGCGTTACCGAACTCGCCTGTCGCGGCTGTTTTGATATAATGCGCGTCGTCATTCTCGGGACAGGCGTTGTGGGGCATCGGTGGTACACGGGGGGCAAACGATGGACGAGAGATACAGAGTTCCGGCGCGTTACCTTCCCATTTCCGTACTGTTCGTGCTGTCTTGTGGTTTCTGTGCCGTACCGCCGGCGTCCGGCGCCGATGCTCCTGTGAAGATCGTCGGCTGGCGCGGCGACGGCTCGGGACACTACCCCAACGCCACGCCACCGATTGAATGGGACGGCGAGACGAAGAAGAACATCCTGTGGTGCACGAAGATCGGCCGGAACAAGTTCTCCTCGCCCATCGTAACGGCAGGCAAGGTCTTTCTGATGGCCGACCCGGCGGCGCCAGTTACGGACATGCACCCCCCGGCGGCCCTGGTGTGCGTGGACGCCGACTCCGGCAAAATCCTGTGGCAGCAATCCGACACCTTCGCCGATCTGCCTACGAAGGTCGAACCAAAACCGGCGCGCGGCTCGCCGGGCAACACCACGCCGACACCCGTGTGTGACGGTCAGTTCATCTACGTGTCCTACGGCTGTGGAATCGTCGCGTGTCACGATCTCCAGGGGCAGCGCAAGTGGATCCAGTACCTGGAGCATGAGTATGTGCCGCAGTACGGCCGCGCCTCTTCGCCGGTGCTCGTCGGCGACAAGCTGCTTGTGAGCATCGCGTGCCTCACCGCGCTGGACGCGAAGACCGGCAAGCTGGTCTGGAAGAATGAGAAGGACATCGAGACGTACGGCACGCCTTTGCCGGTCAAGATCGGCGGAGTGGACATGGTGCTCGCGCCCTCGGGGCATCTGGTGCGCGTGGCGGACGGCGTGACCGTGGCTGAGTCGAAGGAGCTCAAGTACACGACGCCGATCGTGCATGAGACGACCGCGTACATGGTAGATACGTCCACGTTTGCGCTGGCGCTGCCCACCCAGGCCGCGGACAAACTCGAACTGAAGCGACTCTGGATCGCCGATCTCGAGGGTTTGTTCTACGGCTCCGGCATTTACGACAACGGCTTGATCTACGCCGTCAACAACGGAGGCCACTTCTATATTCTCGACGCCAAGGACGGCAACCTGCTCGTTGACAAGGAGCTGGACATCCCCTCGGGCAGCGGCCGCCCCAATCTTCCGCCGGCGGAAATCTACCCCAGCCTCGTGCTTGCTGGAAAGTATCTGTTCCTGAGCAACACGATCGGCAACGTGCTGGTCCTGCAGCCGGGCCGCGAGTACAAGGAGATCAAGCGCAATCTCCTCGAGGAAGGTTCGGGCGGCACGCCAGCATTTGCCGGAAGCCGCATCTACGTTCGGGGCGGGCCGAACCTGTACTGCATCGGCGAGAAGTAGGCCGCGGCATGTTTTCTGCTCGCCCTCGCGCGCGTTGTGCATCCCAGTACTTGAGGGTCCGGCAATGAAAACTGCATTCGACTTTGTGGGAGCAGCAGTGCTCGCGCTGATCCTCCCACTGCCGTGCGGGATGAACGCGTGTGCCGCCGAGCCCGCGCCACAAGGCAACGATAAGGCCGCGCTGGGTTCACCGGACTTCTATCCGTCACCTGCGCGGCCGATCGGCTGGCGGGGCGATGGCACCGGCCATTACCCGGGCGCTACCCCGCCGACGAGCTGGAGCAGAACGGAAACCGGCGAGAAGACCAACATCGTCTGGGAGACGAAGCTGCCGTGCTATAGCTGGGCCACGCCAATCATCGTTGGCGAGCGAATCTATGTGCGCTCCGATCCTTACGATCTCATCTGCCTGGATAAGAAGGACGGGAAGATACTCTGGATCCGTTCGCATGGACCCCAGATGGTCATCCCGGCGGAGGAGAGGCAAGCCAATCCTGCGTTTGGCGAGGCCGACCCGCTCGTGGCCAAGCTGAAAGAGGTCAACGATGCCTACGTTGCGCAGGGGTCGTCGCCGGCCCTGTTGAAGCAGAAGCACGACCTGCAGCACCAGATCAACGACATCATCAAGAAGGCCGACAGGAAGTACCGCTTGCCGCCGGACATGTGGGTCGAGAGCTGGTCGGGCTATACGGGGGGCACGCCCTGTTCGGACGGGAAGTTCATCTACTTCGTCTCCGGGAGCGGCGTCACAGCCTGCTATGATCTGGATGGAAACGTGAAGTGGGCGAAGTTCTACTCGTGCGCGGACTGGTGGGGCGAACACGGCGACCCAACGTCTCCCGCTCTCATCGGCGGCAAGCTGTTGCGGCAGGGCCCGATGGCCCTGGACGGCGCGACCGGCAAGGAAGTCTGGTGCGTGCCGCTGGTGAACTCCCGCGGCGGCGGTTACGCTGTCGTCCCGTTCAAAGTCGGCAACCAGGATTTCGCGGTCGCCGGGAACCAGTTCATCCGCGTGTCCGACGGTAAGAGCCTCTGCAACACGCAGATCTTTGTCGCGACGACGCCGGTGGCGAACGGGAACGAAGCCTACTTCATCGCCGCGACGTATAGAACGTGCGGCTACCGGTGCGAGCTGCAGGGCGCCGACGGTCTGAAGGTGACCGAACTCAAACCCGTTGAGCTGCCAGGGCCAGCGGACCCGGCGAAGAAGTGGGAGCCGACCGCCGATTTCTACACCGCCGCGCCGCTGTACAACGATGGCCTGCTCTACGTCGTCGGCAACTGGGGCAAGTTCTCCGTCACCGATATGCAGAAAGGCGAGCGGCTCTACACGATGCAACCGCCGTTCGACTTCAAGAACGGCTTTCACCGCAAAACGTATGGCACCGGCATTGGCGCCGGCCTGGTGATGGCCGGCAAGTACATCTACCTCACGGACAATGCCGGCTGCACGCTGGTGATTGAGCCCGGACGTGAGTACAAGCAAATCGCGAAGAACAACCTGGCGTATAAACACCCCAAAAACTGGGAGGGATGGGAACGCGGGCATTGGGAGGGGCCGCGCTACGAGGTCACCCTGTCAACGCCCATCTTCGAAGGCAACCGCATGTACGTCCGCGGGGAACAGAACCTCTACTGCATCGGCGAGAAGTAACCGCGCGGATGTCTACTTCCAGAACTCGCGCACCACGCGCTCCCATTCATCGGCCATGAGTTGGTGGCCGCGATAGGTCGGATGCACGTTGTCCCAGACCCAATAATCGGCAGGGGCGCGCTTCGCGGCTTCGTCGAAAACGCGCTGGAAGTGCACGAGCGCCGCGCCGTGCTTCTGCGCGAGCCGGGCAACGATCTCCTGCCGCTTGCGGATGCCCTCCCCGATCGTGCCCGTGGGCTTCACGAACGGCTCCCCCAGCACCAGCTTGAGCTTTGGGTTCGCGGTCTTGGCTGCGGTGATGAGCTTGTCATAGACCTGCTCGTATTGGTCGAGCGGGACGCCTCTGCCGTCGTCGTTCACGCCGATGAGGATGCTCAGCACGTCGGGCTTCAGATCGAGCGTGTCCTTCTGCCAGCGCTTCTCCAGATCGAGGACGGTGTTGCCGCTGACGCCGCGATTCATGAAGTCAAGCTTTGCGTCCGGGAACGCCGCTCCGTGCCTGGCGGCGATGATGAAGACATAACCGTGCCCCAGGATGTGATTCGGGTCCGCGGAGCGCCCGCGATTGCCGTCCGTGATCGAGTCGCCTTGAAACAAGATGCGAGCGCCGGGCGTGAACGCGGCGATGGGGTCGGCGGCGTGCAGCGCGGCGAGAGGAACGAGCAGCAGGGCGGCGAAGATGAGGATGTTGCTGTTCATTGACGTATCCCTCGGACAAAAGTGTCTCGGGGTATTTCTCTATGCGGCACCGCCTGATGGCAAGTCGCGATTCGGCACACTGCCGGGTCGAGGTGCGCGTCGCTGAGCGCGAGGTGCCGAGTGTAGCGCAGGCGTCCAGCCTGCATCGGTGGCGAACTGAGCACCGCAGTCTCCCAGCAGGCAGGATGCCTGCGGTACAGTTACGGCTGCGCGCTCATCCATGACCTGGCCGCACAGTGGCAGTAGACAAGCGGGCGGCAATAGAGGATAAGATATCGGCGGGCGGCAACAGCTTTCTGCGGGGCGGAGGCACCATGTCAGTCCCGGCGGCGCGGCGCGAGGCATACTGGGCGGTACTGCTCACCGTCTGTGCAGCAGTCGTGGCCGGCTGCAGCCGGCTGGTGCTGGCGGCGGAGCCGGAGCCGGCGAAGACGGATGCCAAAGCCGTTGCCGAACGCCAGCCCGTGCCGGCCGGACCGAAGGTGACCGATGCCGAGAAGCAGATCAGGGAGGTGTTTAAGGACGACTACCAGAAGCGGAGCGCGGCCGAACGGACCGCACTGGCGAGGCGGCTGATCAAACTCGCCCAGGAGAGCAAGGCCGATCCGCCCTCGTGCTACGTGGCACTCCGCGAAGCTCGGGATATCGCGGCCTCGGCGGGTGACATTGACGCGGCGTGGGCGGCCTGCGAGCAGCTTGCCGAGACCTTCGCGGTGGATGCGGGGGAACTGAAGACGGCAGCGTTGTCCGCCGTGGCGCGGAGCGGCGTGTCCGGCGAGGCCGCAGCGAAGGCTTTCGACGCCGGCGAAGGATTGCTCGAACAGTATGCCAGCGAATCGCACTATGATGTCGCCGTGAAACTCCTGGGGCCGCTGGAGGAGCTCGCGCGCCGCGCCAACAACGCGGAACTGGCCGGGGCGCTGCAGTCCCGTGCCAGAGAGGTGCGAGCACAACAGGCGGAGTGGGCGAAGGTCAAGCCGTCCTTCGACAAGCTGAAGGAGAACCCGAACGACGCCGACGCCGCGCTCGTCGCCGGGAAGTACTACATCGTATCGCGAGGCAACTGGGAGCGCGCGCTGTGGATGTTGGTGAAGAGTTCTTCGCCTGCACTCCAACAGGCTGCGGCGAAAGATCTGGCCGAGCCGGCGGAGGCCGAAGCCAGGGCCGACGTGGGCGACCTGTGGTGGGCGGCGGCCGAGAAGGAAGCCGGAGCGCTGAAGGTCGCGATGCAGCAACGCGGCCTGAACTGGTATCGGCAGGCGCTGGAAGGGCTCACCGCGCCCCGCAAGCAACAGGTCGAGAAGCGCGTGCAAGGCGCCATGGGCGCGGGGAGTTCAATCGAGGGCCTGAAAGCCGCCGGGCTGGTGTTCTGGGTCAATCCGTCTGCCGACCCGAGCGGGTCGGCGCGCGAGCTGCTGTCGGCTACGGCCCCCAAGAACGTCGGCGCGGTGCCTGTGGTCACAGACGGCGGCGTCAAGGCGCTCAAGCTGAACGACACCTACCCGACCTATCCCACGACAGAGGCGGTCAAGGGCGTCGGCAAGACGGGCTCTGCCTTCGTGTGGTTCAGAATGGATAAGAGCATGGGCACGTACAACGGCCTCTTTTTCAAAGGCACGGCGCCTGGCCCTAAGACCGGCCCGGGGCGGACGGATTTCACGGTGATGGGTTACGGCGAACGAGTGATCGTCTTCTTCAACTGGCCCGACAACACGTGGCCTGGCGTCGAGGGCAAGACGGGCTTCTACACCAAGCATGGGGCCGTGCCGGGCAAATGGACCATGTGCGGGGCGACGTGGGACGGCACAACGGTGTCGGTGTACTTCAACGGCGAGCGGGAGGCGAGCTACAAAGCCGCGTCAACGCCGGGGAAGCACGGCGATGCCGGGATCGTCGGCCTGGGGTGCGACCCGCCGGGGGCCAATCAAGGCTTCATCGGGCTGATGGGCGGCGCAATGATCTTCAACCGGGCGCTGACAGACGCGGAAGTTCGGCAGGTCCACGCGATGGCCGGCGTACAGGGCAAGTGACCGGTCACTGATTACAGGTTACAGGTTACAGGTGTCAAGTTTGGGGAAGCGCGGCGGGGCGCACGGCACCCGCCGGATTGACGATTGACGATTGGGAATTGACGATTGTGGTTCGTGGTTGGGTGTGCCTGCGGCACCCCGAAAGATGCTGAAGCATCTTTCGGGGGCACCTGCGCAGTGCATTGGCAACACGGATAAGCCCTCGCAAAGCAGGGGGCTTGTCCGTAGAATCCCCGTTGAATTCTGGGGGTTTTGGGGATGGCCAGCGAATACACCTAGAGTGGTCGAGCGATCTCGTGCGCGTCCCCGTTTCTATGGGGCATCTATGGCAATACCGCTGGTCTTCTCCCTAGACGATGTGACGTCCGGCATCATTGAGGATCTCCGTGACGCATCGGCGACCTTTTGGGGCGACGCGGACACAGAAGCGTTCGACGATTTAATAATTAAGCCAGAGCGTGCCAAGATGATCGCTGGCTTCATCGCTGGCAGTACCAACCCCATCCAGTTTGCTGAAAGACTGCGGGAATGGCTGCTGAAGCCGTGGAACTCGACCCGTACTTTGGGGAAGGGACGGATGCAGGCGGTTGGCGAGGCCCTCGCAAATATCCGGGAGAACGTGGCTGCAATTCCTGCGGATCTATCCCTTGACCATGAACATGCAGACCACGAGATGCTCGCAAGGATGGTCGAGATGTTCAAGCAACTGGACGACTGCCTTGGCGTTGGGCCCACCATCGCCAGCAAGATTCTTGCGCCGTTACGGCCGGCGCTTTTTCCGATTTGGGACAACCCAATCGCCGATGCCTACGGCTTCGCACTCAATGCGGCGGGATACCACCGGTATCTAAACGTCACCCAGGCAATCGCCCGCAAGGCACGGGGGTTCTGGCATTCGGATGTTTCACTCGAACAGTATCTTAAACCAAAGCGCCGCATTTGGACGGCACCGCTCGTTAAGGTCCTTGACGAGTGGAATTGGATGCGCATCACGGGGAAACAACCTTACGTGCCGTAAGATCAGTGACGAAGGAGGAATTCCAGGGACATTGACACAACTAACTAGGGCCAGCAGAATGGATGCGTCACTGTCCCGGAGATTATAGGAAGAAGGAGACACCTAATGGCTAATCAGAATTCTAGCCCGCTCCCAATTGGCGCTGCCCGCGAGGCCGACGAGCATCTGTATCGCCGACTTGTCACGCTCCTTCCCTCCTCCTCAGGGGCATTATACTTTCTGAAAGAATGGAATATGGCTTTCCGCTTTCAAGAGGAGCGGCTCCGTCCACTTGATGAATTTACTAATACCTGGGATGATGCAGAACACTGGTTCCTCGACGTGGAGATCGAGGCAAAGCGCAGAGTCCTTCTAACGGCCTGCAAAAAGTACTTACTCTGGATTGGCCTGAACACCGCGCCAGCCGAGCACTGTGTTCCCGGCCTCCAGGAAATCACCCCCTATTGCGACATAGCGGAAGATCCCGGCTGGAAGGAATATGAAAAGAAGGTAGGTGAAGTTCACTGTATTGCAGAGGAAATTGTCGGGGCCCACCAGGACTTTGTCATAGCAGCTCGAAGGCGGCTGCAGATATCCACCCAGCCAATAAAGTCTATGCAAGTGGGTCCAGTTATCCTCCCCAACGCGAAGAATGTTGTCATCGGCGTGCAGCATGGTGCGCCTGGAGAAAACTTGGGAGCCGCTGACGCGCAAGAGATGGAGCGAGGGAAAACACTCGAGGAAGTCGCAGGGTTGTTACAAGCTTTAATCGATAAAAAGAAAGTTGGCGATGGATGCCTTTATCTCATGACTGACATCCATAGCCTTCTTAAAAAGATAGATTCGAGTCATGATATTGGGAAAACTGACAGAAATGACTTTGAGCGCATTCGTCGTGATTTCGTTGCAATGGCGAGAATGACGAACGGCGAACAAACAGCTCAAAAACTCTTAGAGATTATCCAACGAGCGTTAAAGAAGTCCACTTGATCTACCGCGGGTGGCCCGGCGGGCCGGGTGGCCGAAGGCCACAAGAAGCCCTGCGTTGGGCGTTCCAATGCAAGGGGTGGGTTCTTATGTCTGGGGGCGTTCACGGAGCAGGTTGCTGTTCGCTACGCGCACCCGCGTTACGTCATCGCGCGGTTTCCGCAAGCAGGCGCACGTGCAAGACTTCGCGAGGAGTCAGCGGCTCGACCTGGGACTCCCGCACCGTGACAACCGCCACAGTCTCACCGACGGCATTGAACACCTCCAAGCTGTAGCCAGGCTCCTGGCCGGGCCGTCCCGGGTGGTGCTCGACCACAGTGGCCACATCGCCGCTGCGCAGGCCGTGCTGTGGAAGGTCTGTCTTCAGGGCCACGCGGGTGAATAGCTCGTATCTCATATCTTCTCCGGGTACAGGGTCAGGAACTTCATCACGCCTGCGGCTTCATCGGCCATCCAGATTGCCACGACGCGCAGCGCGCGGCCCCTTCTCCCTGTGCGCGTCCTTCAGGAGCGGCTTCTTGTCGCGCTTCGCGCGACACGGCCCGGTGGGCCGTGCCACCCCCGAACAGACAATTTAGCAAAATGTCCTACACGGCGGCGGCGACGCAGGCGGGCATTCGGTGAGCCTCGAAAATCACTCCTTGGCGTTCGCTTGAGGCGGGAAGAGAACGAAGGCGCGCGGGGCGGCCTCCTTGCCGTCGTGGATGCCTTGGAGTTTCACCTTCAAGACGGTCTTGCCGTTCTCTACCTTGAAGCCGCTGAATTTGGCGGCCTCGCCCGTCAACGAATCGAGGACTTCCGCGCGGGCATAGGCCTTGGGCAGCGTGATCGCGACGTCCATGTCGGGGATGTCAATCAGCTTGTTTTTCGCGTAACAGAAACGCCCGCGCCAGGCCGCCACGTAGGCCGCCTTGCTGCCATCCGGCCTGGCGATCTCGAAGGCGTAGAGCTTGTTGTCGGGCTTCTTCGGAATACCCATTTCTTCAAAGCTCTCACCGCCCGGGGACAACGTCGCACCGTTCAAGGGAACATACGTCGCGTTCTGGAAGAGAGCATAGAGATACCGCAGCGTCTTCGACGTCGGATTGTCCGTCAGACCTCCTCGGAACATGCAGAGGCCGTCGTCGCCCTGGGGCTTGAGGGAATGGAAGGCGTACTGCGTGGCCAGTTCCGCTTTGAACGTGCCCAGGATGACGGTGAGCTGCGCAAGCGAGAAGGCTCCGCCGAATTCGGGGTGGGTGTCGTGGTTGTAGCCGTACTCGGTGAGCACCAACGGGAAACGCTTGCCCTCGCGCTTCTCGTTCTCCTGAATCGTGGTCATGTACCGCAGCCACCAGTTGTCTATTGCCGCAATGGCCTGGGGACCTACGTAGACGTGAAGGCATATGCCGTCGGTGTACTTGGCGATGCCCTTGGCGAAGAGGGGGGTCGTCCACGAGCCGAAGAAGTCGTCGTGCGGACAACAGGTATAGACGCGGATGGCGGGATCCACTTCGCGCGCCGCCTCGAACGTTGCCTTGCACAAATCCACATAGCGGCGGAGAAGTTCGTCCTCCCCTTTCGCCTTTGCTTCGCCCTGCCAGTAGAAACCGGTGTTGGGTTCGTTCCAGACCTCGTAGCGGTTCACCTTGCCTTTATGGTGAACCATGAGCGCCTTGACCATCGCTTTCCACACGCCCGGATCGTCGGGGGGACAGAAATCCATCGTCCACGGCGTCTTTGGGTCGTTGGGATACTTGAACTTCTCACGCGTCTTGACGTTGCTCCAGGCCGGCGTGTAGCAGAGCAAGTACATTGGCCGCATGCCATTTCCCAACGCCCAGCTTACGAGGGAGTCTTCCTCCGCGAACTTCGGCCAGAACTTACCGATCTCCTCAATCTTGCCCCCGGGGTCCTTCCAGTGGCCCAGCGCGCCGCCCATCCGGAGCGTAGTGGGATGCATGGCCAGATAGGCGTCCTGGCATTCCTTCTTACATTCCGCGACTTCCCTGCATATGTTGAAGCCGAGGTCCGTCCGGTTCACCAGCGCGTCCTGAATCTGGATCACAATGGCATTATCGCCAGACGCCTTGGAGGCATCCACCGGCGGTTCCCCGCCCCATACCACGAGCGGCCAGGCGAGGAGAACGACCAACATCAATCTGCGGAGCACAGCGTTCATTCTATTTTCCTTTCGCGAGTTCGGGCCTTCGCCGGGGGTGAGCATACGGGCGGCCTCGTGATGTGTGCGCGTCTTGAACGAGCGTATCGCCGCTTCGATGGCCGCATTATACCGCGGCGGGCCCGGCGGCGACAAGAGGGGGATGACGGCCATGCTGGCCAAATGCGGCGCTTTCCGCTTGCCAAACTGGGTGGCATGTGGTAGGGTTTTGTTTGGTTGGTCCGACACATATTCAGCGCGGCTTGCTTCGACGAGGCAACGGGCGAAACCGGACCGGTCCACGAAGGCCACAGGCTACAGACCACAGACTACAGGCCGGCGAGACGCCGGCGGTACAGACATAGCATAGGCTGCCAGACCATGGCGGGATTCGCGAGTGTGACACGAATCCTGGAGAACGTGCTACCGTGAAATTGCACGGGGGCGCGGGCGGGGGATTGTTGTCAGGCAGCGCGTGGCCCGGAAGGGGGTGGCAAGGGCGAGAATGTCACAATGTGCAGTCTTGGACAGCAGGAACAGCCGGGTATCGGGGTTCGGGTATCGGGTATCGGGGAACAGAGGCAGGTGACAGGCGAGGGGCAGCACGAGGTGCAGTTTTGGACACGGAACGGGGTGACGCGGGGCGGGCGGCGAGACGACGGCGGTACGGCTCTGCACTGGCTTTCTGCGCCGGCCAGTTAAGATAGGCCATCCATTCACCAGAACCCGTGCGGAGGAACCAACCGTGCTCGTAGACATGCCGTTGCCCAAACTCAAGAAGTACATGGGCCGCAACCCATGCCCCAAAGACATGGACTCATTCTGGGACGCGTCGCTCGCCGAGATGCGCCGGACCGATGCCCGCGTGGAACTGCGGCCGGCGGCCTTCAAGGCGCCCGGCGCGGAGTGCTTCGACCTGCACTTCACCGGCGTCAGGGGCGCGCGGGTCTACGCCAAGTACCTGCGGCCCAAGGGCGCGACAACTCGATCCGCCAGGTCGCGCCACGGTGCCGACGGCGGTCTTCCCGCCGTGCTTCTATTCCACGGCTACAGCGGCAGCAGCGGCGATTGGTTCGACAAGCTGGCGTGGGTGAGCCTGGGGTTCTGCGTGGCGGCGCTCGACTGCCGCGGCCAAGGCGGCCGCTCGCAGGACGCCGGGGCCGTGCGCGGCAACACGCATCACGGGCACATCATCCGCGGCCTGGACGAGGACTCGCCGACTCGGATGCTGTTCCGGGACATCTTCCTGGATACGGCGCAGCTTGCGGGGATCGTGATGGCGTTCCCGGAAGTTGACCCGAAGCGCGTCGGCGCGACGGGCGGTTCGCAGGGCGGCGGTCTGACGCTGGCCTGCGCGTCGCTGGAGCCGCGGATCAAGCGGGCCGCGCCAGTGTTCCCGTTCCTGTGCGACTACAAGCGCGTCTGGGAACTGGACCTGGCCAAGGACGCCTACCAGGAACTCAAGACCTACTTCAGGCTCTTCGACCCGTGCCACGAGCGGGAGGACGAGATCTTCACCAAGCTCGGCTACATTGACTGCCAACACCTGGCCAAGCGCATCCGCGGCGACATCCTGATGGCCGTGGGGCTGATGGACACGATCTGCCCGCCATCGAGCCAGTTCGCCGCGTACAACAAGATCAGGGCGAAGAAACAGATGGTGCTCTACCCCGACTTCTCGCACGAAGGCCTGCCCAGGATGAGCGACAGGATATTCGAGTTCATGCTTGGCCTGTAGAGCACAAACAGAACGGCCTCAGCGGAAACGCGCTGAGGCCGGCTCATGTTCCAGCGTGTGCGGCTCAGGCTTTTCGTTCAGCGCGGAGGGCTGCCAGTTGCTTCTGGTAGGGGGCCTTGGCGACACGACCGCTCCTGAGGCACTTGGCGCACACCCACGCGCGATGGACGTGTCCGTTGGGTTCGACGACCTTGAGATGCTGCACGTTGGGCCTGAACCAGCGGCCTGTCTTGCCGGTCACTTTGCGGCCCACACCGCCCTTGGCCTTCGCGAGACCACGGCGCACGTACTTGAGGCCTGAGCTGGGAGCTTTCTCGCAGTATTCACAATGGCCGGACATGACGGACTTCCTTTCCTGTCGTAAGGCAACCTGCGCAACTGCCGGGTTTTTACCTACGGGAACTGCTGTCAGGCATGGACACCAGACCAATATCCCGTTCGCAAGGACGCAGTTTCTTATCATAGGACGGGGGCAAGCGCAACGGAAATTCGGCTGCGGGCAACGGAGCTATTTTCGGAGCAACGGCGAATCTATCTTGGCGCCGCCCTCAATGATGATGGCCACGCCGCCGTCGTTCCGCAGCTTGTCCGCGGTGCGCCACATCTTGCCGTCGAAGGTGATCTCCAGTTTCTCGCCCTGCGCGGAAACCGTCACGGTGTGCGCCCCGGGCGGAATGGGTTTGTTCTCGAACACCTTCAGCGGCTGCGTTTTCCGCTCATAGGTACCCCTGGTCGTTCCGGCCGCCGAAGCGCTGGGGGCCTTGTCGCCGAACACCTTCACGGTGTTTGCCGTGCACAAGACCCCATAGCCGCAGCCGAGCACGAGGCTGTAGGTCTCGAGCGTGGTGCGCAGGTCCTTGATGGCCGAGGTATCGGGCAGGTGGCGCGCGTACACACCAATCGAACTCCCTTCCTCCACGTGGAACGTCACCTGCATCGCCGCGTCCAGGAACGGCCCCAGCAACTGCCCTCCGCCCGTAACCGTGAAGGTCGTCTTGCGTTTCGGATCCTGGGCCCAGTTGCCCTTCACCTCGGTCCACCCGTATTTCTTCAGCTCAGCTATGGCTGTAGCCGCCGGGTCCTCCTCCTTCTTAGGCTCAACTTTGGGTTCCGTCTTGGGCTCCGCCTTCGGTTCCGTCTTAGGCTCGGCCTTCGGCTCGGCCTTGGGCTCCGTCTTGGGTTCGACCTTGGCCTCGGCAACCTTGGGCTTCTCCCCCTCCTTCTTCGAAGAGACCGAACTGCTGCTCTCCAGGCCCGCCGAGAGGTCCTGGATCTTACGACGGCGTATCTGCACGAAGTCCGTATCCGCGAACTCCACGACAAGGCGTTTCTGGAGCTCCAGCACCTTGTCCGCATCCTTCTTGTCACGCGCTGCCGCGGCGTCGGCAAAGAGCTTCTTGGCCGCCAGCTCCCGATCGTCGCCCGGCGCCGCCGGTCTCAGCAGGCGCAGCGGGACATCGGCGGTCGCCTTCGTGGCGCGATCTGCGGCGCCGGCCTGCTGCAGTTTCTCGATGGCCACCGCAGTCACCCCGGCGGCAAACGCCAGCGCGCCGGTGTCCAGCAGGTCGCTGGGCATGTTGGATGTGCCTATCTTGAGAGCCTGTGCGATCAGGAGCAGGTTCTCGCCGGTGATCTGCTTCCACGGAATCGGCTGGGGTTCCAGGTCCTTGGACTTGGGCTTGAAGCTCAGGCTCCGGTCCTCCCAGGCGGTGAGCAGCCCCGGTTCCCTGAAGCTGCCCAACCCCGGCATGGGCACGGCTTTGCTGCTGTTCACACCCGTACGCATGCGTTCCATGATCGCCGCCGCGCGCTCGTAGACGCCCGCGATCGTCTCGACGTCTTTCTTGCCGGATGGAGTCTTCAGGGCGCTCGCGCCTTCGCGCCAGACCCTTGTGCACTCCAGGAACTCGTAGCGCTTGCCAGTAGCCGTATCGGTCTCCTTCGCCAGTGCGCCGGTGCGCTCATACAGCGTCGCGAACTGCTTGCTGTCGCTCTCGATGAACACGCGAGCTTTCTGGTGCTCCGCCTGAACCCGCTCCAGCTCCTTCTTCAGGGGCCCGGTGATGTCGTCGGGCAGCTTGGAGTCGGTGAGCGTCAGCATTTCCTCCGCTCTCGTATAATGGCCCGCCTCCGCGGCCTTGTCGGCCTCCGCGCGCAGGTCGGCGACCCAACCGAGCATCATGCCCTGTGCCGTGCTGGCCTGCTTGGTGCCCCCGTGTTCATCCACGAAGTCGCGCAGGATGTGGAACGCCCTGCTCTTGTTGCCGGTCACCGCCTGTTCCTCGGCCCCCGTCTTCGCCGCCTGCCAGTCTTTCTCCAGCTTCGCCTTGGCCTCCTTGGCCCTGGTGAGAAACTCCTCGGCAATGCTGGCGATGCGGGCGCCGGGATGCTGTTTCAGGAATTCATCAACCTTGCTGATAACCAGGTCAGGGTCCTGCTGCAGCTTTTCCCCGAGGTCCAGCTTCAGCATCCGCAGCTTCTTGATCGCCGCGAGGTGTTCCGGCTTCTCGTTATCGGACAGCGAGGCCATCGGCCCACCCGGCTCCACCTTGGTCTTCGGCTCGGCCTTCGGTGGCGGGGACTTGGTCTCAGGACCGGCTGCTGTCTTGGGCTCCGTCTTAGGTGCGGTCGCCGGCTCCGTCTTGGGCGTGTCGGAGCTTTCCGGCTGTGCCGTGTTCACGACTGCCGGCGGCGTTGAACCCCCGCGCCACCGCAGGAAGGCGCCCACAAGCACCAAGGCCACCACAGCCGCTCCCGCGCCGTACAATAGCAGCTTGTAGCGCGGCGCAGTGTCTATGGGTTCCAGCGGAACCTGCCCGACCCTGGCGTGCTCTCTCGTGGTGGGCTTGAAGAGGCCCTTCCTGCATTTCTCGACGGCGTCCACAACCTGCTGGGCGTCCTGGAAGCGCTTCGCCGGGTCCTTGGCCAGCATTCTCTCCACCAGCGCCACGAAGCCGGCGGAGAGGTTCGGGTTCAGGTCCCTCAGAGGCGTGGGCGGCTCGGTCAGGGTCTTGACCATCACCGCGGCGGCGGTGGGCGCGTCGTACGGCGTGTGGCCCGTGGCCAGCACGTACATCGAGGCGCCCAGGCTGTAGATGTCGCTGCGCGCGTCCACCTTGCCGCCCGAGCACTGTTCCGGCGACATGTAGTGCGGAGTGCCGACGGCCATCCCGTCCTGTGTGACCTCGGCGCTCTGCTTGTCGCCGGTATCCTGAAACCGGGCCAGACCGAGGTCCGCGAGCCGCACGCGACCGCTGGAGTCAACCAGGAAGTTGTCGGGCTTGATATCGCGGTGCAGGATGCCATGCGCGTGGGCGTACTTCAGCGCCTCCGCCACCTGGCCGGCGATGTCGAGCGCCTCCTTCTCGCTGTACGGCCCTTTCTCCCGCACGCGTTTGTGCACGGAGTTGCCGTCCACGAACTCCATGGCGATGAAATGGAAGCCTTCCACGACGCCGGCGTCATGCACGCCGACAAGATTCGGATGCGAGAGGCGCCCCGCGGCCCGGGCTTCCCGGAGGAAGCGCGCCACAACTCTCTCGCTCTGGGCCAGGCGTTTGGGGAGGAACTTCAGCGCCACGTGGCGGTCCATGGAGAGTTGCTTGGCTTTGAAGACGACGCCCATCGCGCCGCGACCAAGCTCTTCCTCGATGAGGTATCCGCCCAGTGTTCGGCCGGTCAATGACGACGCCATTGGCGCTCTATGCCCTGTTCCCGCCTACACGTAAGTGGGCCATTGTGGCCCACATGCTGCAATGTCTGCCGGGAATCCTAGCCCCAGCCCGCGGTTTTTTCCAGAGGCTCATCAGCCACAACGCCCCTCACCTGCAAGGCGCAGATCACGTGGTAGGGGCCGCGCGTGCACGAGGCTGCTCAAATCGGCAATGCTCCTATAATTACTTATACGTGCAGGTGGTCAAATGGGTCACATCCTTCACTGTTTTTCGCGGCAAATCCAGGTTAGTTTCTGAGGATACGTCCTTGCCGGATGTCATGGCTCTGCGGGCTGTTCGTAACGCGACCCTCTCGATCGCGGATGCGAGCCCAAGGATCACGCTACGGAGGAGGTCCCACGGTGGCATATCTGACGTTTCATTCCGCGGGCGAGTCGCACGGGTGCGGCTGCTTTGCCTTTGTCCAGGGCTTTCCTTTCGGCGTGCCCGTTGGCACCGCGGCCATTGATCGCGAGCTTGCCCGGCGCCAGCAGGGCTACGGCCGCGGCGGGCGGATGAAGATCGAGACGGACAAGGCTGAGTTCCTTTCGGGGGTGCGTAAAGGCCGCACTATGGGGTCACCCGTTGTCATCGCAGTCCGGAACAAGGATAGCCGCCTCGAATCCGCGCCCGAGCTCGACTGCCCCCGTCCGGGCCACGCCGACTTGGCTGGTCATCTGAAGTACGACGCGCCGGTCCGCGACATTCTCGAACGCGCCAGCGCCCGCGAGACCGCGGCGCGTGTCGCCTGCGGCGCGCTCTGCCGCCTGCTGCTCAAGCACTTCGGGATTGACGTCCGCAGCCATGTTATGGCCATCGGCCCCGTCGAGGTGCCCGGGGATTTCTGCCCGGCGTTCGAGGACATGGTGAAGGCAGATGAGAGCCAGGTGCGCTGTCTGCATAAGCCTTCCCAGAAGCTGATGTGCGAAGCCATTGACCAGGCCAACGCGGCGGGCGATACCTTGGGCGGTGTTTTCGAGGTCGTGGCGCAGGGGGTGCCCATCGGGCTGGGCGATCACACGCAGTGGGACCGACGGCTCGACGGGCGCATCGCGCAGGCGCTCATGTCCATCCCCGCCATCAAGGGCGTGGAGGTCGGCCCGGGCTTTGCCAATGCACGCTTGCGCGGCAGCGCCGTCCATGACCCGATCACGTACGCACCCGTGCATGCGCCCACGGCTACCGGCGGGTTCTCGCGCCCCAGCAACCACGCCGGCGGCCTGGAAGGCGGCATCACTAACGGCCAGCCCGTGGTCGTGCGCGCGGCCATGAAGCCCATCAGCACGCTCATGACGCCACTGCCCTCGGTGAACCTGCACACCGGCGCGCCCATGGCGGCCAGCGTGGAACGCAGCGACTGCTGCGCCGTGCCGGCCGCGGCCGTCGTGGCGGAGAACTTCCTGGTTTTCATGCTGGCCCAGGCGCTCTGTGAGAAGTTCAGCGGCGATTCGCTGCAGGAGAAGCTGTTGAACTACCAGGTGTACCGCGAACAGATCAGCCGCGTCAGGAGAGCGCGGCCGACAGAGAAGGCCGAGTAGACGGCACGGCGACGTGCGCTGATGAGGGCCTTCGTCATTGTGTGCTCCGGAGGAACAGAACCATGAAGACGGTGCTCGCGTCCCTCCTCATGCTCCTGTGCTGCGCGGCGGCTTTCACGGCGTGGTCTGGTGAGGCGGAGCCGGCCGAGGAACTCAAGTCCTACGTCATCGCCAAGGTAAAGGCCGGAACACTCCCGCCCCTACCTGTGAAATACGCTTCTGACAAAGCGGCTATGTCCAGGATCCTCTCCGCGGATGAGCAGGCATTCCTCGTCAACGCGCAGGGGCTTGAGGTCAAGGTCACGTGGCAGAGACTCGGCGATGATGGGCTGCTGCAACTCTGCAGGCCGCTCGTGGCTGACGCCCCCGCGCCCGTCCACGCGGCCTACCTGCGGCTCGCGCTGAAAGTGGGGCAAGGCGAAGGCCCGGCTTTCGACGGCCTGTTGAACGCGCTCTGGGGAAAAGACCGCGAAGCCGCCAAGATTGTGGAAGCCGCCAGGCAGAGCGCCGCGCAGGCGGCCAAACAGCCCAAGACTGTCGCTCCAGCCACTGCGCCTGCGCCCCTGGTGACGCCGCCCACCAGTGCCGCTCCCGCGACGGCCGAAGGAAAACCCGAAGACAAGCCCGCCTCCACGCCATCCGCGGCGACGCTGGCGGGAATACCGACCCAGCCCGCCGCCAAGGAAGGACCGCGGAGCAGCAACCCCTTGCCGGAACTGCCCGAACTCGTATGCGGTTGCCGAGCGCATCCTCGCGCAGCCCGAGTTCCGCGACTGCATCGCTGACGGCTTTGTCCCCCTGGCGCTTTCCCTGGACGTCGTGAACCTGAAGGACCTCGCGCGCCGCGCGGGACGTCCGCACCTCAAGGGCGCAGAGGCGAAGGACAACGAGCTTCGTTTCGGCCTCAAGGAACGGATCTGCACCGACGTGGCAAAAAAATCGCCCGCCGCGCCGCCGCCCCTCATGGCGATCCTGGCCCCGAACGGCGACCTGGTCGCGACGGAGGCGGGGCTTGTGACCGCGGACGTGTTCAGGGAGTTCCTCGGCCGTGCGGGGAAGCGCCCGGCGCGCGCGCCGGCGGCGCCGAGACCGCAACCGCGGCCTGCCGCCGTGCCGTTCATCGTCGCGCCCTATGAGTACGTTCGCGTGGACCTCGGCGGCGGCGCCTTCGTCTTCAAGGGCAACGGCGCGGGCGGCGAAGGGCCCGGTGTCACCACGCTCCAGAGCCTCCCCGATCCCTATGAGATGTCCGGCAGGAAGTTTGGCGTCGGCGGCTTCGTCTGCATCTACGCCGCGAATGCCGTCCAGGAGATCGGCCAGATCTACCTCTCTGCGGGGAGCAACGCCCACGGCGCGCACTGGATGACCTTCACCAACCCGCCCATGCGCTGTGTCTGGGAGAATTCCGGCGAGGGAATCATGTACTACCAGCCAAAGATACCTCCTGGCGTGGAGTCACTCGACTATCGCGTCCACGAGAACTGCTATTCCGTGCTGGTCTCTCCTGCCGCCGGCTGCCTCAGCATCCTGGGCTGTCCGCCCGCGCACCGCCATTACAACGGCACCGTACGCGTCGGCGCCCGGCCGATGGGCGTGAAGATGACGCACGGCGAGAAGAAGCACTGGTACGCTATCACCTGCTGCGCGGGCGACGGGACCATCGCCGCGGTCTTCCTTGACGCCGTGGACGGCGAGAAAGCCGGAGACCGCATCGGCGAGACGACCTACTTCGACGCGGCCACCGGGAAGCGGCTGGACTTCCGGCCTGCCGCGGAGCAAGTCATTGACACGGAAGGGCGCGGCGGCGGGCAGAAGGGCTTCGCGAAGGTGCCCGGACGCCCCGGCCCCGTAAGCCAGGTCGGCCAGACGCTGAAACTGGAAGACGTGGCGATCCTCCAGACGCGGAACTGGTCGGAGACTGCCGCCCCCGACGATGCCAAGAAGGCGTACCTCTTCGTGTCGTGCGCGGGCCGCAACGCGGTAGCGGTCTTCGATATCGGCCCCTTCCTGAAGGGCGCGGCAAAGGACCTGGCCATGCTCGGCGTCTGCGAGAACATCCCCAATCCGAAGAAGCTCCTGCTCGCGGGCGACCATCTGTACGTCGGCAACAACCCCGGCTCGACGGTCACCAAGATCGGCCTGGCGAAGCTCCCGGCCGTGCAGCCGGCGAAGACCGAGGTGATCCCCGTGGGCAAGGACCCGATGGGCATGGCGGTCGGGCCCGAGTTCGGGATCGGCGGGATTCTCTTTGTCTGCAATCGCGGGAGCGACTCGGTCTCGATGATGCGCGGGAACAAGGAACTCGGCCGCCTCGACGCCACGAACTCCGCGCCGCTCCGCGAGCCCTACGGCATCTGGATCTCCGGCTGCAGCACGCGCATGATCGTCTCCAACTTCGCCGACGAGTATGCCACATGGTGGAACTTCCGCCTTTTCCCGGCCGGGCAGGTAAAGGACCCGAAGGACGTGCTCATCAGTTCCGACCGCATCTGGACGGGCGCCGGCGTCACCGCCATTGACGGGGACTACGGACCGTAAGACAAGCTTTCCAGCGAGAGCCAATGACGGAGCCGGACAGGGAGGGAACACTGCATGGCGGTTCGTGTGTCGGGCGCGTCCCTGGTCCTTGGGAACGGCATCCGCATTGAGTTGCTCCGCAGCGGCCGGGACTTCCTCGGCCTGGGCGAAGTCCGCGCCGGCAAGACGGGCCTTCGCAGCGGGCGACGCCCCATGTTTGCCTCAATCCGCACGCCCGACGGCGTGTCGCTGCTGCACTACCGGATCGTGAAACAGAGGATCACGCGCGGCGCGGCACTGTTCGAATTCGCGATGCAGCAGCAGGCCGGCGGGCTCATGGAATGGATGGTGCATTCCGTGCGCAACCGGCTCAACACCGCCGACTGGACCAGCGGGCCGCGGGATGCCTCGGGCACAAAGCTGCGGCTCGAACTCCGTGCGGTCGCGCGCCGCGTGGGGGGCGTGGAAGGCATCGGCTTCAGCTATCGCTATTCGTACCGCAGCGCATCGCTGCCAATCTTCAAGATACTCGACCGCGGGACGTGGGAGCCCGGCGGGCGCGCCGTGGGCAACGAGGTCTGGATGCGCAGTTGCTTCTCGCCACCAGTGACGGCGTTCAAGTCGGTCCGGCAGCCCTTCTCGACCGAGTGGTATCTGCCTTCGATTGCCAACCCCAACATCTTCCAGTTCCTGCCGCTGCAGACGGAGTTGCAAGGCTTCACGTTCACCGCGGCCGAGGAGGGCGTCCTGGTCACGTGGCCCACGGAGGTGGCGCACGTCCGCACGCTGATCGAGAAGCCGCGCGGCGCGAACGAGATCGTCCATATGCATGAGCACTGCGGCGATCTGAGCCACAAGTTCGCCACGCCGGCGGTCGAGGTGCTCTGGTTCCCCGGCAAGCGGGATTTCGTCGGGCGGGCGAACCTGTACGAGGAGGTCAAGGAGACGGTCCACGACGCCCTGCACAAGCAGCTCGGCATGCGGCGCGAGCGCGTCAGCACGTACGGCATGATCGAGGAGTGGGGAAATCCCGACTTCAAACGCTACGCCGCGAAGGGCCTGCCAAAACTGCTCGATGCCGGCGTGAAGGTCGTCGGCCTCGCCAACCACTTTGAGAACAACATGAACACGTACGGCGTCAGCAACATGTGCTGCACCGTGGACCTGAAGATCGCGGGATCGGTCGGCGAGAAGAACGTGCGCGCCTTCTGCCGCAAGGCCAAAGCCGGGGGCGCCGTCGTCGAGATGTGGGGCAACACGTCGCTCTCGACGCTCTCCTGGATTCTGGACCAGCGCAACGGCCGGGAGCAGCGCATCCGCTTCCTGCCCCGTGCTGGGTCCATCATGGAGGCGCTCTCGAAAGCCAAGGCGCCGTTTGTGCGCAACCCATCGAATGCCATCGAGGCCGACCACTACACGCCTGTCTTCGCCGTCATGAACTTGCGCGATCCCGTCGTGCGCGAAACGTGGCTGCAACGCTGGAAGCGCGCCTGCGACCGCGTCGGCCTGGGCGGCATCTTCCTGGACAGCAGCTTCAACCTCTCGAGCGATAAGTTCCACTGGGTCGCCAACGCGGACCTGGACGGCGCTCACGGCGCGACGGCCGACCAGGTGCACCTCTTGGGACACTATCGCCCGGCGGTCGAGCCACCGGCGGCCATACTGTCGCAGTATCGCGCGCACCTGGAACTGATGACCGCGATGCAGCAGCTCGGTTATCGCTACTGCAATGAGGACCTTGGCGTCTTCGGCGTCCATCGGCACGGGCCGGGCGTCGTGGCGCGACTGGACAGTCTGCCCATTTGGACGGATTGTCTCGCGAACTATGATATACCGGCTCTGCGGAAAGCGGGCGCTGACCCGGATGCGGTCTTCTTCAAGGGCCTCGCCTACCGGATGATGTGGATGGTCTACTGGGACATCCAGTCGGACCGGCTGAGCTTCAACTGCGGCAGCGTGCGCGGCGACTACGATCTACCCACGCCGTGGCACCTCGCGCTCCTCAAAGCCTTCAACCACGTCGAACCGTACCTGCGGAACCGCACCATCCTGCCCGATGAGGCGGGCGTCAGCTATGAGGACGACGGCAAGCAAGTGCTATGGGCCTTCCAGGACTTGACCATGAACTGGGGCAAGCCGCGCGGCGTCCTCGACGTGGTTTCCATGGAACGCACGCGCGCTGCGGACATCAAGGCGCAGAAACACCACGTCTACCTGGTCGGGTGAGTCGCCCCCTGGCTGCGGCCAGTGGCACCAGGCTGAAGTGATCTGTGAAGAACACGTAGTGCCAGGTCGGGGGAGGGACCATGTCCATTGCGGCGGCTCAAGCAGCCAAGTTCTACGAGCAGGTCGCTCGCGAAGGCAAGGTGTTCACTTTCCAGGATGAGCTTGGGCACCTTGTGTTCCGAGGCACCGAAGGAGACGCTGTTCCCTTCTGGTCAAGCCGCAGCCGGCTGGAGACGATCCAGAAGAGGATCCCACGATACAGAAAGTTCAGGATAGTTGAAGAGGCCCTTGCTCACTTCCTTGACGAGACGATGTCCATGCTGGCGCGAGAGAACGTTCACGTTGGTGTAAACTGGAGTGGCGCGACGTTGAAAGGATACGATATCTCCGTTGACGATCTCCGTCGGAACATCGGCTATTGGATAGAGAGGCTGCAGCGTCCCTGAGTGGCGGAAGCATGGGCGACCTTCTTCCCCTCAGCGCATCCTGGATAAGCAGAAAGACCATCCCCGGGCCAATCAGCCACGGCCGTGTACTTCGTCATCGTTTGTCCTCCGCATTCGCGGCTCTTCGCACATACTCTACCCGCAAGGGTCGTTCACGGTCAACTACGTCCGCCTCCCCCGTAATGCGTATTCCGCCAGCAACAACGCCAACCCCGCCGCGATCAGCCACGGCCGCAAGGAATACGTCTCGCGGGAGGCGGCTTTATCGGCGGCCCAACGGGAAAGGTCCTGCGGGTTCTCGATGACGCGGGAGTTCCCGCCCGCTTTGGCGACCAGCGCCTGCATCGCCGCGCGGTCGGTGCCAAAACGGCGCACTTCGGCGGGGTACGGCACGGTGAGGAAGCGTTCACAGATGGGGACGTTCTGATTGCGGATTGGGGATTTCGGATTGCGGATTTCCCGGTCCTCCTCGCCCGGAAGAGCAGTGGAAAGGACCGTCTCAATGCTCAACCGGTACACGCCTTGCGCGGGCTTGGGCAACAAGGCGCGGTACATGCCCGGCGCGGAGGGATGCAGCGGGGCGGCACTACGGGCGTCCCGCTCGTGGCCGTCTGCCGGCGCGGGTGGGACGCCCGTGCTATTGGACAGTTGGAGCGCCGTCAGCGTCACCTGCAGTCTGCGCCCGTTCAGGGGCTCACCCGAGACCGGATCACGGGCGCGGACAACGACCGCGATAGTCTCATCGTCGCCAGCGTCCGCGTCCACCATCCAGCCGGGGCGAGCAGCTCCCGTCTTGGCCTCTGTCCATTCCACCAGAGCCGGCAGGAGCTTGCGGCAGGCTGGACTCCCAAACCAGGCCGTGCCGGCCGCGCCGTCGAGTGAAACCGCAAGGGCCGCTCGGCGCGAAACGCCCGGCCAGAGCGCGCCGGAAAGCGTCACTATCGGATCGGGCCGCTGCGCTCCTTTCCCCCCCTCAGGTAAAGGGACCGCGGGTGACGCGGCCGCGCTCCACAGCAGCACCTCGCCGCCAGGCTTGGCTTTGACGCGGTTGCGGAACGGCAACGCCGGCCAGGCGATGGTCCCCGTGTCGTTGGCCGCGAGCGCCGTTAGGATCGGGTGCTCGCACGAGGGGCGCAGGACGAACGGCTCCCGCCGAATGTAGAAGTCCTTCTTGCCGCTCTCGAACGCCTTCTCCAGGCGTTCCGCCAGCTTAAGGAACTCGGGCGAATAGGCGCCGCCGCCGGTTTCGGCGAGGGTCTTGAGGAGCTTCTCGCCGGTGGCGTTGGCGTCTTTCGCATCAACGCCAATGCCGAAGGTAAAGAGCATCCTGCGGCGCGGCTTCTCGGGGTCGCGGGACGGAGGGCACAGCGTCTTCGCGGCCTGGATGACCTCCTCGATGGGCGTGGCCGCGGTCTGCACCCCGTCGCTTAACATCACGACCAACTGCTCTTCGGCATCGTCGGCCTGCAGGACTTCCTGCGCCTTCTTGAGCGGAGGGAGCAGATCGGTGTTGGACTGAATGGCAACGTTCTTCACGGCAGCCAGAAACGCGGAGCGGCTGGGGTCTGATGACAGCGGCGCGGCGACCTGCGCGGACCCTGAGAAGGAGATCAGGCCCAGCCGGTCAAGCGGCTTGAGCTTCTGCACGGCCAGCGCAAGCTGCTCCGCCGCGAAGTCAATCTTCCTGACACCTATGCCGCCGTCCTTGCGCATGCGTTCGTCCATGGACTTGGAGACGTCAATCACGAAGAGCACGGAACGCGTGCGGTCGTCTTCGGGCGTCATCTCGACCGGCAGCAGCCTCTCCCAGGTTCCGGCGCGGTGGTTCCCGGCCCCGAACGCACGCTCGCCGCCGAATGCGAGCAGCGCTTTGCCGTTGCCAACAGCGTCCGCGAGCGCATTGAGCGCGGGGCCTTCCGGCAGCTCCGCCGCGGAGAGTCCGTCCACCATGATGCCGGCATACGGATCGTAGATCCCCGCGCGCTGAGGCGGCAAGCCCGGGGCGAAGACATCCGCAGCAACCCCCAAAGGCCGGCCAGCGTCCGCACACAACGCAGCGAGCGTGGAGCCGGGGCGCGCGAGCACGGCCCAGCGCGAAGGACCGGTGATCCAGGTCGCGGCGGCCAATGAGTTGTTGACGCTTATGTCGTTCGGCAGCTCGCCGTCCGGCCCGCTGACGCGCGCCGTGTAGACGGCCACGCCGGGAGCAGCCGGCCGATCCACGACGCGAACGACTTTGCGTAGCTCCGCTCCCGGTCTGCCAGGCTCCGCCGCCAGCGTGACTGTCCTGAAATCCACCGGGATCGCCTCACCGGCGTGGCTCCACCGCCACACTGACACCCGCACCGTACACGGGCTCTGTGACGCGACGGTGACCTCTATGGGCACATCGCGCCCGACGTGGCCGGCATCGGGCACCTTGAGCGCGGCAAGGTGCACATCCGTTGCGGGGCCCAGCACTGCGGGGCAGGTCAGCAGGTCAATGCCGCTCCCGGCCAGTGCGGCGGCGGCGGCTGAGGC
>JAPLOD010000609.1 GCA_026692735.1 Planctomycetota bacterium | reverse complement strand
TGCCCCCCGCCCCGCCCCGCCGGTGGCGGTCCCCCCGATGCCTCCGCAGGCCACGCCGCCCGGCACCGCTCCGGCGTCAGCGCAGGCTCCTGCGGCGGGCCAGGCCGAACCCGAGGGGAAAGCCACCGTAGAACAGATGCGCGAGGCGCTGATGGACGTCTACGATCCCGAGATTCCCATCAACATCGTGGACCTCGGGCTGGTCTACAAGATCGAGGAGCACGACGGCGCAGTGGATATCCAGTTGACGCTCACCAGCCCCTATTGCCCGCTCGGCGATATGTTCCGCGCACAGGTCAGTGACGTCGTTGGGCGGCTGCCCGGCGTCAAGGCGGTCAACGTGGCCCTCGTGTTCGATCCGCCCTGGTCCAAGGACAAGATGACCGCGGAAGGGAAGCTCCAGGCCGCAATGCTTGGCTTTCTGTAGATTGCCTTTCCGTCCTTCCTGTGGCATTAAAGAACCGGAAGTCGTATCCTGTCACTGCCGGCCACACCGGAGGGGCTCCGATGCGCAATCGCCTTAACGTCTCGCTCACAGTTCTCGTGCTTCTTCTTCCGTCGTGGCGTGTGCGCGCCGAGGAGGCCGATGCCAGGCTCCGGCTGGCCCCGCACCTCGACAGACTCCTCAACCTCGTCAACGGCAAGACGGAAGTCTTCACGCTGCAGGCCGAAGGCACCGTGGGGGGCATGAAGGAGAACGCCGCTCTGAAGCTCGGGCGTGCCGGCCCGCGGCGCTTTTTCGTCAGCCTCGACGGGCCGCGGGAGTTCAAGGCCACGCTGGTCCTGACGCCCGAACGCCTCTTCCTGGACCTGCCCGCGAAGAACACTGCGTTCGTGGCCGAAGGGGCGCTGCCCGAGGGCGCCGAGGCCCTGCAGCCGGACGTGCTGCTGCAGGTCCTGCCGCGTCTGCATCCTATCGCGGAGAAACTGTGGCCAAGCGTGGCGCGCGAGGACGGACGCGCGGTCGCGGTGGCGTTCAACCCCCATCTCCACGCGACGCTTGCCGAGAAGGAGAACCCCGAACGCGGTTGCGACTATGTCACGTTGAGGCCCGGCGGCGGCCAGAGGGAAATCAGCCTGGTGCTGCGCTCCGGCCGCAGCGTCGCGGCCTGGTCCGCCGGCGGCGCGCCCGAAAAACAGAACCGGATCGAGATCACGCTTGCGGAGACCTGCACGCTGCCCGCGCTGCCCGACGGCCGCACGGTCGTGAGCGTCGCCCGCGCCGAAATGGAGCGCGCGCTGCAGCGCGGCGTTGTGCGCGCCATAGACATCAAGGCCGAAGACTGGCACAGCGGCGCGCCGCCGAAGGACTTGGTCGTGGACATCCCCGGCGCGCGCCTGGAGATCAAGGACGGCCAGCGCACCTGCTTCCTGACAGGCACGCCGCACGAGATCGGCAAGCGGCACGGTGAGCTTCTGAAAGCCGAGGTTCGCAAGATGACGGACTCCACGCTGTACGTCGTCGGCTTCGCCTACAGCATGTTACAGGGCAAGTGGTTTCTGAACGAGATCCGGGACGCGTGGCAGCGGCTGGAGCCGCACTGTGACAAGGACTACATCGAGGAACTGAAGGGCCTGGCCGAAGGCGCGGGGATGCCTTATGACGAGATGAAAGTCGCCAGTGTGTTCCCCGAGTTGTTCCACTGCTCCGGGTTCGCGGTCTCTGGCGTTGCCACTGTGGGCGGGAAGCTTTACCACGGGCGCGTGCTGGACTACATGACCGAGATCGGCCTGCAGGGCGCGCAGGTGGACTTCATCGAGAAGCGTGACGGCTGCCGCGGCTGGGTGAACGTCGGCTACGCGGGCTTCATCGGCTGCGTCAGCGGAATGAACGACGCGCAGGTCTCCCTCGGCGAGATGGGCGGCCGCGGCGAAGGCAAGTGGGACGGCACGCCCATGGCGTTCCTGATGCGCCAGGTGCTGGAGAAAGCCGGCACGCTCGACGAAGCGCGCGACCTGTTCCAGATCGCCAAGCGCACGTGCGAGTATTACTACGTCATCGCCGACGGCAAGACGCGCAGCGCGCTGGGCGTGGCGGCCTGGCCGGAGAAGATCGAGTTCATCAAGCAGGGCGAGGCGCACCCGCAACTGCCGAATGCCTTCGCCGGTTGCGTGCTGCTCTCCGGGGGCGACCGTTACAAACTGCTCTCGCAGCGCGTCAAGGACGGCTTCGGCAAGCTCGACGAACAGGGCGCGCTTGACCTGATGAAACCTCCGGTCGCGATGGGCAGCAACCTGCACTCGGTGCTGTTCGTGCCGGAAGACCAGGCGTACCTCGTGGCCCACGCGACCTGCAAGGGCCACCAGCCCGCCGCCGCGCAGAACTACGTCAAGCACGACCTGAAGGAGAACCTCAGGAAGCTTGAAGACGTCCGGAAAACGGGCGCGCGGTGATTTTCGATTTTCGATTTTGGATTTTGGATTGCGCGGCGGACCAGGTGCGACAGGGATGAACATGATGGCGGCGGTTCTCGGCGCGGCGCTCTTGCTCGTGGCGGCTGGCGCGAATCGTGGATGCAATGGTCTGTCCCTTCTTATAGAAGATCAAGAGTTTCGTGCACGTCCCCGTTATTCGATGGCGGCTGGATCGCCAGCAGGTCTGCCGTCGTCTTGTATCTGAAGAGGTGATGGTGTAGCTTAGAGTCGAAGCACGGCCGCTTGCTGGCTTGAGAAGACATTCACATGGCCACAGCCGCAGTCAATGCCGTTCAGCAACATCGCTTTGTCCAGCAGCTCAAGGTTTTCCGGGATCGCCTGCTGAACATCGACACCCGGAACCCGAGCCTTTTCCTGCGGCGTATCGTCAAGCAACGCAGCTTCGACTTGGCGGAACTCGGCGCAGAGGTCCTGAACCGCGTCTATAAGGCGGCGCGCAACTCGGGCGACGTACTCCTTGTCCCCGACAAGGACCAGAGCGAACAAGCCGACGAGTGGCGAGCGCACCTTACCCAGCTTTACCGCTTTGCCGATGCCCGCACGGAAGAGACGGGCTTGCAGGAGCTGTGTTGCGGTCTCTGTTGGCTGGAAGGCAACATGGATGCGCAGACGTTCGTGCGCGGACCGCTGCTTCTGGTGCCTGCGGGATTGAAGCTAAAGCGCGAAGGCAAGGGGCAAGGCTGGTGCTTGCAGTTTGAGAAAGACGTTGAGCCACAGGTGAATCGCGCAATCCTGGCCGCTACTCGCAAGTTCAGGGGCTTTCAAGCGCCTGACAACCTCAGCGAACTGCTGACAGACGCTTTGGAGCAGTGCACCGACGAGGCCGTGGACATTCACCAGGTCGTGACAAAGATCTTTGCCGACGCGGGTCTGCCAGCTCAGGTTTCCGCGTTCAATGTTAACCAGCGAATTCGCGGCCTGACCTCGAAAGACGTTGACGCGCAAGGTCCCCAGCCGCTCAAGATAACCAGTTACGCAGTCGTAGGAATGTTCCCGCAGTCGAGCACGGCGCTGTACATGGACATGGAGGAGATGACACAGCGCGCCGCCCACGGCGAGACCAACCAAGGCATCGTAGACAATCTGCTCGACACGCCGGCGGACAACCCGACTGAAAACCCAGGCAATACAGAAGCGGTTGACCTCGACAAAGTCTCCGACCGCCAACTTAACCTCGTTCTGCCCAGCGATCCCAGTCAGGACACAATTATCGTGAAGGCGCAAAAGGCGGACTGCGTTGTAGTGCGCGGCCCGCCCGGTACTGGAAAGTCGCAGGTGATCGTGAATCTCATCGCCGATGCACTGACTCGCGGCCAACGAGTGCTTCTGGTTTGCCAGAAGCGAGCCGCGCTTGACGTAGTCTACGACCGTATGGCCTCGATCGGGCTGGGAGACGCGGCCTACGTAATTCACGACTCAAAGTTCGACCGCGCGCCATTGTATCGCAAGCTTAGCAAACTCCTGTCGGACCTCGGTCAAGAGCCCGCCGACGGTGCGAAGTACAGCGCCGCCACACTCAGCCAGGAAATTGACCAAATCATTCAACAGATACGCGCCATCGTGGAGCCGCTAAAGAGCGTCTCGCATGGCCTGCAGCTCTTTCGCCTGTATGCCCGGGCACGACGCGGTTTCAGACCGCAACTCTCGTTGCCCGAAGAAGTGGTTCGCTCCGACGACATTGGCCTGAAGAACATAACTGAGCTGGCGCGACTGGCCAAGGATGGGCTGTTGGCATTCGACGCGCCCTCGTATCCATTGTCCATGCGCAACAACTGGTCCCGCGTTGGGCATGTCGAACGCTCGCAAGCCATGGCGTCCCTCCAGCAGTTAATTGACAATGCCAGAAAGTCCCGGCAGTGCGTGTTCATCTGGGATTCCCTGCTTCGGCTGATGTTGATTGAAGCAGTTGCAGCACATTCCAGGCTCAAGAACCGCTGGTATCGGCATTTCCGTCCGCTTTGGTACAGAAGCAGGGATCTTATCGAGCGCAATCGCGAGCGCATGTTGTCCTTGCCGGTTGACGAATGGCCGGACGCCCTCCGGCAAGGGGCCGATCTCCGTGATCTTCTGGAGCAACTGGTGACGCTGATGACCCCCGACTGGTTGGAGAGTGCCTCGCAGCTCATAGAAAAGCCGCAAGACTTAGCACAAGTGGCTGAAGCGATGTTGCAGGCGGTCGACAGCCACTTCCACGCGATACAGGAACATGATCAGCTTCGAGCGTCCATCAGCCACGCCACGTGGCAACTTTTTGAAGATTGTGCCGACAAACTTCCACCAGACACCGATTGGGGAGATATTGTCTTCCACGAGACAAACGTACGGTGGATTGACGAGGCGGAGCGAGCTTACCCGGTGCTTCGCGGCCAGCCTTTCGCAAATTACGAAAAGCTTCGCCGTCTGCTGCAAGAGAAGCTCAAACAGAAGCAGGCTGCGGTGGTCGCCGATCTCGTCACTTACTTGAGAAAACGTGCGCTGATACCAGTGTTCGCGCCGGACGCGCAAGTCAGGGGAAACCGCAAGCCCTCGACCGACTGGAACAAGCTCGCGTACGAGGTCAGTAAGAAAAGGTGCATCAAGCCATTGCGCGCGCTATTGCGCGATCACGAGTGGCCCATGAACCAAGTCGTCCCTTGCTGGATGGCTTCGCCGGAGGTCGTCGCCGAGGTGTTCCCATTGGAAAAGGGGTTCTTCGATCTGGTAATTTTTGACGAAGCGTCTCAGTTGGCTGTTGAACGCGCATTGCCGGTGCTTTACCGAGCCAAACGCGTGGTAATCGCAGGCGACGAACAGCAAATGCCGCCGAGCCATTTTTTTGAGGCATCTGTAGACGACGATGAAACCGAAGATGCGGGCGAGGAGGAGCCATTCGGGACATCGGTGAAGACGGCTGAGAGTCTCCTGATGCTTGCCAAGCGAATCTATGGTTTCAACTACTTGAGTTGGCATTACCGCAGTCAATACCAGGAACTCATCGATTTCAGCAACCACGCTTACTATGACGGAACGCTCCATATCGCCGCGAATCTCGAACGAGACAGTGCTCGCCCGCCGATTTGTTGGCTACAAGAAAAGGGATGTTGGGACGACCGCAAGAACCTGGTCGAAGCGAAGAAGGCTGTGGATCTTCTTCACGAGCAACTTCGACTGGGACGCGACGAAGGGGATCGGACGGTGGGTATCATCACCTTTAACGCAAGCCAGCAGGAAGCCGTTAAAGATGAGATCGAGCGCCGTCGTCAGGCGGACGCCGATTTCACCGAACTCCTCACGTTGGCCGAGAACCCCAAGAGCGGGAAGATCGATGACAGACCTTTTGTGAAGAATATTGAAAACGTTCAGGGCGACGAACGAGACGTGATCATTTTCAGCGTTGGTTACGCATTGGATAGATCCGGCGTACTGCGAAAGCAGTTTGGGCCACTAAGTATAGAAGGTGGCGAGAACAGACTCAACGTGGCCGTTACGCGCGCGCGGAAGGCGGTCTTCGTAATCTGTTCTTTCGATCCCGATACGCTAGCCGTCGAGACCAGCAAGAACATTGGCCCAAAGCGGTTCAAGCAGTTCTTGCAGTACGCAAGAGCAATCAGCCAGAGGGACGCGCTTTGCCGAATAAAGGTGCTGGGTGAGTTAAACCCAGCGGTTGAGCGGAAGAGCACACCTGCGCAGAAGTCTTTCGATTCGCCCTTTGAAGAAGAGGTGTACGAAGCACTGACGACCGCCGGGTATACAGTTGAGACCCAGTGGGGCGTGGGGGGCTACCGACTGGATCTGGCAGTGGTTGATCCCCGAGACCCACATCGCTTCTGCTTGGGTGTTGAGTGTGATGGAGCCACGTATCACAGCGGCCGCAGCGTCCGCGAGCGCGATATCGCACGCCAACGGTTCTTGGAGAGCCGCGGCTGGAAAATCGCGCGCGTATGGAGCCGCAACTGGTGGCTGAATCGGGATCAAGAGCTACATCGATTGCGTTCGCTACTACCGTCGGCGCCGCACGTCTGATCAGCTCTTGAACACGTGCTCCCGATGGTAGCGGAGGAATTGCGGGTGTGGACGCACCAGAGAATGTGTTGCGATGCGTGCAAGAACTGGACAAAAGGGACAGACCATAGCAATTCTGCCAGAAGGAAATAGGCAGACGGAAAGCCCTTGACCGAGGAGGCGCGCAGAGGACGATACGGGGACATGGGACGGCTGGCGCGAATCGTGGATGCAATGGTCTGCAATAGAAGCTGCCTTGGTCCGCGTTCGTCCGCGGCTTTAGTTGCGTGCGCCCTCTTCTTCGTGGCGGCGGCTGTCACGGGCGCGGGACGCCCGTGCTACGGGGCTGACGCCGCCGTGCCCGACACGCTTCGCGTGCCGGCGTTCACGGCGTATATCGAGCCTGCGCCGGACGCCCTGAAGGTCTCGGACCGCACCGGCATCACGGGTTGGACGGACGCCGCCAAGAAGGTCGTCTGGTACGGGAAGCTCAGCAACGCCGGCAAGCTGGACATTGCCGTGTCGCTGCGTCTGCCGGACAAGGCTGTCTCTGGCCTCCGGCTCACGGTCGCCGCGGTAGGGCGAGCTGACAGCTCGCCCCACACAGCGGAGGCCAAAGGCAGCGCGGATGCGCAGCCTCAGACCGTTGCCTTCGGCACCGTGGATATCCCGGCTCCCGGCTACTACAGCTTCACGCTCGAAGGCGTGTCCAAGGAAGGCCGGACGTTCGGCGATCTGGACGCGCTGCTGCTGAGCGGCCCCGCGGCGAAGGACGCCCACTTCAACCTCAAACCCCGGCGGAACGCGGCCTCGGTGCACCTGGGCTATCCGGTGCCGAAGAGCGCGGCGGTGGAGTGGTTCTACAACGAGGTTACGGTGAAGACCGACCCGCTCTGGTCCTACTACATGGCTTGTGGTTTCCACCGTGGGTACTTCGGGATTCAGGTCAACAGCCCCACGGAGCGGCGCATCATCTTCTCCGTGTGGGACAGCGGCAACGAAGCGGTTGACCGAAAGAAGGTCGCGGCGGAAGACACGGTCCAGCTCGTGGCCAAAGGGGAAGGCGTCTTCGCCGGCGGTTTCGGCAACGAAGGAACGGGCGGACACAGCCACCTGGTCTACAACTGGAAGGCCGGCGAGACCTATCGCTTCCTCCTTTCCGCCAAACCCGACGGCAAGGAAACCGTGTACAGCGGCTACTTCTTCTTCCCCGAGAAGAAGGCCTGGGGGTTGATCGCTTCCTTCCGCGCGCCCAAGGACGGCAGCTACCTGAAGGGTCTGTATTCGTTCAACGAGAACTTCGGCGGCGCCAACGGCGACAAGAGGCGGCTCGCGGAGTTCGGCAACCAGTGGATCAAGACCTCGGACGGACAGTGGACGGAGCTCCTTACGGCGCATTTCACGCATGACGCCACCGGCGGCAAGGACCGCACCGACTACGCCGCCGGCGTCGTGGAGGGCCGGTTCTACCTCTCCAACGGCGGCTTCGTTGGAGAGCCGATCAAGTCCGGCGACAAGATCGTCCGTCCTGCCATGGGGAAGCCCCCGGCCGACATCGAGTTGCCGGCCATCGTGCCGAAACCTGACGCGGCGGACCAGAAGAAGTAGCGTGGGGTGATCGGGGGCGTGCCACAGGGCGTAGATGATATATGATATGCACCTAGTGCAGTTCTGGACACGAACGAGGGCGACGGGGCTTGAGGGGCGGGAGGGGGGGCATCCATGGCCAGGAACGGCAAAGACGCTCGAGTGTTGCGCGACCTCGCGAAGCAGTACCGCGATCTGGCAGAGGATCCGATCCAGCAGGAGCGCCGGGCGCTGTGGCGCCGCCACAACAGTCTCAAGCCGACGCGGCCCCTTGTCCTCGCCACCTATGGCATGTGGAACGTCTGGTGCCGGGAGGTCTTCGGCGATCACGCGATGCGCTGCGCCGATCCTTTCCTGCGCGAGCACGAACGGAACCTGCGCATGCAGATCTTCCATCATTCTGTCGGTGACGACTACATCCTGGAGCCGTGGATCACGCAGCGCGCCTCGGTGCAGGGCGCCTGGCGGGCGCTGTGGGGCCTCCCGGAAGCCAATCGGTCCCTCGGCGTGGAAGGCGGCGCGTGGAAGTTCGATCCGCCCATCAAGGACTGGGCCGAGGCGCGCAAGCTTTCGCATCCGCCGCATGTCGTGGACGAGGCGCAGACCGCGGAGAACGCCGGCCGTCTCAGGGACGTTCTTGGCGGCATCCTGGAAGTGGACGTGGACCGCAGCCCCGCCTGCCTGAGCTTCATGGCCGACATCTCCACCAGCCTGGCCGGCCTGCGCGGCCTGGAGCAGATGATGCTGGACATGCTCGACGCGCCCGCCCAGCTCCACGCTCTGCTGGCCTTCATGCGCGACGGCATCCTGGCGAACCAGCAGGCCGCCGAGGACGCCGGCGATTTCGGCCTGACATCGCAGCACAACCAGTGCATGCCCTACGCCGCGGAAGTCGAGGCGCTCCGGCCGAACTCCGGCCCGCGCCGCCGCAAGCAGCTCTGGGCCTTCAGCGCCGCCCAGGAGTTCACGCTCATCTCGCCGCGCATGCACGACGAGTTCCTGCTGCAGTACCAACTGCCGATCCTCAAGCACTTCGCCCTCAGCGCCTACGGCTGCTGCGAAGACCTGACGCCGAAGATCGCCATGCTGCGCCAGATCCCCAACCTGCGCATCATTGCCGTGGCGCCGCGCGCGGACGTGCGGCGGTGCGCTGAGCAGATCGGCAGGGACTACGTCATCTCCTGGCGGCCTAACCCCACGGATATGGTCTGCGCCGGCTTCGACGCACCGCGCATCCGGCGCACCATCCGGGAAGGTCTGCGCATCTGCCGGGGTCTGCATGTGCACCTGCACCTGAAGGACATCGAAACCGTCGAAGGCCAGCCCGAGCGGCTTGCGCGCTGGGTGCGGATTGTGCGCGACGCGATGTAACCCGGCCGGCCTCAAGCTTCACAAAGGAACTAGCTTGTTTTCCGCAACGGCGCGGTTAAAAAGGCCTTGTCCAGCTTCAGGAAACCGTGCATGTGTGAGGCCGCAAACCGATGGGTTCTGCTCCACGGGTGTGGGCGTGTTGGCAGCGGCGCCGTTGCCTTGTGTCGCGGGTGGAACGCGGTGCGCATGTTCCCGCGCCCTGTGCCTTAAGGAGCGGTCAACGTTCTGATAGGAGGATGTATGTCCCGTCTCATCATGCTGTTCTGCGCGTTGGTCTTCAGTCTTCTGGCCGGCGGAAGCGCCTGGGGTGCGACCGCGGATTCCTTCGAGCCGGACAATGACAATGCGGATGATGCCACCTATGCGGCAGGGCTGCCCGCGCCTGTGCCCCTGGCGATCGAGGTGGTCGGCCCCAACAGCAGGACGAGGGCGAAGGCGATCACGAACGGGCAGACGCAGAAGCACACGCTGCCCGCTGGGGACGGAACGTTCCTGGGGGATGCGGTCTTGCCAGCGGACCCGGCTAAAGCGGCTGACCGCGACGTTGTGAAGTTCACGCTGTCAGTGAAGAGCGACATCCTGCTGCAGACGGACGTGGACATTGGGCCGGCAGACACGGTCTTGCGGCTGTTCGACTCTAATGGAGTGCAGATCGGTTACGACGACCAGGGAAACCCGGCCGGGGACAACACATCGCGTCTGACCATCACCGAGCTGGACCCAGGGACATACTACGCGGTGGTGGAAGAGTGGCAGATAGCCTGGGACAACGCCCAGAACATTGAGTCGTACAAACTGAGCTTCCTGACGGCGCCCACGGGCCAGAAGCTGCCACCGCTCATCACGAGCAAAGACACCGCGAACGGCGCGCTCGGCGGGAACTTCGTCTATACGATCACGGCGCTGGGGGGCCAGCCGATGTCCTTCAAGGCGCAGATCCTGCCGCCCGGGCTGGAGTTGGCCGGCGACCAGGTCGTTGGCGTGCCGACGCAGACTGGCGTGTTCAGCACTGTGACGCTTGAGGCCAGCAACGGGACGGCCCCCAACAGCACCAAGACGATCACGATTACCGTGACGGAATTCGGCGTTATCGCCACGGTCGCCGGCGATGGCAGCGGCAGGTTGGCCGGCGACGGCAACTTGGGCAACTTAGCATCCGTGAAACAGCCCAACGGCGTGGCCATGGACGCGAAGGGAAACATCTTTGTGGCCGACACGGGCAACCACGTTATCCGGCGCATTGATGCCGACACGGGGGTCATCATCACCATCGTCGGCGACGGCAGCCCGGGGTATTCGGGCGACGGAGGCCCCGCCAATCGCGCCAGGCTCAGTGCTCCCGGAGCCGTGGCGGTTGACGGCCAAGGCAGTCTCTATATTGCGGATACCGGCAACTCCGTCATTCGAAAAGTTAATGCCGCGGATGGCAAGATCAACCGCATCGCGGGCAGTGCGACCGTTCCGCCGACGGCGGGCTTTGCCGATGGGGCGGCGACCGCTGTGGCGCTGTTTAGCTCACCGTCCGGCCTTGCGCTGGATGGTGCAGGCAGTCTGTACATCGCTGACACGTCGAATCACGTAATCCGCAAACTGAGCGGGGGCAACGTCACCACAGTCGCCGGCACCGTCCCCGCCCCCGTCCCCGTCCCCGGCAACACCGGCGATGGCGCGGCGGCCACAGCGGCCACGTTGAGCAATCCCACCGGTGTCGCGGTGGATGGTTCCGGCAATATGTACATCGCCGATAGGGGCAATAACCGGGTCAGAAAAGTAGTGGGAGGCACCATCAGCAACTTCGCCGGCGACGCCACGGCTGCGCAGGGCTTCAGTGGTGACGGCGCCGCCGCCACTAGCGCGACGCTGGCGAACCCGACGGCCGTCGCGGTGGACGCTTCGGGCAATGTATACATCTCTGATACGTGGAACATGCGGATCAGAAAGGTCGCCGCCGGCAAGATTGACACGATCGTCGGCGGCGGTACGCCGGACTGGAGCCTTCCGGATCGTGGTGTCGCGAAGAGTGACGGTGGTGCGGTGCTCAGTGCCGTGCTCGCCTACCCCCTTGGCGTGGCCGTGGATTCAACCGGCGCCAACATTCTGATCGCCGACGCCGGATCCAATCGCGTGCGCCGGGCCGCCGCGGCGACTGTTCCTGTCATCACCAGCGCGTTGACGCTGTCCGGGACCAAGGATTCGCCCCTCTCCCCGCCCTATCGCATTACGGCGACGGGGCATCCCGTGCCCAGCTTTAGCGTTACGGGTCTGCCCCTGGGGCTGTCCTTGCGCAATGGCGTGATCGGCGGCGTGCCGACGCAGAGCGGCGTGGCCGACGTTGCGCTTTCTGCCAGGAATACCCGGGGTGAGGACAGGAAGATCATGCGCGTCACCATCAGCGGGACGGCGAGCGCCCCGCTGGGCTTCAGCGATACCAAACCGGCGATCATCGTTAGCCCCAATCCGGCGAAGCTCAGCACAACCGCGCCGGCCTCTGTGACGGTAACCGTCGTCTGTCCCAACGTCGCCAACGGCCTCGACCTGAAGGCCTACACCTGGGACTTCGGCGATGCCGCCGACACCAAACCGGGCTACGGCGATGTGGGATCTCACAAGTACACGGCTGCCGGTATCTACACTGTTACGCTGACAGTCACGGATGGCGCCTCAACGCTGACTTTGACCGAGCGCGTGGCAGTAAACGCCTCCGACGTGTCCGAGGGGGTCATCATCAGCAAAGCGCAGTTCAAATTCGACTTCTCGTCGGACACCAGCACGAAGGATTCGCTGGGCATTGCCGGGCTGCTTCCCTTCCGCAAGTCGGGCACGGTGAGCAGTTCGTCGGTCAATATCTACGTCGGAAGTCTGAACCGGACCTACACGCTAGACAGCAAGGGCAAGGGCACGGGGCCGGGCGGCAAGAATGACGTGTTTAAGCTGTCAGCAAAGACGACAAGTGGGGCGATTGATGAGGCGGGGCTCTACGTGTGGGGAAAGTTTACCATGGCGATCAAGAGCACGAACCTCAAGACGGACTTGGCCGCGCTGGGCTTCGTAAAGGGCGTCACCACCTCCAAACCGATCAAGGTGCCCATCCTGCTCACGATCAACGGGGACAGCTACCTCGAGACCGTCACGGTGGTCTTCAAGTCGAGCGAGAAGTCCGGCTCGGGCGCGAAGCTGAAGGAAGGCGGTTCTCTGCCCACCCGCTAAGGGAAGTCCGGTGCAACAAGCCGAGATCAGGCTGCGGGGAACCGCAGCCTGATTTCATTGAACGCGACCCTCCGGGTCGCGACGCAGTCCGGGGGATTGCGTCGCAGAACCGTTCACTGTTTCGTCGCGGGAGCCAAAGGGTGCTCGCGTTGCGCCAGCGGCAACTGCACGCGGGCGCCGCTCACACCGGCGTGGTAGACAGCCATCACCATCTCCACGGCCTTCATGCCGTCCCGTCCGCTGCAGGCCGGCTCGCGCTTCTCGCGGACCGCTGCCAGCAACTCGTCCACCATGCGCCGGTTGGCGGCGGCGAAGGGATCCTTGTCCGGCTGAGCATTCAGCGTCGGGTCGTCCGGCAGCGGTTCCCACGCGCCGTCAGCCGCGCCGCTCTTGCGCACGAAGGTCTTCGGCGGGATGTCAGCCGCAATCCTCGCGGTGCCTTTCGAGCCGGCCAGTTCGATGCCCCAGGGGCCCGCGCTCTCGCGGTCTTTGGCGCGGCTGGTGAATGAGGCTCTCACGTCGTTGGCGAAACCGAACTCGGCTGAGATGTCATCGCCCGCCACGAGGCCGATGTTCTCGGACGCGGGCCGCGCGTCCGCGAGCGTGACGGCGCGACCCTGATGCAGCACGCGCGCACTGCACCAGAGCGCCTCGCCCGCGAAGAAGTGCATCAGGTTGAACAGGTGCACGCCGAGGACCATCAGGTCCTCGCCGCCCGCGCGGCGGTCCTGCTTGCCATGGGAGCGCATCTCGCGCGGCTCGCCAAGCAGCCCGGCATCCATGAGCTTCTTCAGGTGCAGGACGTTCGGCGCGAGGCGCATCTGGTGGGCGACGGCGATCCTCAGGCCGGCCTTGGCTGCGGCGGCCAGCAGTTCGTCGGCTTCCGCGAGAGAAGTCGTGAACGGCTTCTCAGAGTAGACGTGCGCTCCCGCCTGCAGCGCCGCCAGCGCCATCGCGTGATGCTGGTCCGTCCAGCGCGGAGCGACGCTGACAAGCTGCGGCTTCTCCTGCGCCAGCATCTCGCGGAAGTCCGCGTACTGCCGCGGCGCCTTGGCGCGCTGCGCGGCCTTGGCGCGGCCTGCGGCGTCGGGATCGGCCACGGCGACCACTTCCACGTCGTCTCGGTCATTGAAGCAGACATCCAGGCCGTGCCCGTAGTTGCCCTTGCCCGTGTGGCCAATGATGGCCGCTCGGTAGCGGCGGGAGGGCGCGCTTGCTTCCTCGGCGGCGGTCGAAGGCAGTGCAAGCGTTGTCGCGGCCACGGCGAGGCCGGCGCTGTGTGCGAGGAACCGGCGGCGGGGAAGACCGTTCCGCTTGGCAGATTGTGCAGGCATCACGACCTCGCGAGTGTGAGTGGTTCGCCGTGCCCTACTCCGCGCCGTTCCGTTTCTTGGCACGCGGCTTGGGTTCGACCGCTCCGTCCTTCTTCTCAGCCTGGTCATCCAGAGGAACGCCGAACTGCTTCGCGTACAGTTCCTTGAACGGGTTCACCTTCGGGCCGACGGCGTTCTCGTTTTCCACGGTGCAGGGCAGCACTTCGTCCCACCAGTTGTCGTAGGCCGCCCGCATTTCCTTGACGACCTGGGGGAACTGGTCAATCGCATTCCTGGTTTCGCCCGGGTCGTTCGCAATATCGTACAGTTCCCTGTTGTTCACGAGGCGGAAGCGCGTGTTCCGGACGGCGCAACCGGCATACTTGGACTCCGCCGCCTTGCCTTTCGGCCAGCGCCCCACATGCACGAAGATGCTGCGGTCCTCCCATGGCGCGGCGGGGTCCTTCAACAGCGGCACGAGGCTGCGACCGTCGAGTTTCACGCCGTCGGGAACCTTCGCACCGGCCAGCTCCGCGAATGTCGGGAACAGGTCCAGGTGCGCGGCCAGCTTGTCCACGTCTACGCCGGCCTTGAGCGTGCCCGGCCAGCGGCACATGACCCCCGAACGCGTGCCGCCCTGGTACGGGCCAACTTTCGCGCCGCGCATGCCTGCGTTGTACAGTTTGGGCATGGAATGGCCGTTGTCGCCGCCCATGAAGATGACCAGCGTGTTCTTCTCCAGGTCCCATTCCTTCAGCTTCGCCAGGAGCTTGCCGACGTTCTCGTCAATGTTCGTGATCATGCCGTAGTAGGCCATGGCTTCCTTGTCCAGGCCTGTGCCTTCGTACAGCTTGACGTACTTCTCCGGGCACTGGTGCGGCATGTGCGGCGCGTTGGTGGGGATGTAGGCGAAGAAGGGCGCCTTGCCCTCGCGCTTCTCGCCGATCCATTTGAGCGCCTGGTCGAAGAAAATGTCCGTGCAGTAGCCCTTGGTCTTTTCGAACACGCCGTTGTGCAGGATGGCGGGGTCGAAGTACCTGTTGCCGGGCGCGTCGCCACAACTGCCCGGGTACGTTTGCCCGATGCCTCCTCCGCCGTGGATGAAGACTTCGTCGAATCCGCGCTGATCCGGCTGATAGGGCGCCTCGTCTCCGAGGTGCCACTTGCCGAAGATGCCCGTCGTATAGCCGGCTGACTTCAGCACCTGAACGATGGTGACGGCCTTCAGGCTCATCCGTTCCCGCTCCAGAATGGTGTGCGTGACGCCGGAGCGGAACTCGTGCCGCCCGGTCATGATGGAGCAGCGCGTTGGCGAGCAGGTGGGGCTGGCGTGGAAGTCCGTGAAGCGCACGCTTTCCTTGTGCATCTGGTCCAGGTTCGGCGTCTTGATGATCGGGTTCCCGTGGCAGCCGTATTCGCCGTAGCCCTGGTCGTCGGTCAGAACCAGGATGAGGTTGGGTCGCGAGCCGGCCAACTCCGCGGCCTGCAGCCACGGCAGCGCCAGTGCTGCCGCGCCCATCACTGCAAGATGACGGAGCACCCGGCGTGTACTGTTGCGCATGGTTCGTCACTCCGTTATCGGCGGCTTGCTTGTGATCAACCCGATGCCGCGGCCGCCGGTGGCTCCCGGTTTGCCCGGGACGGCATTGTAGAACATGTAGAACGTGTCGCTCCTCGCGCCGTGGAGTGTCACAGGTTCTGCGTCGCGAACGCCTCGACCACGGCCGCCGCATTCTCGGGGGGCGTTCCGGGCTGAATGCCCTTCGCCGGCGCAAGGATGTAGCCGCCGCCTTTGCCCATGACCTTGCACAGATCCTTGACGCGTTTGCGGATCTCCTTCGGCGTGGCGAACGGCACGGTGCTCTGGCTGCCCAGACAACCCCAGAACACGATCTTGGCGCCGAACTTCTTCTTGAGCACGAACGGGTCCATGTCGGCGGCTTCAGGCTGCACGCTCTCCAGCACGTCCAGGCCGATCTCGATAAGGTCCGGGATGATCGCCGCCACCGAGCCGCACGAGTGGCAGATGGCGTACTTCTTCTGCGCGTGCGTCGCGGCGAAGACTTTCGCCCAGCGCGGCTTGAGCAGCTTGCGCCAGCGGTCCGGCCCGATGATGACCCCGCGCTGCTCGCCCCAATCGTCGCCGAACATGATGGCGTCGGCCGCGACGTCCGCGCACTTGGCCACCATGCCCAGGCGCAGTTCGGTGAGCTTGTCGAGCAACGCTGCGTAGAAGTCCGGCTCGGCGATGCAGTCCATCAGCGTGTTCTCGAAGCCCCGGAGGCGCCAGGAGTGCTCGAAGAGGCCCCAGCCGTTGTCCATGATGCTGAACTGCTCGGCGTTCGGGCCGGTGAGCTGCGCGACGTTGTCTACGACAGTCTTCGGAAACTGGTCGGCCGTCGGCCAGGTAATGGCGTCCATGCGCGGTTGGGCCATGGCGGGCTTCTCCAGATGCCACGGCCGCCGGTCCACGCGCCAGACGGTCCCGAAGATGTCGCGCCGGTGCGCGGCGTCAATCTGCTGCTCGGCATTGGCATCCACGCTGCCGACGTGGCACAGGAAGCGCTGCAGTTTCTTGCGCCACTCCGTCGAGCCGCAATACGTATCGAGTTCCTTGTCCGTGTTGTCGTCAAAGCCCAGCGAATAGGGAACGCGATCGGTCTGCTCGTGGTTGATCGCCGCCAACACGTAATCTTTGTGCGTCATCGTATGCGCCTCCGAAACGCGGGTGGAATGTGGTTCATCCGCTCATTGACTACCCCGAAGTCCAGCACCGCGCGGCTGCTCTTCGCGGCTCATTTCCCGCGCATGGGTTCGAGCAGACGCGGCTCCTGAACCCGAATGCGGAAGCCCGGCTTGCCGCCGACTTCAATGCGTTCGCCGCCGTTGGCAAGGATGATCTTCTCGCAGACGCGCAGCAGTGTTTCGGCCTGCTCGGAAACCTTCATCTCCCTGGGGAGCGCCGGACGGGTAAGGTTCTTGTAGATATCCGGCATCGTGAAGCCGGGGAGCGCCGCGATCTTCTTGAACCCCATGCGCACGCCAAGGACGGAGCCGGCCGTCGCGGCATTGCAGTCGGCGTCGTGGCCCAGGGCCATCGAGTACTGCAGGCTCTTGTAGAAGTCGCCGTTCCCGTACAGAAGCGCCAGGATCACCATGGCGCCGTTGGTGGGCGTGGAGTTTCCGTTCCACTTCTTCTCGACCAGCCATTTCCGGTGCAGGAGCTGCCGGGCGGCCTTCCAATCGGCCGGGTTGTCGTGGAAGGCTGCGAGCGCGTCCTGGACGACTTCCGCCTGCGCGCTGGCGGGATCAACTGCCTTCAATGCCGCCTTGAGCGCGTCTTCGAGAGAGCCATCGTGAAAGGCATTCAGGCTGATGAGCGACGTCCAGTATTGGGTCGCCTGCAACGGCTCGCCGGAAACGGCGATGCGCGCGTAATGCAGGCCGATGTCGGCCGCGGCCTGCGGCATGCCCGGCGCGATCATGCCGTAGCTTTCCACGCAGAACTGGCCGGAGAGGTTGAACGACGCGAACTTGTTGCGCGCCGGGTCGCCCGTGTCCGGAGGTACGACGCCCTTGTCCATGAGCTGGCGCGCGGTGAGGTTGGCGCACCACAGGCCCGTGTTCATGTTGGCTTTCCAGATATCCACGATCCTGTCATAGGGAATCTTCAGGACCCCGTCCTTGTCCATGTAGTAGATGTGCGTCCATTCGAAGTCGTTGTCGTCGTCGGTTCGGGCGCCGTCGGGCAGCCCCAGCGGGAAGTCGGGAAGCGTGTCCCGCGGCTTGTCGTTGTACTTGAACTCATGCGCCAGGCCCTGGATGCCGCCGATCAGCATGGCGGCCCAGCCGCCATGGATGCGGTCGAGCAGTTCCTCGCGCGCGACCTCTTTCGTACGCGGGTTCCCCGGGCGGGTTGTCACAGGCGCTTCCTCCGTCCACGCGATGTGGGCGAGCACGAGGACCGTTGCCGGCACCAACGTTCGCAGCCCGCGCAGTTGCATTGCCTGTTCTCCGTCACTCATGCCAGACCGAGCGCGCGGCTGTGGAACACGAGGGCCTCGCGCACATGCACGTCCCAATAGTCCCAGGTGTGCGCGCCGGGGAATTCCGCGTACTCGTGCGGGATTCCCAGCTTCACCAGATACGCGTGGAAGTCGCGGTTGGCGTGGAGCAGGAAGTCATCCAGGCCGCAGTCAATGCGCAGGTGCGGGATGCGCTTGCCGCGCCGCTTGAGCTTCGCCGCCAGCGCGTACAGGTCGTGAGCGGAACCGCGCGGGTGAACGCCGAAGATGCGGCGGAACTCCGGGTCGTTGATGACAGGGTCCGTCTTGTGTCCGGCCTGGCAGGCCCCCGAGTGGCTGTTCGCGCTCACGAACAAGTCCGGATGCGCCAGGGCCAGACGCAGCGCGCCGTAGCCGCCCATGGAAAGCCCGCCGACGCAGCGTCCGGACCGTTTGCGGACCGCGGGAAAGACGCGTTCGGTGTAGCCGATCACGTCGTGAACCATGGACCAGCCGTACGCCGGTCCTTCGCTGGCGTCTGTATAGAACCCGCGGTAACCGTCCGGCATGACGACGATCAGCGGCAGGTTCTCGACGTAACGCTCGATGGACGTGCGCCTGTGCCAGATGGTGTAGTCGTCGCTCAGCCCATGCAGCAGGTAGAACACCGGGAACGGCCCGTTGCCCTTGTCCGGGAGAATGACGTTCATCTGCACGCACTTCTGAAGCACGCCGCTGAAGAATGACGCCTGGATGAAGGACATGAGCACTCCTCATTTCAGAGTGAAGGACTGGTACAGCGCCGGAAGGGCTTCGCGCAGCGCCCGTTCATTGGCCATCGGATCGCCGCGGTCGTAGATCCAGACATGCGCCGGCTCGGTCGTGATCTCGAAGCTGAAAAGGCCGTTGTCGTTCACCTGCACGCGGCAGGGCTTGAGTTCGTTCGGCAGCACGGTGTCGGTGGGGAGCACGTCGGCGGCCGGGACGAGACGATGCGTGCCGTCGGCCCGGCGCACGAGACGCCGATTGGCCACGCGAATCCAGACGCACGTCTCCCAGACGTTGTGCGCCTTGCGGTACATGCTTTCGAGCATGTTCGCGGGTGGGTCTTCCTCCACGGCGCGCAGGAAGTCAATGCGCTTGCTGCGCTCAAACGCATACGCCAGGTAGGAGCGCAGGCGCGGGTTCATCTTTTCGATGAAGCGCAGGTCGGCCAGCTTCCAGAAGCAGTTGTGCGGGCCGTAGGCGAAGGGGCCGTCTTTCGTCGCACACGGGTAGATCGCAATCGGCAGCGGCGAGCGCAGCAGACAGACGATGGCGTGCGGTTCGAGCGCGATGTTCCATTCCTGGAAGCCGGGCGAGGACGCGCCGGCGGAAAGATGGATTGTCTTCACCTTCGCTTTCATCAGGTCCGAGTCGCGGTTGTACGCCACGGCGATGGCGCGCGCCGAACCGAACGAGAGGATTTCGACCTTCTCCGGCGATTCCTTCAGCGTCTTCAACAGCAGTTCGACGCCCTGCTGCTGAAAGCCGGGCGCATCGAGCATCTTGTCGTCCGGCGCCGTCATGCTGCCGAACGGCCCGACGGCAAACGGCACGTTCCGCCCGAAGAGGTAATTCATCTGCGTCATCGGGATAACGCCGGGATCGCGCGGGCCGCTGTTGTCGCGCAATTGAGGATTCGGATGGTCCGAGACTGGCTTCCGGAAGGCGCCCGTGCAGTCGAGGATGACGGCTTTCAGGTCCACTTCGGGCAGAGCGTAGGCGGCGATGATATCGAGGTTGTCGCCGCAATCCTGGTGCGGGTGGTACAGGTCCGTGACGTCAATGATGGACGTGCGCGCGGCGGGCGGCGCGTTGTCCCCGGCCGCGGCGCACGCGGCGAGCAGCACGAAGGCCGCCGACAGCCTGTACCGCCGGCGTCTCGCCGGCAGTCGGGTGCAGGATGGCGGGCTGGGAACCATGGATTTGCCCTTCGTCTCTCTGGGATGTCGGAGAACGCCCGCTCCTCTTATACGCGACGTCCATGGGCGCGGCAACTGCGCCCCTTCGGAACTGGAACGGCCCGCGCCCCGGCCTAAGATGAAACGGTCTAGAATGGCAATTGGAAGGCGGCGCTATGGCGGAAGTCACCCCTTGTCCCCGGTGTCATGCACGCTACCGCACCGACAATGCTCACCCCGGCAAGCGCCTGCGCTGCACCAAGTGCGGCACGGTCTTCTCCGTGCCCGAGGAAACAGTGCTCGGCGCCCCGCCGCGCCCTGGGCCGCCTGAGACGATCAAGGCCCCTCCCGCGCCGCGCCGCGAGGGCGAGGTAGGGCGGGTTGCCAACCCGCCCCACGATGCGTGCGTGGGAGACACGCTGCGCGCAACGCCCGGTCGAGCGCCGCTTGCCAAGCCGGCCTCGGCCGAGCAACTCCTCACCGAAACGCAGAGCTACAAGCGCTACACGGCGGCACAGGAGATCGCCCGCGGCGGCATGGGCGCGATCATGTGCGTGCGCGATGCCGACATCCGCCGGGAAGTCGCCATGAAGGTCATGCTGGACGACCAGGATCAGCGGCGCCGCGCTCGCTTCGTCGAGGAAGCGCAGGTCACCGGACAGCTCGAACACCCGAACATCGTCCCCGTGCATGAACTCGGGCGGGACGAGGAAGGCCGGCCCTTTTTCACCATGAAACTTGTGAAGGGGCGCAGCCTGGCAGACGTGCTGGAACGCCTGCGTGCCGGCGATGCCTCGGCGGGAAAGGAGTACACGCTCGGCCGCCTGTTGAACGTCCTCATCGGCGTCTGCCATGCCGTGGGCTTCGCGCACTCGAAGGGCGTCGTGCATCGGGATCTGAAGCCGGATAACGTGATGCTGGGAGGTTTTGGCGAAGTGCTGGTGATGGACTGGGGCTTGGCCAAGCTGGGCGTGGCCAAGCCTCGCGCTTCAGCTCTCGCGCACATCCCTGAAGCAGAAGGGTCCGCGCAGGGAACGCTCGGCGCGGAAGACGGCACACCTTCCCCCCGCGCTGCCGCGGACAGCGAGCTGGAGGACCTGGTCCAGAGCTTCCGGCGGGAATCGGGAAGCGACGTCACCCAGGACGGCACCGTTGCCGGCACCCCCGCGTACATGCCGCCGGAGCAGGCGCGAGGGGACATCGCGCAGGTTGACCACCGGAGCGACATCTACTCGCTCGGCGCCATTCTCTACGAGATCCTGACCCTGAGTCCGCCGGTCGAGGGGAGGGGCGCGCTGCAGATCCTCCGCAAAGTCGTGGCCGGCGAGATCGAGGCGCCCGAGGCCTGCGCGCCGCAGCGCGCCATCCCGAAGGAACTGTCCGCCATCGCCATGAAGGCGCTCGCCACAGAGAAGCCGGACCGCTACCAGGCCGTCGAGGCGTTCCGCAGGGACATCGAGCTGTACCTCGAAGGCCGCGCGGTCAGCGCCAGGGCCGACACGTTTGCCGAAGCCACGGTCAAGCTGATCAAGCGCAACAAGGGGGCCAGCATCGCGACGGCGGTGGCGCTGGTTGCGCTGCTCAGTGGCGGGCTGTGGTACAACGCTCGACTGCGGCAAGCCAGGGACAGGGCCGAGACGGAGTTGCAGGAGCGTCTGCGGCTGGAACGGGAAAAAGAGGGGAAGCTGGAGGCGACGCGGCGCGAAGCGCAAGCCGCCACGGAACGGGGCCAGCAGGCGCTTGCCGCGGCCGGGCAGACAGGCGCGCCGCTGGAACGCGAGGGCGCTTTGATTACGGCGCAGGGCGAGTTCCGCAGGGCCCTCTTCCTGTCTCCGGAGAACGAACAGGCGCAGGCAGGGCTGCGAGACTCGTCGTTGCGGCACTTCGCGTTGGCGCTGGAACAGAAGAACTGGCGTCAGGCGCGGGAGAAGCTGGAACAGGCGAAGGCGGCAGACCTGGCGGAGGCGGAGTACGAGCAGCGGAAGAAGGAACTGGGGGAAGCCGAGTCGGCGCGGGAGCGGTTCATCAAGGAGCGCGTGGAGGCGCTCATGGCGGACGCTCAGGCCCCGAAGCGGGAGACAGCGCATGAGTTGGCGGTGCCGGAGATGATTGCGCTGAAGGACCAGGCCGCGGTGGAGTCGTTGCTGCCGTACGTCGCTCATGCCAACGCCAACTGCCGGCAGTTGGCCATCGAGGCGCTGGCGTGGATGGGGGACCGGCGGGCGGGGCAGGCGGCATTGCCCTACATCCAGCCCAAGTGCCCGGATGGGAAGCAGAACCCGCTGGCCGTGCAGATTGCAGCCATCCGGCTCATCTGCCTGCTGACGCCTGAAGACCGCAAGGCTTTTGTGGCCATCAAGGACCGGCTCAACCATGAAGGGCAAGGACCGGCCAGCGCCTTGCATGGAAGCGTGGCGCCACTGCTGGAACGGTGTTACGCGCAGTTTGAGGGCCGGGTACAGGAGTACGTGAAGGAACGGGAAGGCAAGAAGCTCACAGCGGCGGAGTGGTGTTCGGCGGGTTGGGGTTTCTTGAGCATTGAGCGCTATGACAAAGCCATCTCCTGTTACGACAAGGCAATCCAACAGGATCCTCAGGGCAAGGAGGCCTATCATTTCAGGGCGCAAGCCAAGAGACATGCAGGCGACACTGACGGGGCAATTGCGGACTACGACAGAGTTCTGCAACTTGACCCGAAGAACGCCAACGTCTACGTGAACCGGGGCGACATGAAGAAGGCCAAGGGCGACCTGGCGGGGGCTTTGGCAGACTATGACAAAACGCTGCAGCTTGCCCCCAATGACTACTTCACCCTTTGCCATCGGGCCGGCACACGTCTTGCGGCAGGGGACTTGCAGGGCGCCTTGGCCGACGCTGACCGTGCCGTTCAGCGCGACCCGAAGTGTCCGATGGGGTATTGCGAGCGAGCCGCGGTGAAGCGCGCGGCGGGCGACCTCGAGGCGGCCATTGCTGACTGCAGCAAAGCTATTGAGCTCAACCCGCGGGATGCCTCAGCCCTTCTGACTCGCGGGCAGGTAAAGCGTGCTCGGGGAGACACGGACGGCGCGATTGCGGATTGCGAGAGAATCCTCGCGTTCAGCCCGCGAGACCTGGGGGCGCTCGTGAGCCGCGGATTGGCAAGGGCGCAGAAGGGGGACTACGACGGCGCCATCGCAGATGACACTGCTGCTATCGCAATAGACCCTGCGTGCATTCCCGCCTACCCCAACCGGGCCTATGCGAAGGAGAATAAGGGCGACTGGGACGGCGCCCTGGCCGACCTTAACAAGGCAATTGAGAGAAACCCGGGACGGGCGGACCTCTACCTGGCGCGCGCGCAGTTCAGAGAGCGAAGGGGCGACCCCAAGGCGGCGATTGAAGACGCGAATAAGGCAGTAGAGCTGAACGCCAAGTCGGCACAGGCTTACTACGAGCGGGGCTCCATGAAGGCGCGGACCGAGGACTGGCAGGACGCCATTGCCGATTTGGATAAAGCACTGCAACTTGACCCAAAGCTTGCCGATGCCTGGTGCAACCGTGGTTGGGCGAAGTACAACCGCAAGGACGTAGACGGCGCTCTGGCGGATTACGACAGGGCCATCGAGCTGAGCCCGCGCGATGCCGCGGCCTACCTGAACCGCGGCCTGGCGCGATCTGAAAAAGGCGACCTGGATGGCTATATCGCCGATGAGACAAAGGCAATCGAACTCGATCCCGCGAGCTATCGGGCCTACAACAACCGTGGCTATGCACGGCGACTGAAGGGCGACCTCGATGGGGCCGTTGCGGATTACCGTGCGTGCTTGCGCGTCAGGCCCGAGTATAAGGCGGCCAGGGTGAACCTGGGAGTTGCTTTGTGCGCGCTCAACCAGGAAGCCGAGCTCAAGCAGGTCCTGGAGGAACTCCAGAAGCTCGACCCGGCAAAGTACTTCAGGACGAGGAAGGAGGTAATGGACGAAGGCATGATCCTGCGCCTGGGCCTGCCGGGTAGCGCCCTGGAGGGCAAACAGGTCCACACGGCCCAGGACTACCTGAGCCGGGGGTTCCATCGCTACCTGCACGAGAAGCACCGCGATGCTGAACGCGACATTGAGGAGGCGCTCAAGCTCGACCCGGCGCTGGCTGGCCGCGGCGCGTTTTATGCCCTGCGACGGATCGCGCTAAAGAAGGACGGGTTCCGCCCGTCTCTCGATATCGAGCAGCGCTGGTGCGATGCCGTCGCTGACGACCCGTTCCCGTGTGACTCCTACGCTTGGACGCTGCTGAGGTCCTGGGCAGACTGGTACGATTCCAAGAAAGCGCTTACCTTCGCCCGCAAGGCGGTGGAGCTGAGCGGGGGAAACGATCCGGAGACGTTGGGCACGCTGGCTTCGGCCCTCTTCGACGAAGAGCAGGTGGACGCCGCCGTCGAGACACAGCGCAAGGCTATCGCGGCCCTGGGTCCGAAACCTCCGCCGGACACGCTCAAGGAATTTCAGGACGCGCTGAAGCGGTTTGAAAAGGGCCACACGGAAGCAGCACTGGAAGGCAAGGAGCTTCGCACGGCAGGCGAGTACAAGAGCCGAGGGATGTACCGGAAGAAAAGGAAACGCTACGACGAGGCGGCGGCGGACCTCGAGGCGGCGTTGAAACTTGACCCCTCCGTCGGACCGGGAGGAGCCTTCGAAGCCCTCGTGGCCATCGCCGAGGCGAAGAAGGACGACCGGGCCGAGATCAGCGTATGGCGCCGTTGGGCAGCGGCGCAACCCGACGACGCCGATACGCAGAACGGCTATGCCTGGACGCTCCTGACCTGCGCGGACGAGAAACTGCGCGACCCGAAGGCCGCGCTGCCTGTGGCGCGCAAGGCCGTTGAACTCAGCAAGCACGAGGAAGCCCATATCCTCGACACGCTGGCCCTGGCCCTCTTCCAGAACGGCGTGGTTGCAGAGGCGGTCCAGGTCCAAGAGCAAGCCCTGGCCCGCCTCCCGCAGTCTACTACCGCCAAATCACGGAAGAAGTACGAGGATTCGCTTACACGCTACAAGAGCGCGCCGCCCAAGCCGTAGGTCGAGTTGGCCAATGACAAATGACAAAGTCTATCTGCTCACGTTCGGCTGCCAGATGAACAAGTACGATTCCGCGATGGTCGCGGGCCTGCTGCGGGACGCGGGCGCGGTCTTCGTCGAGAACGCCGCCGACGCCACCCTGGTGCTCATCAACACCTGTTCCGTCCGCGCGCACGCGGAAGAGCGCGTCTACAACCATCTCCATTTGCTGAAGGGCCGCAAGCGGCACACCCCCGGCTTCGTGCTCGGCGTGATGGGCTGCATGGCGCAGAAAGAAGGCGAGAAGATCGCGGCGCGCTTCCCCTGGGTGGACCTTATCGTCGGGACCCGGATGCTCGACCAGTTGCCGCGGCTGCTGGCGCGCGTCCGCGACGGCGCGCCGACGCCCCTCCTCGCCATCGAGGAGAAGGCGGAGATCAGTTTCGGCGAGACGCTGGCGCGGCGTGAGCTGCGCTTCCTGTCGTACCTCTCGGTCATGCGCGGCTGCAACAAGCGCTGCACGTATTGCGTCGTGCCGCACACGCGCGGCGTGGAGGCCAGCCGGCCCATTCCCGAGGTGTTGGCCGAAGCCACGCGGCTTGTGGACGACGGCGTCATCGAGATCACGCTGCTGGGGCAGACCATAGACACCTACGGCCGCGACCTGCGGGACGATACCACGCTGTGGAAGCTGCTGCGCGCGCTGTATCCCATCCGCGGCCTGAAGCGCATCCGGTTCGTCACCAGCCATCCGCGCGAATGCCGCGAGGAATTGTTCGCGACGATGGCCGAACTGGGCGACAAGGCGATGCCGTTCGTCCACATGCCGCCGCAGAGCGGCTCGGACCCCATCCTGCGCCGCATGGGCCGCGGCTACACGCGGCAGCGCTACCTGGAGGTGGTCGCCGCCGCGCGCACGCTGTGCCCGGAGGTCGAGTTCTGCGGGGACTGGATCGTGGGGTTCTCCGGCGAGACCGAGGAGGACTTCGCGCAGTCGCTGTCCTTGCTGGAGGAAGTGCGCTTTCAGCACGGCTACGTCTTCAAGTATTCCGTTCGCGAGGGCACACCCGCGCAGAAACTGCCGGATGACGTGCCGGCTGCCGTCAAGCAGGAACGGCACGCGCGGTTGGCGGCGGCCCAGGAGAAGATCTCGCTTGAGAGGAACCGCAGCCGCATCGGCGTGACGGAGGAAGTGCTGGCCGAGGGGCCGAGCAAGAGCAACCCGCGGCGCCTGACCGGCCGCACGCGCACGCACCGCCTGATCCATTTCCCCGGAGAGGCAGCGCTGATCGGCAAGCTCGCCGCCGTCAAGGTGACGGGCGCGACGGCGCTGAGCCTCAAGGGCGAGCTGGCGGGGTGCTGACGTACCGCGGGCACTCCAGCAGTAACCTTGCCACAGCCTCCGACCGCTCATAGCATAGGCGCCTTCGTAGCAGGCGCTGGGACTGTTGAGACCGGCAGCCACGACGGCGCTGGGGGGGGATTTCATCATGCAGAAACAGACTGTGCACGACGGCTGGACGTTGCAGGCTGTGGGTGAGTTGGCTCATATCCCGCGCGCGATCCGGGGGAAAGAGATTCCTGCCACAGTGCCGGGCTGCGTGCACACCGATCTGCTGGCCGCGGGGCTGATTCCGGAGCCGTACTATGGCCTCAACGAGCTGAAGATGGCGTGGATCGGGCGGACGGATTGGCGTTACGCGTGCGTGTTCACGGTGGATGCCGCGCTCCTCGACCATGAGCGCGTGGACCTGGTGTGCGAGGGCCTCGACACGGTGGCGCGCGTCGAGCTCAACGGGCAGTTGCTGGGCGAGACCGCCACCATGCATCACCCGCACCGGTTCGATGCGAAAGCGCGCCTGCGCCCCGGCCGGAACGAGCTGGCGATCACGTTCAAGTCGCCTCTGGCGTATGCCGAACAGATGCGCGACAAGCTGGGCGATCTCCCGCACACGGAAAAGCACCCGTTCAACTTCATCCGCAAGATGGCCTGCAACTTCGGCTGGGACTGGGGGCCGGCGTTCGTCACGGCCGGCATCTGGCAGCCGCTGTACCTCCACGCCTGGAACGGCGCACGCATCCGGTCGGTCCGGCCGCTGGTGCTGGCGGCGGACGCCGCTATAGCGCAGGTGGAAGTGCTGGTTGACATCGAGCGCGCGCATGCCGGGGACCTCGCGGTGTCCGCCGTGCTTGCCGAAAACACCGGGCGCACAGTTTCCGCGGCCGCGGCCCTCGGCGGGAACGACACTGCGGCGCGCATGGCCCTGGGTGTCGCGCAGCCGCAACGCTGGTGGCCGAGAGGGCACGGCGAACAGCCGTTGTACGGCCTGACCGTGCGCCTGGCGGCAGGGCAATCGGAACTGGAGGGATGGACGGGGCGCATCGGCCTGCGGACGGCAACGCTGAACACGGACAAGGATGAGATCGGTTCGAAGTTCGTCATCGAGGTGAACGGCAAGGCCATCTTCTGCAAGGGCGCGAACTGGATTCCCGACGACTGCTTCCCGACGCGCGTGGACGAGGCGCGCTATCGCCGCCGGCTTGAGCAGGCCGTGGCCGCGAACATGAACATGCTGCGCGTGTGGGGCGGCGGCATCTTCGAGAC
>JAPLOD010000608.1 GCA_026692735.1 Planctomycetota bacterium | reverse complement strand
AACGAGACGTTCGTGGTACCGCGACGGGCCGCACAGAACTACCTGACCGGCCCCTTGGCGATGCCTTTCTTGCCGGCCTTGGCCGAGTAACTCGCCGGCACCTCCAGGTAGTACGACGTCTGCCCCAGGACTATCGTCACAGGGATGACGACCCGTTTGCCCTGAACACTCTCGTTGGTCAAGCCCTCGTCATCCAGCGCGTCGGCCAGCGAGATGCGCGAGAGCATGAGGCCGAAGCGGGCGCTCCCGCTCTTGTCCACGTGGGACAGCCTGAAAGCCCCGGACTCGCCGGTCGCCGAACCGGCTCTGTTCAAGGCGAACGTGGCGGAAACGGCATCGTCGTCTGTCGTGTCGGTGGTGTCGGCGGTCTGGTCACCGGCGCCAAAGAACCCATTGTCGGGAGGAGCGGGCAGTCCGCCTATATCCACTTGGACTATCGTGCCTGCCGCAATGAAATCCTTCGGCAACGCCAGATCGCCTTTTATGGCACAACGGTCACGCCCTGAGATCGCCAACGTGGCGCCCGCCGCAAGATCCATCTTGAGCACAAGCGACGAGACACTGAGCGGCTGAGGGGGGTTGACCTGTACGGCGATTGTCTCCGTCAGCGTTGGCGCCTGCGTGACGAAGACGAACCCGGACGACTCGAACACAGCCGTCACCGTCACCGTATAGGTCCCTGCCGCGGCGAACGCGTGCTCTACCTGGGCGGCGCCGGAGGTATCCGTTGTGCCATCCCCAAAATCCCACGAGTACGTCACGCTGTTACTGTTCGCCGCGAAGCTGAACGTGACGGGGCTTCGGGCATAGGCGGGGTTGGGAGTAGCGGTGAGAGCACTCAACACCCCAAAGGTTTCGTTGTCCTGGATGTGAACAGTGTCCGAAGAGTGGGAGCCTATCTCGTAGTCGGGAGAGGACAGCAGGAGCAGCGTCACATCCAACGTTTCGTCGTACAGGCTATTCTCGATCGGTGTCACGGTAATCGTGGCCGAGGAAGCCTGAGGCGGGATGGTCACGGTGCCCGACAGTCTCTGGAAGTCCGTCCCGTTCACGGCAAGCCCATTGCTTGTGAAGACGGCATCGGCGGCCGTGAGAAGCCTGTAGCTCACCACGAGATCCGTGTCCGTGGAGCCTGTCCGCGTCACGGTGAACTGGCCGGGCTTAGGGCCCGCTTCGGATGCCCAGGGGACAGTGGCGAATATCCTGACTGTGGTCTTGATCGGCCGCAGGTGGAGACGGATGTGTCCCGATGCGCCGTCGAACCCGTCCACCGCGATCCAGTACGTTGTGCCGGCCACGGCATCGAACTCAACACGGCTGGTGATGATCCCGTAGAGCGAGTCTTCGTCGTTATTGCCGGCCACTTCGGCCAGGCCCGCGAGGGTTGCGCCCGTGTAGACGGCCAGGACCGTGTCGAAGGTGCTGTCCTGCGTTGAGACGACGACGCGGGTGGAGCTCGCCGGGGTCCATTGCCACCAGACGGACGTGCCGCCGAAATTGGACGCATGCAGCGGTTCGCCGGCTTCCTTGGTGGCGTTGACGTTCGATCCTTCCTGAACCCCTTCGCTGGTGATGATGGCGGCGTTGACGAAGTCGTCGTTGCTCGGCGGGTATTTCAGCGACAGTGCGATGCTGCCCGTTGCGCCGCCCACGCCATCCACCGCAAGGTAGTACGTCGTGCCCACCACAGCATCAAACACAACGGCGCCCTGGTTACTGCTGGCTGCCGCGGTCAACTGGGTCACGGCAGGCCCGGTATACACACCCAGCACTGTGCTGAACGTGCTGCCCGCGGTGGACACGAGCACGCGACCCGACGAGGGCGCGGTCCACGACCACCAGACCGATGCTCCGCCGGCGTCGCCGGCGTGATTGGGCTCGCCCCCTTCCTTGGACGCGCCGGCATTGATCCCGCTGACCTGGAACGGCGTACTGCCCACCGCTATCGCCGCGGCGAAATCATCGTTCGCGGGCCGGGACGACGTGGACGCCAGCGCCTTATACAGGTTCAGCCGGCCGCCCGTGCGGCAGCGGCCCTGCAGACCGGGGAGGGGATCAGTGCTGGCAAAGACGCGGTTGAGCAGTTGCAGATAGCTCTCGCCCGTGAAACGGGCCATCATCAGGGCGAATGCTCCGGACACCATCGGGGCTGACTCCGACGTGCCGGACACGCTGCTGTAGGAGGTGTCACTTGAGTACCAGGTCGCGACGATGTCCTCACCGGGCGCGCCCAGGTCCACGCTGGCCAGGCCGTAGTTGGAGAAGAAGCTCAACGCATCCGCGCGATTGGTGGACGTGACAGAGACAATGTTGTCGGCGTCGAACGAGGCGGGAAATGAGGGTGCATTCTGCAGTTGGTCATTGTCAATCGCTTCGTTGCCGGCAGCCACGACGAAGATAATGCCGGCGCTCCGCGTTGCTGCGATCGCATCCTTCAGAGCCAGCAGCGGCGCCTCCAACGGCACATTGACCCCGTAGCTGTTGTTGATGATGTGGGCGCCGTGCGCACGCGCGTAATCAATGGCTTTCACGATGGTAGAGATCGAGCCCGCGCCATTGCTATCGAAGGCTTTGCAGGTCATCAACTGCACGCGCCAGGCAATGCCGGCGACGCCTTTGCCATTGTTCCCCACGGCGCCGATGATCCCGGACACGTGCGTGCCATGGCCGTTGTCATCGCGCACGTCGCCGGAGTCGTCCAGGGTGTTGACGCCGTGGACGTCGTCAATGATCCCGTCTCCATCGTCATCCGTCCCATTGCCGGCAATCTCCCCCGGGTTGACCCAGACATTGGCGGCCAGATCCTCGTGTGTGAACCGTATCCCCGTATCAACGGTCGCCACGACTATGCCCGCGGCCGAACGCTGGATGTCCCAGGCTTCACGCGCATGGATGTCAGCGCCGGCCACGCCTCCGCCGTCCCCCGTGTTGTGCAGTGACCACTGGGTCCCACTGGCATACTGGGGGTCATTGGGATCAGCCGTCAGGTGCGCTTCATAATCCGGCTCGGCATACTCAGCCAGGCCGCTGCTCATGTACTTGACGATCGTATCAGGCACATTCGCGCCGGGCGGAAGCTTGACGACCTGGAGGTTCTGCATCGCCGGGGACTGCCAGACCGGCGTGCAGCTCAGGCTCAGATGCAGTTGCGAGAGGTCCGCGTTGGCCTTCGGCTTGACCAGAATCCGGTCCTGGCGGAAGCTGACGCTGCGACCTGCGGCGACGGGCGGGTTCGCATCCGCGCCAAACGCCCCCGTTACTGCTGCGCTGAGGGCAAACAGGGCTATGAGTACGCAGTTGCGCATGATCTCCCCTCCGTCTCGGTTCGGGTTGCAACAATGTCACCGGCCACTCGGCTTACGCATCCGTACAGTCTAACCCTTCCCCACCATCAGCTTCCGACGCCAGTCAGCACTTATAAGGAGTACACTGATGACGTCCACCGCAGGAAACAACGGAGCAGCCCACAGCTCGGCGGCACAGGGCGGAGTGCCCGCTGCCTCCCCTCTCTTCATGGTGCGGCTCGCCTGCGCGCGGGTAGGAAAGCGCCGCTGTGAGTCATCGAACCGCAGCCGCCCATCGTCCAGCATCTCGCGGACGCCGCCCGTGCCTTGACTTCATCGTCCCTGTCTGTCACTATCTTTGCTCCCCTGAAGGAGGGCAACGAGAATGGCGAGAGCACGCAAGCGATACAAGCCTGAGATCAAAGCCAAGATCATCGAGGCCGCAATGGCAGCCAGGGCAGCGGGCAAACCCTGGAAGGAGGCCCATGTCGCCGCGCGGCAGGCCGGCTACAGGGGCAATGTGGACGCCCTGATGCAGATGATGGCCAAGAGGAAGGCCAAGAGGGCAGCGCCAGCCCCAGCCAAGAAGAGAGGAAGGCCGCCCAAGGCTAAAGCTCCGGCGCCCACCGTCACGGGCTTGGACCCCGTGGCGTCTCAATACCTCGTCTCCGCGATAGACAAGGCGGTGGCTGAGCTACAGAGGCTGAGACAGCAGTACGCCAGATAACAAAAGAGGAACGCCAAGGGCCGGGGATGAACTGGGGATGACCCGGCCCTTGGACAAGATCGCTGAAAATCCTGCGGACGTGCAGACGACAGACAGACCGGGCCGCCCCCTGATTGGGGGCGGCCCCTTGCGTTCGCTTTAGTTATCAGCGTGCTCTTTACGGTACAGCCTACTGAAGCGCTTACTTCGCGCTGCCCTTGGCGCCGATCAGGTTCGTGTAGAACACTGTCTGCGACTTCTGGTACATGGTGCCGTTGAATATTATCGTCACGACGACAACGCGCGGTCCCACGGCTGGCGTCTGCGACAAGCCTTCGTTCTTCAGGGCGGCGGCAAAGTCGCCCTTCTGCAGCTTCAAGGTGAATTTCGCGACCTGGGCCGCCGCGTTGCCCTTGCTGGCCCTGATCCTCATCGTAATGGCATCCTTGCCGAGCCTTGCGAAGCCTTTGGCATCAAGCGTGAAGACGCGCGCGATGCCGCTTACGTCCACGGCCAACGTCTTCCCCGCGGCTTTGAAGCCCGCAGGCACCGGCAGCGCGCCGCTGACCACGATGGCGTCGTTGCCGGGCTTTGTGAAGCACAGTGTGACGCCCATCTTCAGTACAGTCAGCGTCTGCGGTGTTTGCCCCGGCGCGTCCACAAGAGGCGTGGAGTCGGCATCGAGCGGGTCCGTACCCATCGCCAACTCGATATTGTCCGCCACACCGTCTCCATCGCTGTCGAGTGCAGCCCCTTCCTGGGTAATGTCACCGACGGGGTTGATCTGCATTGTCAGCGACTTTGCAGTGGACAGACCATTCGCATCCGTGGCTGTCACGGTCACCACGTATGTGCCGGCGGGACTGAACGCGTGCGTCACCGCGTTGCTGTTACTGTTGTCTACGATCCCGTCGCCGAAGTCCCAGCTCCACGTAATCGTGTCGGCGTCGGATGCCTGGCAGAAGAAGTGCACGGCCTGCAGCGGCAGAGCTGGGTTAACGTCCGCCGTGGGCCCGCTGCCGATAACGGGGGCGGCCTGCGAGATGATGAGTACGCCATCCGCCCCCGTCCCGCCGTCGTGATCGGCAACGTTCAGGGTCACTTCGTAGATCGCGTCGTCCAGGGGCGTGAAGCTGAAATCGGCGTCGGTGCCGCTCGCGAACGCCACGCCATCCTTGGTGACGCGCCACGCATAGGCGAACGTGTCCGCGGCGCCCGGGTCTGTGACCGTGCTGGTGAGACTGACGGGCGAGCCCATTGTGATTGTCGCGGGCGCTCCGACGATGTTCACATGCGGATTCACGTTGCTAACAAAGATCACTGCCGAGTCCGTCGCCGTGCGGCCATCCTTGTCAGTGACACGCAAGGTCATGACGTAATCGCCTGCGCCGTCAGGTGTGAAGGCAAAGGCAGCGCCGGTCCCAACTGCCCCGAACGCCACGCCGTTCTTCGCGACGCTCCATCGGTAGGAAAATGTGTCCAGAGCGCCTGCGTCGCTCACCGTGCCTGTAACACTGATCTCAGTTCCCTCAACGCCGGTCGGTGGCGCCCCCACGATCCTCGCCGTCGGTGGCGCGTTGAGCACGGCAATCGTCTTGCTTGCCGATCCTGTACCGCCGTCCTTGTCGGTCACGGTCAGCGAGACGGCTCCGGAGAGCCGTCTCGCCGACCGCCCCCTCCCACGAGCTCGTCACTTGATGTTCAGCGCCTTCTTGATCTTCTCAATGTCCGCCTTGAGCGCGGCGTTCTCCGACTGCAGCGCGTCGTTCTCGGCCTTGAGCGTTTTGACGGCGTTGGCCAGCGGCACCACGAACGCCGGGTACGACAGGGAATACCGGCCGTCTTCGGCCTGCGGCTTCTCAACGCCATGGAACTGGACGCCCAGTGTATTGCACGTCTCCTCCACCTCCTGCGCGATGAAGCCTTCGCGCGGCACGCCCGGCTGGCTCTTGTAGTTGTAGGTCACCGGACGCAGGGCGAGGATGAAGTCCAGCCCCAGGCCGCAGTCCGCGATGTTCTCCTTCTCGCGGCGGTCGGAGTAGTTCGTCCAGGTGCCGTAGCCGCCGACTGTCGTGACGCTGCTGTTGCCGATCACCGCCTTGTTGTTGGCGTCGCAGATGGCGTTATAGCCGAGGGCGATGCGGTTGGTGGCCGAAGCCGAATTCACCTGGGCGTTGGCGCCAATCAGCGTGTTCTGCGTGCCGGTGGTTATGGGAGTTCCCGCGTTTCCCGCCATCGAACCGAAGGCCGAATTGCCGCTGCCGTCGTTACTGTACAGCGCCGAGGCCCCCATGGCCGTGTTGTCGCTTCCCGTCCCGGTGCCGCTGAAGTTCATCATTGCTACAACGCCCACCGCCGTGTTGTTGGTGCCGGTGGTGTTCTTATAGAGCGCGGAATTGCCCATAGCGGTGTTGCCGCCAGCGGTGGTGAACTGCAGCGCATTGGCGCCCACAGCGGTGCTGTTGTGCGAGGTTGTGTTAGAGCTGAGCGCCAAGCAGCCCACGGCCACATTGTTTGTGCCTCCCGTGTTGGCGGACATGGCGGCACTGCCGAGCACCGCGTTGGTGGCGCCCGTGGTGTTGGAGGACAAGGCGTTGCTGCCCACAGCCGTATTGCCGTTGCCCGTTGTAACCGACCGCAGCGCGTAGTACCCCATCGCCGTGTTGTTGGCTGGCGAGTTGCCGGCCGAGCCGAACATCGAGTCATAGCTGATCGCAGTGTTGTTGCTTCCGGTCTGGCTATACTGAAGCGTGCGGAATCCCAAGGCGGTATTGTTGTTGCCGGATGTGGTGGCGTTTAGCGCCGAGGATCCGACCGCGACGTTGCTGGCGGCGGTGGTCTTTGATGCCAGCGCGCCCGTGCCAAGCCCAAGGTTGTCGCTGGCATCGCTGGCTACCGTCACGGACACCCCTGTCATGGTCCCGCCCGTGATGGCGACGGCGTTCGCGTTCTGCGTCGCCATCGTGCCCAGGCCGAGGTTGGTGCGGGCCGTCGCGGCGTTGGCCACATCGCTCAGGTTGTTGGATGCCAGGAGCGCGCCCGCGTTCGTGGTCTCTTTCCAGACAGCGGCGCCGGCAGCGGGACTGAGGCAGATAAACTCCTTCTGGGTCGTGGTGTTCAGCCACCGTGAGCCAGCGGCATAGCCTTGGGTCGCATCGTTCCCGGCGGCGGGATCGGTTGCCGCGGCGAGGTTGACCTTCAGGTTCTCTACATTTCCCAGTCCGACATCAGAGGCTGTCAGCGCCAGATCCGTTTTGACCTGCGCAGTGGTCTTCTCATTAAGCGTTCCGGCTCCGTTGCCAACCAGGTAACTGCCGCTCGTGACGGCTGTCTTTCCCGTCCCGCCGTTAGCCACGGCGACTGTCCCTGTCACGTTCGCCGCCGTGCCGCTGATGTTCCCCGTGACATTCCCGGCCACGTTGCCGGCCAGGTTCGCCGCGATCGTGCCCGCGCTGAAGTTCCCGCTGGCGTCACGCTTGACGATGGTGGAGACGGTGTTGGCGTTCGTAGCCGCCGCCACAGTGTTGACGGTCGGGTCCAGACCGAGGTTGGTGCGCGCGCCTGGAGCGTCCGTCGCGCCCGTGCCGCCGTTGGCCACGGCGACCGTGCCTGTCACGTTGGCTGCCGAACCGGAGATGTTGCCCGTCACATTGCCGGTCACATCGCCCGTCACGTCGCCTGTCACATTGCCCGTCACGTCGCCCACCAGGTTTGCGGTGATCGTCCCCGCGCTGAAGTCGCCGCTCACGTCACGCTTGATGATCGTCGAGACGGTGTTGGTGTTCGTAGCCGCCGCCACAGTGTTGACGGTCGAGTCCAGACCGAGGTTGGTGCGCGCGCCCGGAGCGTCCGTCGCGCCCGTGCCGCCGTTGGCTTGACGATGGTGGAGACGGTGTTGGCGTTCGTAGCCGCCGCCACAGTGTTGACGGTCGGGTCCAGACCGAGGTTGGTGCGCGCGCCTGGAGCGTCCGTCGCGCCCGTGCCGCCGTTGGCGACCGGGACAGCACTGCCGTTCCAGACGCCGGCGGCGACCGTCCCCACGGTCTTGATGTTGCTCGAACCGGCCCAACTGGACAGCGCCGTGTTCTCCACGTTGCTCAGCCCCACGTCCGCCTTGTCCAGCGTCACCGCGCCGGCACGCCCGTTGACACTCGTTACCCCGGCAGTGACGGCGCTGGCCTTGTCGGTCCAGGAAAGGACGCCGTTGCCGTCGGTGGCCAGGACCTGGGAGGCCGCGCCTGCACTGGTCGGCAGCACCAGCGTGTAGTCCCACGGTGTGTCCGGATTGGGGATGATGCTCACCTTCGTGTCGCCGGACGGCATATCGTTGTAGAAGATCAGCTTGCCGCTGTTGCCGTCCGTGCCGGTCTGCAGATCCAGGAACGTCCCGTTGGCGGGTTGCTGCGCGCCAATCACCGTGCCATCCACAGCGCTCTGCACTAACTGGATGTTCTCGAGGGGCGCGGTGATGCTCTTCGGCGCGGGGTTTGTATACCCGAGATCGGTGACGTGCGCCTGCAGTTCGCGCAGCGTCCCGGCCAGCCCGAGACCTTTCTCGTTGGCCTGCTTGGTACGGCTGGCGTTGAGCGTCAACCCGGCGGTTCCCGAGCCGTTGCTGGACGACCCGTCCTCATACTGCATTCGCCAGACCGAGCGCCCCGCAAGCCTGGACGCGATGCTGAGCTTGCCCACAAAACCAAGGCTCTCCCCGTCCTGCTTCGCCAATCTGCCGCTGTAGTACTCGCCGAACGACCCGCCCCAGAAGCCGAACAGACTCAGCGTGGGCGTGTTGCTGTTGTTGCGCACGAACTCCGCGGTGTCATTGAGGAAGCCGTCCTCGGCAGCGTAGCACTTCGCGCGGCTCTGGGAGTCGGTCCAGTACCGGATGAGCCGCGGGCTTGAGTACGTATCGGACGCCGCGTCGTACTCCACCACCAGGTACCCGCTCTGCGCGACCGAGCGGCGCTGCGACTCCGCGGCGTTGTCGCCGGCCGAGTACCACTCGACGCCGCGCAGCCTCCATTCGTAGATCAGCACCTCGCCCGCGGCCATGGACCCGGCGCACACGGCCAGCACAAGCAACGCAGCGGCATAGAGTCTTCTCATCGGGCAGACCTCTCAGTATGATGTCCCGCACCAAGGGACGCCCTGTAACAGACTATCGCGCACTTGGCGCGGATACCGCAACGGCCGGGCCATGTTGTGTACATCACGTGTCGGTTACGCCGTCATCACCTATCTATGCGTGGAACACTGGAATAGGGGCAAGCAGCATGTGCTGGTGGCTCGATAGCAGACACGCAAGTGCACAAGCGCGCGTGCGCGGCGTTCCAGGCCTGGCGCGAATGGAACTGGACTGTCCCTATGGGATCACCTCCCCAAACATGCAGCTAAAACAGGGAGGCTATTCCATAGTTCATGTATCACGCTGAGATCCGGCAGTCGAAATCAGAGATGGCGGCTCACCGGCATCATGGGCACGCAACTCCGCTGCCGAGGATCGGTGTCCGGCGCGATGCCGGCACTCGACAGTGGTCTGCGCGCTACCTGGGTTTTCGGGCCTTCACTCAGGCCTCTTGATGCCGTACGTGTTCATGCGAGTGTAGAGAACAGAGCGGCTGATTTTCAGTTCGCGGGCGGCCTTCGACACATGCCAACGGTTGCGGACAAGAGCCGCTCTGATCGCCTCGGCCTCGGCCATTTGCACTGAACCCTTCAGCCCCTCGTGCAGCGTGGCGGACGGAGTCGGCGCCGCGGCGCCGGCTTGGGCGGCTCCCATCGTGGCTATGCCTGCATTGGCGGGCGGCTGCTGGCGCAAGTCCTCGGGCAGATCCGCTGGCGTGATGACCTTGTCTTTGCACACGACCAGAGCGTATTCGATGGCATTGCGAAGTTGTCTGACGTTCCCCGGCCATGGAAACGTCCGCAAGGCGGCGACGGTCTCGGCACTGAATGCTTCGGGCGCCTTGGGCGCGTCGGCCCGCAACATAGTAAGGAAGTGTGTTGCCAGCGGTTCGATGTCCTCCTGGCGTTCGCGGAGCGGCGGGATGCGGACAGGCACGACGTTGATGCGGTAGTACAGGTCTTCGCGAAATCTCTCGGCCGCGACGGCCGCTTTCAGGTCACGATGCGTGGCGCAGACGAGGCGGAAGTCCACGCTGACGGGCACGCTGGATCCCACCCGTTCAATCCTGCGGTCTTGCAGCGCGCGCAGCAGTTTCACCTGCAACTGCGGCAGCAGGTCGCCGATCTCGTCGAGGAACAGCGTGCCCCCCGAGGCCTGCTCAAACCGCCCTACGGTCTTCTTGTCGGCGCCCGTGAACGCGCCTTTCTCGTGGCCGAACAACTCCGACTCCATCAGATGCTCCGGCAACGCGCCGCAGTTGACTTTCACAATCACCTCGCCGGAGCGGCGGCCATGCTGGTGAAT